>JBBPIK010000062.1:0-14373 GCA_038040415.1 Actinomycetota bacterium
GTTTCGGTCGCCTTCGACCAGGTTCGGGGAAGCGGAGAAGAAGGCGACGAAGCGCCCGTTGGCGGAGAGCGCGGGGATGATCCCCAGCTGTTCTACGCCGGGGCCGGGAGCCTGCTCCGCCCCGGTGGAGCTGACGCTGACCCGCGTCGTCTCGTCCCGCTTTAGGTCGCGGACGTAGAAGTCGCGGATGCCGTTGTGGTCATTCGGGACCAGGTTCGTTGAACCGGAGAAGAAGGCGACGAAGCGCCCGTCGGCGGAGATCGCGGGTCGCCACACGGTGCCGTCATTTGCCTCCGCCCCGGCGGAGTTGACGCTCACCCGGGTCGTCTTGCCCCGCTTTCGGTCGCGGACGAAGACATCACCGCGATGGTTGGTGTCGCCCTTGACCAGGTTCGAGGCCAAAGACGCGAAGGCGACGAAGCGCCCGTTGGCGGAGACCGCCGGAAAGCCGCTGTCATTATTGGCCTCCGACCCGGCGGAGCTGACGCTCACCCGGGTCGTCTCGCCCCGCACTCGGTCGCGGACGAAGATGTCATAGAAGTAGCTTCGTTTGTCTTTGACCAGGTTCGGGGCGTTGTCGGAAAAGGCGACGAAGCGCCCGGTGGCGGAGATCGAGATTGGTAGGTTCGAGGAGCACCCCGAACAGGGGTTCCCGCTCGCCCCGGCGGAGTTGACGCTGACCCTCGTCGTCGTCACCGCCACCCCGGCCGAGGCTGGGACGGCGGCGAGCGCCAAGGCCCAGGTCGTGAGCGCAAGACACGAATACTTGGACCGCCTCATTTTGTCGTTCCCCTCCCGCCCCTACGCGGCTTGGAGAGCATTGAGCCATCGGAGTAGATGATCAGCGAGTTGTCGTCGTGGCGTTCCATTTCTCGAAAGGTGGACGTGGTTCGTGGCGGTCACCAGGTCAAGCTTACGGTGACGCCCCACGGGAAGTTCAAGCCAATGCGAACGGATTGCGCACCGAGCGGCCACGGGCGAGAGGCGGCTGGGTAGCCACCAGCGGACCCCCGGCTTCGGCAGAAGGCGCAGGTCATCCTCAGAAACCGATCAGCGAGACAGCGGACGTAGGATCGGGTCGTGCTCACGCTGCTCGATAATCGCTGGATTGCCCGCGCGGGCAATCTCAGTTTCCTCGCGGGTCTCGTTGTGCTCGTGGTCAGGCTCTTGAGGGGATTGCCTTTGAC
This sequence comes from Actinomycetota bacterium, assembly GCA_038040415.1. GTDB lineage: Bacteria > Actinomycetota > Thermoleophilia > Solirubrobacterales > 70-9 > AC-56. Next base: position 1,188 of record JBBPIK010000062.1, read on the forward strand.
CGCGCTCATTGCCGTGTTGTTGGCGGTGGGCACCGTGCTGATGGCACTTCCGTATTTGGCGCATGTACGCCGATCCCCTCCACCTAGCCAGGGCAAGGAAGGGCACATCCAGGCGAAGCGCCTAGCCCGCCGTGTCAATAGCGAGTTGGATGCCAGTCGCAAGAGAGTTGACGATGCCGTGGAGCGGGGCTCCTTCTGGAATGTGCGCGTCGAGGGTCTGCAACATGCTGAATGGGATGCCGCCCGTGATTTCATAGCGGACGAGGCCCCCGCCGTTTGGGATGCCGTAGACCCGGCCTACGTTCTGATCCATGCAATGAACGACGCCGCCAACGATCATTTCCACCGGGGCGTCAGGCGCTTCGATGCGAGAGTCCCTGAAGAATTGAAGCGGCTTCGCATCAAGATTAGGAGCGCACAAGCGGCATTGCAGGAGTTCTTCGGCAAGGCGCCATGAGCCGGCTTCTATAGAGAACGGCGACTCGCCCCTCGTTCCTTGGGAGCGGGTCCCTTGTGGAAGAGTTCGACCGGGTTGTCGTGGGCGAGCGTGAGAATGCGACGCGTGGCGCGGCGGCGCGTCCAGCCGGCGAAGTACACGGCGCCCGCGACGCCCAACACGACAGCGGATCCGATAGCGAACGCGATGCCGCGTGTGAAGTCCCGCCCCACGGCGCCGAGCGAGAATCCGACCACGAACAGCACACCCGCCAGCGCGGCGAGAGCCGCAATCGCTCCGCCGATCAGCGCAAGCTGCCACAGGACGCCCCGGTATGAGTGCAGCCAGCGGCGGCGTGCGAACGGCTTGCTGACACGCGCCGCGAGGCGGGGGAGCCAGCGTCGCAGCTCGTCGCGACGACGCGCGCTCGGCACCGGCCGATCGGTCAGCCTTCCTTGAGTCATCAGCGCCTCTACCCGAGAATAGGGTCGCATTGCGGGACTCGCAACGCGCGCCTCAGCTCACGGCAGGCGCGAATGAGCGTCGCGGCGGGTATGGAAGGGTCGGCCCTCCTCGGCCCTTCCCTGGCGCATGAACTCGGCGAAGTGCGGCATGGTGAAGTCAACCAGCCCGTACTCCGGGCTGAAGATCAACCCCTTGTCCATCAGATTGCTGCGGATCACGAGTGTCTTGCCCTGCTCCGGCGTCGAGCCCCGAACGCCAAGTCGTGCCTTCGCCTGTGGCGTCTTCGTCGGCCGAGGGTCCAGATCGGTGTCCGGCATGCGGTGCGTAGACTGGCCCCGATCGCCACCAAGGGAGACGCCGAGTACTGCGAAGAACAGGACTGGGCGTAGAGCGACCGCGCGGCGCGGCGAGCATGTGAACGGCGGAGGCCACTCGAAAGGCAGCCGGACGGATCCGCGTTCGCGGCAACGGCGTCATCCGAGAACACGCCACTGCCGGCTGTTCGGCTTACCTCGACCCCGCGGCAATTCTTGTTCGCTTCGCTCTAGGGAAGCTTTACGCTTCTGGATCTCGTGGCTCCGCAGCGCCCCAACCTAGTGATCAGCTTCAAGGGCGACTTCGAGTAGTAGCGGCCGGGACGCCGCCCGTGGCGGAGCTTGTACTTGCCGTTTGGCTTGGTCGTGACCTTTCCGAGCTTCTCGTCGGGACCACGCTGCCTCGCGAAGACGGTCACCACTCGATTCGACTTGCAGGCCGGGCGTGGCGCCGTCAGTCGGCCTTCGAATGCATGGGCCGAGCTCGAGTAGCGAAGCGTCAGCGAGCGCAAGATGGCTACTCTCGCTGCTAGTGCCCTTTTCTGCTCGGGAGTACAGGCAAGCGTCGTGCCTGACGCTCCTCCTGGCTGATGCTTGGCTTCATCTTTGTCGCGGCGCCAACATAGCCCGAGAGCCAGCCGAGCTGATACGCCCTTGGCTACCTCCGGTGAGACCAGAGCACTCTCGGCGAACTCGGCGACATCGTCGCTTGGGATCGCCAGGAGTCGAGTTCCTGCCCCTCGTTCCGGATTCTGATCCACGCCGAGATAAAGCCAGTCCGTCGTCTGAGCGACGAAGAACCCGGTGACTGGACCACGGCTCTTGCGAAGCACCCCCGCGGGCTCGACCTTGAGCTCGTGAACAGTCCGGGCGTACGTTGCAGCACCGGCGAAGATGCCAACGTTGAGAAATACGGCAAGTCCAAGTAATAGAAGGCGCATCGTTCTTAGGTAGATCAGCCAACTAATGGCTGCACTCACAAAGGCCAACGCGGATAGGCTGACGGCCTGCCAGACACCGGTGTGCAGGGCCGCACCTGCGATGAAGACGAGCTCGCCAACGAAGACGCCGGCGACAAGTAAGGACAGCGCCACCCGCTGGCCGACTTGACCAAGCTCGTCGATATTGGAGGGAGGTAGTTGAGCGGCGGCGCGAGTCGCCTGCTGAGCCTTTTCCCTGAGTCGAATCGCCTCTTCAGCTGCAGCCTGGCTAGCCTCGTCCTTGAGTAGCTCGATCTCCTCCCGTTCACTGGCGGTGCGCGTGGTCTGCCGAGCCTTCTCCTCGAGTTGGATCGCCTCTTTCTCGGCGGTGAGAGCTCGATTTATGGCCGACTGTTGGAGGGCAGCTGCCTCAAGAAACTGCTGCTCGATTAGGACCATCTCGGGCGGTGTTACCCGCACGCCTTCTTCTCGCAACCTTCGAAACCGAGCGGCCGCCTGGCGCCAGCGCTCGGCCTCGGCGCGCTTGTCCTCGGCCTCAGCCGTTAGCTTTGCCGGATCCTCGCGGCGCGCCTTGTCACGGAACTCCATGGGGACGGTCCAGAGGGCCCTACGCATCCTCCGGAGGATCCGCCTAGGAAGGGTCCAGAAGGTTTTCCTAGTCCTGGGCGTCGCCTGATCCCGGTAGCGGGTCTGTTGAACGGACTCCCGCAAGGCCTGTTTAGAGAATCTCCAAAAGTCCCTGAGCTTCGCCGGGTCGTGATCGGACGCCCGTATTGCGTACTTCCGGAACGCGCTCCAACTGCCGAGCAGGAAATTGATGCCCAGAAGGACCGCGATAGCACCAAGCGAGAAGAGAAGCGCGGGGACCAGGAAACTTGCTCCCGTGGTCAACAACACCGGCTTCGGCACAACAGCCACGGCTTCATTGGCTGGCAAGCCAGCCTTATCGAAGCGAACCCAAAGGATGGCTGCCCCAAAGAAGACAACGAAGCCGAGCACTCCGATGCCGGTGCCAAACGCGGCAAGGATCTGCAAAACGACCCCGCGCACATCTGCCCTCTTGGTTTCGCCACCGGGGCTACGTGGCCCGGGCGGGCGCTCAGACGGTGCGGCTTCGATTGGCAGGGCGAATCCCCCGGTGGTTGCTCTTGACTTTCTTCGACCTGGGCCGCTTACGCAAGTTCGCTAGCTCGAGCACTCGCGGCGCAGCGATCGCTCGGCTCGATCGACACCTCCACCTTCCTTGACTTTCCGTTCGGTGCTAAGCGATGCAGCCTGAGCAGGACCAAGGACCAGCCTAGCTCAGAGGGTCGCTCGTGTCTCTTGTGGTGCTGGGAGTACCCGAGCTCAAGCGCGTGGCTGATGAACGCCTCGTGGGCGACGGGTCGCCGGCGAGCGAGGGGGAGGCGCCGGTGTATACGCCGGAGCGGGCGGACGAGCTGGTGACGCGGATCACCGACGACGCCCGGCGGGCGCTCCGCTACCTGTTGGAGAACGCCCCGGAGGCATCCTTCGAGGAACTCCAGCAGCATCTGGGCAAGGACGGCCTCCAGGTCGGCGGCATCATGGCGAGCTTCGGGTTCGCCGAGAACGCCGGCCTGCCGCGGCCCTACCGGGTGGACCGCCGCCCGGCGCCGCTACGTCGTCGTCAACGAGACCGGCACGCAGGTGCTCCTCGACGCGATCGACCGCTACACGCAGATCTAGCGCCGCGCCAGTCAGGGCAGCGCCGGACCACTCGGACCCTCATTCTTGCGCTGGGGCGCCTGAGCAGGGACTAGGGGCGCAGGGTTTCCCGTACCGCGGCCAGCGGCGGGTCGGTTCCCCACCGGAGGTAGTACGCGAAGAAGGGGTCGGAGATGAAGAGGGCGCTTCGCTCCTGGTCGTAGTCGACAACCGGCTCGCCCTCGATCTTGTCGCGTGCGATGTTGCTCATGATCTCTAGGACGCGGGTGACCTCCTGGGTCTGCGGCGGATCGGCCATGATTTCTCGGAGCGATGACCGGAGGTCCGTGTAGTCGAGTGCGGTCACAGGGCCGGTAGCCGCAATCCCCGCGAGGACGGCCCCGTAGATGTCGGTCGTCGTGCCGTCCTTCAGGACTCGCTCGATGCGATCCGCGCGTTGCCTGGGCCCCTGGGCGAGCAGCTCGAACGCGGTCTTCGACGCGGACGAGGCTCTTTCCTGGAAAAACTCGATCCAGTTGGGTGCCTGGAGTTCCCGCGTCTCAGACTCCGTCTCGCGGACGTCGTTCACGATACACAGCGCCAGGCAGAAGTCCTGCATCAGGTGCGGGCTCGAGAAGGACTCCTCGATCAGCCGCTTGACGATCGCCTCGGCCACCGTCACGTTGAGGGCCTCGAAGCCGGTCTCGGCGATCCCGCGCAGCTCCTCCGGCGACCAGAACCTGATCTCCAACTGCTCCACCCGGCCGGTCATCTCGCGCTCGACACGCACGGCGTCGAAGGCGCGATGCGGCACCGACGCCAGGATCACTGGCGCGCCATCGAAGACCAACTCCTTGAGCCCCCGGATCACCGCGACCTGGATGTCCGGGTTCATGTAGTGGAAGTCGTCGATGATCAGCGGCAGGCCGACGCGCTTCAACCCCTCGGCGGCGACGATGTGCGGCGGTCGGCGCCGACTTCTTGTGTCGCTGGTCGTCTGAGCCTCGTCTCGCGATCTCGAATGCTGACCCTCCGCCTGGGCGAGCCCAGGCATCCCACCCGAGACCCCGCCTCCCGTGACGCTGCCCGCGCTCTCAGTATCGCTCGCCTCGATCCCGATTTCGGTATAGCCGCCAGTGTGGTCGACGACGGCTTCCCAGAACTCGTTGACGGAGCTGATTGACCCGCCGGAGATCGAGATCGACTCCGCGACCACGGTTCTGAGGAGCACGGTCTTGCCCGACTTCGTGGGCCCGGAGAGCGAGAGAACCCTGTGGCGTTGATCCAGGTAGTCGCGCACGCGCTGCTCTAGCTTCAGCTCCTCCCGAGGGTTGTAGGTGATGCTTGGGAGACCGCCCGGAACAAAGACTTCGCCGACTCTCGCCATCGCCGTGCCACGATAGCTCCCGCTCGCCGGAGACGGTGTTCTGGGGAGCGAGTCGGGTGGCGTCGCCTAGCCATACGGCTCGCGGAAGCAGCCTGGGGCCAAGCCGCGCGGAGGGGTATCACCTTGTTCACATGGCGGGTTATGGGAGCGGGCGCGGTCAGCGCACCCGATCACCGACAAACCAGCCCGAGGTGATCCGCTGGTGCGCGTCAGACGGAGCGGGGGCGCAGCAAGACGAGCTCGAGGAGCCTCCGCAGGGCCAGGTAGATGAACGAGGCGAGCAATCGCGACCTCCTGACGTGGGCATGGGACCGGGCCGCGCGACTCTACGGAGGCGCGGGAGGCCGACCATGCCTCCGCCGGAGGCACGATCGGGTTTGCGCACCCCACAGGCCCAGCGCAGGCTTGTCAAGGCAGTGGAGTTGCGGGAAACCGGCCGTTCATGGAAAATTGAACCGTGGAAGCACACGTCCGGGAAAGTCAAACGGTAGGGCCTCCGGGGCGAGGCGAGTTGACAGTGCCGGCGCTTCTAGGAGTCGCGGTCGGAGCGGCAAACGGATTCGCCGAGTGGTTTCCATTCTGGGTCTACGTGATCGTCGTCCTGATTGGCGCGGTAATGGTTGCGCTGGCGAAGCGGAAGGCGGCCAAAGGTGAACGGCCAACCCCGGGCTAAGTGAGACTGCCAGGTCCAGGCCGCAACGGAGCTCGATAAGCCTGCGTAGGGCGAGGTAGACGAGCGAGGCGAGCAAGCGCGGCCTCCTGATTCGGATCGACAGAGCCCGGCGACTCTACGGAGGGGGGAGCCTCGGCCATGCCCTCGCCGCGAGGCACGATCGAGTTTGCCCACCCCACACGCGGGGCACTTCGGCGTCGGCGAGAGGCCCTACGGAATCGCCGAGGGGCGCTTCAACTCCGACCGCCGCCATGACCTAGCGACGGCCGACGAGATGGACGAGACGGCGTCGGTGCTGCTCCGGAAGTAGGGAGCGCCGCCGGGAGCTCACCGCCTTCGGCTAGTGCAGCTAGGCGCTCCGCCCGGTCGCTGCTACGGCGGCGACTGTCAGGGGAAGGGTTGGCTGGGCACGGCCGCGAGCTTGGCCCTGAGGAGCCTCGCCGGGAGCGCGATCCAGGCCCATGCCCAGAGAAGTAACCCGGCGACGAGTGCCAGCGGCATTGACAGAACGGCGAGCGGGTAGCGGACGAGTGGGCTGGTCATCGCCATCGCCAGATAGGCGGCGAGGAGGACGAGCGGCACGCCGACTGCGAGGATCACCGCGCCGGCGGACCAATCGTCCCGCCACACGTCTGAAATCGCCCCCCGCTTCCACACTATGAGCGCGATCAGTAACCCAGCCGCAAGCGCATTTGCTGCGCCGAACAGCCAGGGCCTCGCGAGTCGCTCTGTCGCGATCATCCGGAAGAAGCGGTGTTGCCCTGCGTGCAGCTGGCGCAGGTAGCGGTCGGTTGGCGATCCGATGTTGTCGTTGACGGCGCCGAAGTCCCACTCGTCGGGATCGGCATCGAGGGGATTAGAGCCGCGAAGGGGCTGCATCGCGGCGCGGTTGAGCTCGCGCTCGCTCATCTTGTAGCCGTCGAGCATCAGCGAGAAGGCCTCGCGGTCGCTGAAGTCGTCGAGGTCCGTCCTGATCCGTGAAAGCGCGACTTGAACATCCTTATCCACGCCGAACTCGCTGCAGTCGAAGTCCCCCTCTCGCTCGTCTGCCGCGTCCGTCACCGCTTGGCTGGGTTCCACGGCCTTGCCCCTCAGCCCCTTGCGCAGGTGCATGAGCGCCATCTCACCATCGCCCGATCGCGCGTATACGAGCTGTTCGTCGCGAATGCGATCCCCGTAAATGGACATCGACCGACCGGCGACCGACGGGAGGAGCGTCGAGGGTCTCTCGACGTCGAGCATCTGACCCGACGCGTCACTCACGATCAGGTAATAGCACTCCTCGTCGAGAAGGCCCTGAAGCCCCTGGTTGTCCTGCACGCCTCCGTCGACGAGCTCCACGCGAATCCCCTTGTACACCCCGGAGATCGACAGGGGATGGAACAGGAGCGGGACGCACGCCGAGGCGGACACGGCCAGGGCGAGCGGGAAATCCCTTTGCCCCTCTGGGAGCAGAGGCCCGTCACCTCCAGGATCGAAATTGCCCTGGATAAGCCGCATGTTCTTGTCGACCTCCTCGACGGTCTCCTGTTTGCCTTCCTGCTTGGGCAACGCCTCGCCCATGCGGACGGCCTCGAAGCGCCAGTTGTGTCCGGAGTTGAGCGAGGTCGCGTTGATCAGCAGGATCGGAACCTTGGCGCGACGATGCGCCCCGTGCTCGTGCGGGTTGAAGCCGGCGGGTTCCCCGTGCGGTTGGATCCGGAGCTCATGCAGCGCGATCTGCCTCTCCGCACCCCACCACTTGCGCTCGCGCGATCCAGGCCACATCTCTTTGTAGAGGTAGCGGTCGTACAGATCGCCGATCCGGTCGCTTCGCGAGTAGGTCGGCCAGGCCATCACGACGTTCTTGACCAGGTTGCCGAATAAGCGGCCTCGGATGTTCTTGCGCACCGCGTCGAGCAGCCTCTGCTCGACCTTCAGAACGAGCTGTTGGTAGTCAGCGCTGATGATCTGCCCGTCGGGCTTCGACTCGAGCAGCTCCTTCAGCCCGATGTAGTAGGCGGCGCCGACGATCGACCCGCCCGAGACCGTCGAGATGACCTCGACCTTCGGCAGGATGCCGAGCTCGGCGAGGCGCGCGAGCACGCCGACGTGAAAGAAGGCAGCCCGGAAGCCTCCTCCCGAGAGGGCGAGGCCTACCTTCTCACTGGTGGGCCGATCGCGGATCGGCCCACCTCGCCCGGCCACCGGTGCGTCGGGAGGCAGAATCCGCTAGGCCTCGATGTCCTTGCCACGGAGGTACAGGGAGACCAGCTCCTCCGCGTTCTTCTCGAAGCCGCCGCGGTTGTAGACCCAGGTCGCGCCGGCGCCGGTGATGCCGACGACGGTGGCGCTGATGAATCCAGTGACCTCGGATGGATCGAGGTTCACCCCGATCTTGTCCTGCAGCCAGGCGCACGCGACCGCGATCACCGGAGCCAGCACCGCGACGCCGGCGGCGACCCATCGCCCAATTTGACTGTCGAGCTCCTTCTCCAGTGCCTCGACGCGTTCCTGTGCCTTCTGCTTGCGCTGCGCCTCTGTCAAGGCCATAACGCCTCCTCGGTCGGAATGTCCAACGACATCGCGACCCTACATCCAACCCGGATCACCAACAAGGGGCGATCCCGGCTGACGCCTCCGCCCTCGGGGCGCCCGTCAGGTCGCGTTCAGTACCGCGCTCCCGGCCGCGATGTCCACGGGGTTGCTTCGCTGCCCGAGTAGGTTAAAGGCGCTCGCGAAGACCCGGCAGCCGCCCTGCGGGGCTCGCGGCAGCTCGAGCGCCACCGACCGGCTTCGCTCCGCGTCCTCGAACGCCTGGCTCAGGAGCACCTCCTCGGTGTCATCGGCGGAGTGGACTGTGAGGAGCAGGTGCTGTCCGCGGTGAAGGCCGCGCTGGGGAAGCTCGTAGTCGACCGTCACCTTCGTCCCCTCGAGCGTCGTGCGCGAGAGCTTCGGCACCAGCGGGAATGTGGCCTTGCCGAGGAACCAGAGCGCCCGGAAGAACCACGCCACCGGCTTTCGCACCACCGCGGCGGCGTGGTAGGCGTAGGGACGAGCCCACCGCTGCGCCTGGGCGATCGGCGCCATCGGGCTCGTTCCGCCGATGTTCAGCCGGCCGCGAAGCGGGCCCAGGGTGGCGCCCCAGCGCCCGCGCCACTCCTGCCAGTCGCCGAACTCCGCGACCTCGGGCAGCCGGCACGGCCCTTTCGTCGTCGGGTGGTCGGCGCCCGGGAAGTAGAAGTGCGTTCCGGGCTCGAAATAGTTGGCGTGCGAGAACGGCGCCACGTAGACGAGCGGATGGCCGTCCCGCTTTGCCACCGCGTTCCAGCGGCGCGCCTCGCCGGCGCTGTGCTGTGAGCAGGTGACGCTCCTCGGGGTGCCGTCATTGCCCACCTCCACGATCACCATCTCCCAGTCGCCTTGGTGGCGCCCTTGGCCGAGGAACTTCTTCGGGTTGTCGTAGTACCAGAGCCAGTACTCGAGCCAACGCTCGAGGCGCGACGGACGACGTGGCCATATGTGCAGTGCGGGTACTCGGGCCTTCGCTGCAGCTTGATCGCGTCCTCGAGCGGGTTCGGGGCGCAGCACCTCCAGGCTCAGGTCCGTGACGGTGCGCTTCCCGGCGATCAGGGTGCCGGTGCCGGTCGCGAGGCAGTTGCAGGGCGGGTCGGTCATCGTCGCCGCCGACACGGCACGGTAGCCGTCCTGGGCGTCGTATTGGAGATGCGGCGCCAACCGCTCAAGGAGCTGTCGGTCTTCGGGGGTCAGCTGACGCCGACCCTAGCGGCACCTCAAGACGAGTAGCGGGCCCCGACGCAGACGAGATACTGCGCGGTTGGTGTCACCCTCCCGCCACGGACGCGATGGGATTGACGTCGACCGTCCGGCATAGCCTCGGCCCGGCGGCCTAATCCACAAGTACGGCATCGCGGCCTGATCGGCCTCGAGAGGGGTCGGGTCATGCGGCCTTTGGCGTGTCGGCCCCGGGGCGCGCTGGGCCCGCCGTCGGCCTCACACGCAGCGTGAGGATCGCCGACTGATTGCGCGGCCGGATCAGCCGGTGCTGACGCCGAAGAGTCAGAACGGCGGCGCGAGCCGGGGGCGGGGAGAGCCCTTGGCGCGAGCGCACGAGCGCCCGATCGAGTTTGCGCACCCCACAGGCCGCGAACCTGGCGAGCGGCTGCCGCCCGAGCTATTGCATTAGAACGTCTCGAAGTGCCAAGCCTCCCACACGTTCGCAGAAGGGCCGCGAATGGCAGCGTTCGAGAGTGCTGGGTCGGCCCCACATCCGGATGACTAGGGCACGTATCACCGCCAGCCGATCATCACCACGGCGATGTTTGGATGGTCGATCTTGACGTTCCCGCTTCCCTGATCGCAGCTCAAGGAGAAGTTGTGCCCGCCCTTGGCAAGGCGATCGCTGACCGCGGCCATCGCGAAGTTGTTCGTGGCGGTCGCGTCCGTGTTGTCGCTCGCCGCCTCGCCAGGGTGGAGGGTCGGCGGCACCGTCTCCCCTGAGATCTGCTCCCCGTCGACGAGGAGGCGGCAGTCCGCCTCCGCGGGCCCCCCGACGCTCTCCTGTCCACCGGTGGCGATCAGAAGGACACGCGCCTTGCGGGGGACCCGCACATGCGCACTCGCGCAGTCGATGTAGGCCCCGAGCGCGGTCGGATCGCAGGAGATCGGCCCCGCGGCGCTGGTCCCACCCGTGAACGCCGAGGCGTCCAGCGAGCCCTCCTTGATCTGGCCGCCGCGTAGCGAGTTCCTTCGGACGTCACGGGCGCGGATCGTCTTGTTGTCGATGTCCCTGCTGCGGATCGAGTTGTTCTTGATCGCCCTCGAGCCGACGCTGTTGCGGGCAAGCGCCCAGGCTCCTCCGCCCAGCGCCAAGAACACCGCCACCGTCGCCATCACGTTTGCGTAGGTGAGCCGCTCTCGAAGCTTCATGCCGATCTCCTCTTTGGTCGTCCATTAGCGCCGTCCGGCCTGATTCTCGCCGTCTCAACAGCCCGGGAGTCAGATTCGATCGAGTCTTAGGTCTTCTCCTCGGCGTCGGTTGGATCCTCGCGGGGATCCTCGTGTTCGTTGGCGTAGGTAATTAGCCGGTGTCTCGCAACGGCGTGCGCCCGTTGCCGGGACTAGGTTGGCAACCACACTAGGAGGTCCGCGTTCTCTCATCGGCTCCGTTCCCTAGATGCCTTGCGAAGTTTCGCTGGCTATTCGATCTGCGAGACGCGGCGGTTCACCACACCTCCAGGGGACAGTCTCCCGTTCCGCATCCGACCGGCCGAAGCGATATCTCCCAGGAGAGCCTTGACTACGGCTTAGAGGCGGCGCAGCGGGCGGTGGGGCTGGCGATTGAGGTGATGACGACCTGCCTCGAATCGCCGCGCTCGGGACAACCTGCCGTCAAGACAGGGGTGGAGAGGATGCCCCACGTCCTCGATGCTGCGGGGCTTCCGTTCTTTGAGAGCTTAGGCGGCAGGATGGCTTTGGGAGAGGGCCGTCAAGGCCGCCCAGAGGGGCGCAGCGGGCCGCGGACGAAGGTATCGGCGGTGTTATGGCGGTCACCCTCGACCAGGCTCGCGGCCAAAGACGAGAAGGCGACGAAACGCCCGTTGTGGGCGGAGATCGCGGGGAACGAGCTTTCGGAGTTTCCCTGCTCTCCCTCGGAGCTGACGCTGAGGAGCGTCGTCTTACCCCGCTTTCGGTCGCGCAAAAAGACGTCGCTGGCCTCGTTTCGGTCGCCCTTGACCAGGTCGGGGGCGACGGACTCGAAGGCGACGAACCGTCCATTGTCCGAGATCGAGGGAATGCCGCCGTAGTAGCCACGGTTCACATCCCACTCCCTGATCCGTGTCGTCACGCCCTTCTTTCGGTCGCGGACGAAGACGTCTTCGGCGTGCCCGTTTTCGTCGCCCGCCACCAGGTTCGAGGCCCAAGACGTGAAGGCGACGAAGCGCCCGTTGGCGGAGATCGAGGGATAAAAGAGGCTGGTGTCATTGGCCTCCTCGCCGGTGGAGCTGACGCTGACCCGGGTCGTCTCGCCCAGCTTTCGGTCGCGGACGAAGATGTCATCGGTGTTGTTTCGGTCGCCTTCGACCAGGTTCGGGGAAGAGGAGAAGAAGGCGACGAAGCGCCCGTTGTGGGAGATCGCGGGGACGATCCCCAGCTGTTCTACGCCGCTGCCGCGAATCTGCTCCTCCTCGGCGGAGTTGACGCTGACCCGGGTCGTCTGGTCCCGCTTTAGGTCGCGGACGAAGAAGTCGCGGATGCCGTTGTGGTCGTTCGGGACCAGGTTCGTGGAACCGGAGAAGAAGGCGACGAAGCGCCCGTTGTCGGAGATCGCGGCCAACCACACGCTACCGTCGTTTGCCTCCGCCCCGGTGGAGCTGACGTCGACCCGCGTCGTCTTGCCCCGCTGTCGGTCGCGGACGAAGACGTCGGCGCGATGGTTTCGGTCGCCCGGGACCAGGTTGGAGGCCAAAGACAAGAAGGCGACGTAACGCCCGTTGGCGGAGATCGAGGGAAAGGCGCTGTCGCTATTTGGCACCGCCCCGGCGGAGCTGACGCTGACCCGGGTCGTCTCGCCCAGCACTCGGTCGCGGACGAAGACGTCATCCCAGTAGTTTCCGTCGCCCGCGACCAGGTTCGAGTGGGCTGAGGAAAAGGCGACGAAGCGGCCGGTGGCGGAGATCGAGCCTGGTGAGTTCGAGGAGTCCCCCGGTCTGGCATTTCCGGGCACCCCGGCGGAGCTCACAGTGACGCGCGTCGTCGTCACCGCCACCCCCGCCGAGGCTGGGACGGCGGCGAGGGCCAAGGCCGAGGCCGTGAGCGCCAAAAACAGGTGCTTGGACCTCATTTGTCGTCCTTCCCGTCTGGCGAGGGAATGAAGGGCGGGACCCAGCGGAGGCCTTGGGAGAGAGCCGTCAAGGCCGCCCAGAGAGTCGCAGCGGGCCGCGAACGAAGGTGTCGGCCGTGTTATGGCGGTCGCCCTCGACCAGGCTCGAGGCCAAAGACGAGAAGGCCACGAAACGCCCGTTGTGGGCGGAGATCGCGGGGAACGAGCTGTCGGAGTTCCCCTGGGTTCCTTCGGAACTGACGCTGAGGAGCGTCGTCTTGCCCCGCTTTCGGTCGTGCAAGAAGACGTCGAGGGCCTCGTTTCGGTCGCCCTTGACCAGGTCCGGGGCGGCGGACTCGAAGGCGACGAAGCGTCCGTTGTCCGAGATCGAGGGAATGCCGCTGTAGAGGCCACGGTCCACATCGGACTCCCTGATCCGCGTCGTCACGCCCCGCTTTCGGTCGCGGACGAAGACGTCTTCG
>JBBPIK010000063.1:0-14371 GCA_038040415.1 Actinomycetota bacterium
ACCCGGCCATCCACCTGCTCCCCCCACCTGCTTCGTCTATTTGTGACCGCTGTACAGAAGTCACCCGAGTCACCGGGACATGTCGATGAGCGTCCGTTCGCCCAGGGCTCCGACTCCCCCGCTGGCGCTGACGGCGGCCCGCGCCGCGGCGGCACTGGACATGAGCGAGGACGCTTTCAGGGAGCACGTCGCCCCCGAGCTCCGCTGGGTCCGATGCGGGCGAAAGAAGCTCGTCGCCGTCCGCGAGTTGGAGGCTTGGCTTGAGCGGAACGCGAGCAGGGTGCTGAGCGATGGTGTCTAGGACGCCGGTAGAATGGGACCTGTCCCACAAATGGGGCGGCGCCGCGCTAACGACCCGCCCCCGGAGCCAAGGAGTACAGCCTTGACCCAGCCTCAGCCTAGCCGCCTGCACTGGCCGCCGATCATCGACCGGGCACGGGAGATCGTGGTCGCGTCGGCGGTGGCGATGACCCTGCGAATGCTGTTCTACTCGCTGGTCTCCGAGGAGCTGATCCCGAACGCCACCTACCCATACAAGCGGCTGTCGGCGTTGACGGCCGAGGGCCGGCGCCAGGAGATGTTCCCCACCCTGATCGACCCGACCCGCGAGATCTACCGTCCGCTCGCCTTCGCCGGACTCGATGATCTGGCTGAGTGGGTCAGGTCCGGCTACCGGCTCGACCGAACCGAGGGCCAAACCCACCAGCTCGTGCTCGGGGTCGAGAAGGCGACTCAGGTGGCCAGCCTTCAGACATGGTTTCGTGACCTTGGCGTTCCGATCGTTGCCCTGCGCGGCTACACGTCGCAGAGCCACGTCGACGAGATCAGCGAGCTGATCGCGGCCGACCCGCGACCATCAGTGCTCGTCTACGCCGGGGACTTCGATCCGTCCGGTGTGGACATCCTGCGCGACTTCCGAAGGCGCGGCGCCGACCGCTTCGACGCGATCGAGCAGGTGGCGCTGTCCTGGGAGCAGGTGGAGGAGCACGACTTGCCGCCGCGGCTCGGCAAGGCGACCGACTCTCGCGCCCGCGCATTCGCCGCTCGTCACGGGAGGCTCGTCCAGGTCGAACTTGAGGCGCTCCCGCCAACCGTGCTCCGCGACCTCTACCAGCAGGTGATCGACCAGTTCTTGGACACGTCCGCGTTCGCAAATCTGCTCGCCGAGGAGGAGACTCAGCGAGCCGAGGCGGCGGCGCGGCTGAACGGAGGGAGAGGCTGATGACCACCGGCATCCGCAAACGCGGCGACTCATACGAGGCGTGGGTCTACCTGAAGCGCGAGGGAAAGAAGGTCCGCAAGACCTTCCCGACCGAGGCCGCAGCCAAGAGTTGGCGGGCCGAGGCGACGACCGCGGCGACCAAGGGTGTCCTGCGTACCCCGACTACGACCACGCTGCGCGAGGCGTGGACGGCTTGGATCGAGGGCGCCAAGGCCGGGACCGTGCTCAACCGGAGCGGCAACCCCTTCAAGCCGAGCGCGCTGCGCGCCTACCAGGGCGCGATGGAGAACAGGGTGCTGGACGACCTCGGCGGAGCGAGGCTGGCCGACATTCGACGGGCCGACCTTCAAGCCCTGGTCAACCGACTCCACGCGGGCGGCCTATCTCCGTCCGCGATTCAGGTGACGATGCTTCCGATGCGAGCGATCTACCGCCAGCACCGCGACGACATTCCCGTCAACCCTTGCGACGGGCTCGACCTGCCTGCCATTCGGGGCAGGCGAGAGAAGATCGCGGACCCGCGGGAAGCCGTGAAGCTGATCAGCGCCCTGCCCGAGTCCGACCGGGCGCTGTGGGCGACAGCCTTCTACGCGGGCCTGCGCCGCGGCGAGTTGCAGGGCCTGCGCTGGGAGGACGTCGACCTAGCTGCCGGTGTGATTCGCGTCGAGCGCGGCTGGGACGTTGTAGACGGGGCTATCGAGCCGAAGTCGAGCGCTGGGCGCCGCAGGGTGCCGATCCCCGCGGCTCTGCGCGACCACCTGATGACCCACAAGCTCGCCAGCGGCGGACAGGGCATCGTCTTCACTCGCTCTGACCCGGGCCAGCCGTTCAGCTCGGTGGCGAGCCAAAAGCGGGCCGACAAGGCATGGAAGGCGGCCGGGCTGGGGCGCCTGACGCTCCATGAGTGCCGTCATTCCTACGCCAGCTTCATGATCGACGCCGGCGTCAACTCCAAGGCGTTGCAGACCTTCATGGGCCACAGCTCGATCACCGTGACCATGGACCTCTACGGCCACCTGATGCCGGGTGGCGAGGCCGAGGCCGCGGCACTCGCTGACACCTACCTCCAGGCGCAGGAGGATCGCGGCGCCGATCAGGCCCGCGCAGCCGAGCTGGCTGGCGCGGATACTGGCGCATCGTTGGCGCTGAGGACCGAGGAACCCCTTGACTAAGCGGTTTAGGAGAAATGGAGGACGATGATCAGCATCCGCTTCTTGCGGGCGCGCTCGGCTGACCCGTGCCCGTTCGCGGATGCCTCGGTGCGGGGTGGAGCCTCGATCGTGATGGAGTCGGCGGGCACTCTCGTCGAGCCTTCCTCCGCCGGCACGTTACCCAACCACTTCGAAGCGAACCAGGTCACCGTCCTGGGCTTCCCGGACGCGTCCTTCCTCGGCCAGCAGGTCGATGTGACCGACCACCTCGGAGAGGGTCAGGAAGGCCTGGGTGACGGCGACGTTCCCCCACAGCTCCTGGGCGATCTCGTAGGCCGTGCGAGGGCGCTCGCTGATCAGGCCGAAGATCTTCTCGGCACGGCGGCGATGGAGCGCGAAGCGCTCGTCGATCAGCGCCCGATGGTCGACGATCGGCTCGCCATGACCGGGAAGCACGATTTGCGCGGGTAGCTCCCTGGTCCGGCGAAGCGACTGGAGGTAGTTCATCAGCGCCCGCGGACGCTCGTCGGAGCCGTCGAGCGAGCGGGAGATCAGCGGGTTTGAGGAGATGTGGGCGATCAGGTGGTCGGCACAGAGCAGGACTCGCCGCTCGGCGTCCCAGAACAGCGTGTCTGAGGGGCTGTGGCCAGGGCGGTGCTGGACCTCGAGGGCGCGGTCGCGGAGGCGAAGCTCCTCCGCGTCGTGAAGCGGCCGAGTCACCTTGGCCCGCGCGCCCCAGGCGCGGAAGCTGCGGGAAACGGAGCGCAGCGCCGTGACCACGTCCTCGGGGATCCCGTGGCGGAGCATCAGCGAGGCCGCGAACTGGTCCTCGAGCTCGACGTCGTCGCCGAAGTTCTCGATGAACGGAACCACGACGTCGATCGCCGCCACTTCGGCTCCGGAGCGCGAGGCGATGATCTCGACCAGCCCCAGGTGGTCGATGTGCTGATGGGTGAGGACGATCAGCTCGATCTCCTCGAGCGAACGCCCCAAGGCCGAGAGCTGGCGCTCCAGCTCGTCGAGCGACTTGCCGGAGTTCGGGCCGGTGTCGACCAGGGTCAGCGGCTGGTCCTCGATCAGATAGCAGTTGACTCGGCCCACCGCGAACGGGGTGGGGATCTGCAGCCGGTGGATGCCGGCCCCGGCCGCGCGTTCGAGCGCCTCCTCCGGGGTCACGACCGGATCAGGGCCAGCACCTCGTCCCGCTTTCGCTCCATGTCCTCGCGCGAGATGAGCGACTCGAGGTTGAGCCGCAGGAGAGGCTCCGTGTTCGAGGGCCGCACGTTGAAGTGCCACGCCGGGTAGTCGACGGAGACGCCGTCCAGCCAGGCGACCTCGCCGTTGGCGTAGCGCTCCGCCAGCGCCCGCATCTTGGCCTGCTGGTCGGCGACCTCGGTGTTGATCTCGCCGGAGATGAAGTATCGCTCGCGAAAGGCGTCGACCAGCTCCGACAGCGGCCTGCCCTCGACTGACAGCAGCTCGAGCACGAGCAGCGCCGGGATCGTTCCGGAGTCCGCGCACCAGAAGTCGCGGAAGTAGTAGTGGCCGGAGACCTCGCCCCCGAAGGCGGCGGCGCGCTCGCGCATCGCGATCTTGAAGAAGGCGTGGCCGACGCGGTTAACGTGCGAGCTGCCGCCCCCCTCGCTCACGGTGTCGCGGACCGCGCGGCTGGCGCGAACGTCGTAGAGGATCACCGCGCCCGGCTCCCTGCGGAGCACCTGCTGGGCCAGGAGCGCGGTCAAGAAGTCGCCGTCCACGAACTCGCCGCGGTCGTCGATGAAGAAGCAGCGATCGGCGTCTCCGTCCCAGGCGATCCCGAGGCTCGCGCCCTCCTCGAGCACCTTGTCGACGATGAACTGCCGGTTCTCGGCAAGCAGGGGGTTCGGCTCGTGGTCCGGGAACTCCCCGTCGGGCACCCAGTACGTGGTCACCAGATCGAGGCCGAGACGCTCGAGCAGGGGGCCAACCATTGGTCCCGCCATCCCGTTGCCGCCGTCGACCACTACGCGCATCGGCCTGACACGGTTCGGTTCGATGAACCCGAGCGCCCGGCGATGAAAGTCGTCGTAGACGTCCACCGCCTCGACCGATCCTCCGCCCGGTGGCTCCGGCAGCCCGGCCTCGATGGTGGCGCGCACGTCGTCGATCCCCGCATCGCCGGAGAGCGCCAGCGCACCCTCGCGGACGAGCTTCACGCCCGTGTAGGCCTTCGGGTTGTGGGAGGCGGTGACCATGGCGCCGCCGTCGAGCTCTCGCGAGCCGACCAGCTCGTAGAGCATCTCCGTGGCGATCATGCCGGCGTCGAGGACGGCGCAGCCCTCCGCGACCAGGCCGTCGCGCACTCGCCGGGCCATCTCCGGCGCTTCCACCCGCATGTCACGGCCGAGCCCCACCCGTAGATCGCCGGGCTCCTTTGCGCGCAGGCGGGCCAGCGCCCGGGCGAAGGCGCGGCCGATGAGCCACGCGGTGTCGCCGTCGATCTCCTCGCCGTACAGCCCGCGGACGTCGTAGGCCTTGAAGATCCCGGGTGGGACGGCGGTCACCAATGCCCGCCGCCTCCGCCGCTTCGCGTGCTGGCCTGCGGGGCCGCGGCGGGCACGCTCAAAACGCGCCCTTCAGGGCCTGGTAGCTGTGCTCGAGCGATTGCGGCATCACCCGCGTGTCGGCCAGCACCGGCATGTAGTTCGTGTCGCCCGCCCACCGGGGGACCACGTGCAGGTGGATGTGGCCCTCATATCCGGCGCCCGCCACTCGCCCCTGGTTGGCGCCGACGTTGTAGCCGTGCGGCTCGTACTTTTGGTCGAGCACAGCCATCGCCCGCTGCGCCAGGGCCATGAGCTCGGCGACGGTGTCGGCGTCAAGCTCCTGGAGGGTCGGCAAGTGCGCGTAGGGGGCAATCATCAGGTGGCCATTGGTGTACGGGAACAGGTTGAGGATCACGAAGCAGCGCTCGCCGCGATGGACGATCAGGTTCGCCTCGTCGTCGCCCTCAGCCGGCTTGGTGCAGAAGATGCACTCCGACTCGGTGTCCTTTGACGCGTCCCTCACGTAGGGAAGGCGCCACGGCGCCCAGATCCGGTAGTTGGCCACACCGCCCATCGTATGCGGCAGGCACGGCGTCAGGCCGCTTTCAGGCGTCAGTGAGGGTCAGTCGGGGTCAGTCCCGTACCCATCCCGTTGCCACGCCGTAGCCACGGAGGCGGGAATGCCATGACCCGCGGCGACCCCATCGGCACCTTCTGCGACTGCCCTCTCCCCGACCGGCGACTGGAGGGCGGCAACCTCTACTGCGCTGCCTGTGGTCGTCAGATCCCCGAGGCGCGCGATCAGCTCCTGGTCACCGTCGCCCGCAGCGTCCGAGCCATCGACCGCCGCTTGGATGATCTGACCAAGGCGCTGGCGGGGCGCAACGGGGGCCGACCGTGATCGGCCGACTTCAAACCTTCGACCCGAGCGCTGCCCTGCCCGCGGGCCGAGGCGCGGCCCGGCCGCTTCTGCCGACGTGCCGACAAGCGCTGGCGTGGGGTGCTCCGCGCGCCAGCGCGAGCTTCAACACCCAACCAAAGGAGGTCCCAAGTGACCGCTGACCCTGCGGATCGCATCCGCGACGTGAGCGACAGCATTGCGGCGAAGAACCGCTGGCTGCGGGAGATCCGCCGCCGCAGCGACGCCAACGGGCGAATCACGCCCGAGGCCGAGCAAGAGGCCCGTGAGGCGGTAGGGCTCGAACGCCTGCCCGAGTCGGCGAGCGAGGAAGTTCCTGCCGACCTCGACGTACAGATCCGCGAGGCCGAGCACGCAGGCGACGTCACCCGCTCGATCGCGCTCAAGAACCAGAAGCTACGCGCCCTCGACAACTGAAAGGAACGACCCATGCCAACAACAACCAAGACAACCCTGCCGCGCCGAGAGTTGCCGAGGCTCAGCAGGGAGCGCCCTCCGCAGGGCATCGAAGCCCTCGGCGGCCCATTCCCCGAGCTTGCCGCCAAGTGCAAGGAGACGATGCGCGCCGCGGTCATGGCCCGCTCCGCATTCGAGAGGGCTGAGCGCGCGGTCGAGGCGGCGGCCGACCAGGACCGCGCCGCCTTTCGTGAGGCAGCGCTGAATGGCAAGCAGGACCCCGGCCGAACGCATGAGCTGGCCGCAACCGCCGAGGCCGAGAAGCTCCACCGTGAGGCCGAGGGCGCGACCCTGGCCGTCAACGCCGTCCGCGCCGAGATCCGCCAAGCACTCAGAGGCGAGCCCGGCAAGCAGGGAGCAGTCGAGCTACACACTCGCCTCGACAAAGTCGGGGAGCGTCGCCGGGAGCACTGCGAGCCGCTGCTCGACGATCTGGCCGAGGAGGCGCTTGTGACGGCCCTGGTCGAGACGGTCGAGACCGAGCAGAAGTCCGACCGCCCCTACATCGCCGGTGGCCGTGGGCCTGAGGTTGAGGGCCTGGAGCGCATCCATGTCAATGGCGGGGGAAACGCACCCGCTCACCTGGTGGAACTGCTGAAGGAGTACGACCCGAGGAGAGAGCCGTGACCCCCGGGGTAGGACCAAAAAGACGCCCTATTTCGGGAACCGGAGAAGGCTGCCACTCGCTGTGCGGGCATGCCCAAACGTCCCGGTTTACGGGGGTCTGATGGCTAAGGCCAAGCGCCCCGCCGCCCCGAAGGGACTCGCCCCCGCCGGCAAGTCGCTTTGGCGGCAGATCCTCGCCGACCTGGACTCCGGCTGGGAACTCGACGCCCGCGAGCTTTACCTGCTGGAGCGCGCTTGCCGCTGCGCCGACGAGCTGGCCGCCCTGGAAGCGGCGGTCGATCGCGACGGCACGACTGTGACCGGCAGCCGGGGGCAGACGACGGTGCATCCGGCGCTCTCGGAGGCGCGTCAACTTCGACTGGTGCAGCTCCGGCTCTTGGCGGCGATCGAGGTTGCCGATCCTGCGGTTCGCACCGCGACCCCAGCCCAGGCCCGAGCCCGCAAGGCTGCACAGTCCCGCTGGGGCACCCTGAATCGGAGGGCGCGTGGGTAGACGCCGCGAGCTGATTCCCTCCTCGCCAGAGTTGTCCCGCCTCGGCCTGCGGTGCAGGCGGCGCATCCTTCAGCGCGTCCTACTCGAAGCCGTGTCGCTCGACTCCGATGCCAGTCGGAGCCACCAGCGCAGGCTCCTCGCGATCGGCGAGCGCGGGGGCGACGAGGCCGAGCGCGTCGCTGCCTACGAGCGAACCATCGAGGAGCTCGGGCTGACCGCCCGCTACGCGGAGCTGGCGCAGCGGCGAAATAGCGCCAAGAGGGGTCTTACCGCCGTATGAAACGACGCAAAGCTTCGAGAGGGAGATGGAAAGGGGGCGATCCGTCCTGCCTAAAGAGAATCGCCCCCCTGCGTCCCCAACCCTTTGGTTGCTCAAAAGTTTCTCGCGGAGGCAAACGGTGAGCGGGCTACTCCCGCAGCCCAGCGGCTTCGAGGGCTTGGCCGCGTTCGAAGAACAGTTCAATCCGGGCGATCCTCCCATCCTTGATCGTCAGGAGGTTGGCGGCCTCAACGGGCATCTCCACCTGATGGGTCTTGGAACGTGCCCGGATGTCCAGCATGACAAGGACCCGATTCTCGTCCGCGTCGATGAAGTCCGTCGGGGTCACCACCCAGGTCTCCCACGCGCTGAGCCACTCGCGGAAGATGCTCACGAAACCGTCAATCCCGTAGGAGATCGACGGGGACCCCGGCGGCGCGTCCATGCCCGGATCGCCGAGCATCATTTGATAACCCGGGTCGATGACGGTTTCGAAGTCTGGATGCATCAGTGGCTCGAATGCGGCACGGACGGTTGCGAGGGCGTCCCGGTCGGCGAGCGCAGCCGCCACATCTATGGGTCCGGGATAAAACCGCCTCGCGACCTCCACGTTCTCCTGCGACATCGCCTACTCCGAAAGCCCGGCGGCTTCGAGGGCGGAAGCCCTATCCGGGTACTCGAACGCGTAGACGATCCTGCCGTCGCGCACCTTCCAATGCGGGTAGGCCCGCAGGTTCACCTCGACTCCGCTTCCCCTGCCGCGTCCGCTGACGTGGATCGTACCGACGACGTTCCCACCCGCGCCCCTGAGGTCCTCGACAGCGACGGAGTGTCCTTCCCACATGTCAAGCCAGCGTTGGCGGACTCCCTTCGCCCCGTCGATACCGCGCGCCGGAGTGTGGCCGTCCTCGATCGGATACCACACGAGGTCGGGGTCGAGGGTCTGGAGCCAGGTCTCCTCGTCGTCCTGGAAGGCTTCGAGGCACCTCCGCACAATCTCCACGTTCTCCTCCGACATCGCCCGCGCAGTATCTCGCTACTCCCGCAGCCCGGCGGCTTCGAGGGCTTCCGCCTGGTTGCGATAGAACCGAACGGACACCGCCCTGCCTCGCCGCAACCTCCAGAGCCAGGCGACGCGCCAATCGACTGTGGGCCCACCTTTCCGGCTGTTCCCCTGGCAGTGAAGCATCGCTACTACCGAGTCGTCCTTGACGCGCGTGTCCTCGACGTTCCAACGGTAGCTCTCCCAAGCGTCTCTCACTCCCTCATAAAACCGTCGAATCCCATCAGGCCCTCTGTAGGTATCCGGATTGAAGACGCGCTCCGACATGTCCATCAGGAAGTCGTCGTCGCAGAGTTCGACGACACCTTCGACATCGCCCCGATTCAGCTGCTCGTAGATCAGGCGCACGGCCTCCACGTTCTCCTGCGACATCGCTTACTCCGCAAGCCCGGCGGCTTCGAGCGCCTCCTCGCGGTCGAGCCAGGACTGCTCACGAATGATTCGCCCGGCGGAGATCGTGAAAAGAACACCCAAGTCGCTGTCAAACGCTGCTCCACTACTGCGGCCAGTGCCACACAGGCGCCCCGACACGAAGAGGCCGTCGTCGCCGAGGTCGATCACCTCTTTGGGTACGTGCTGGAAATCGCCCCATTCAGCGTGCCAGCGCTCCTGGAAGCGAGTGCGTCCCTCCAGCCCGCGATACACGTTTTCGAGGCCAAGGCCCTTCAGCTGTGGCGCGGGTACCAGCTCGACCTCCGGGTCGTAGGCGGAGAAGGCCGACTTGAAGTCGCCACGGTTGAGTGCCTCGAAGCCCAGCTTCACGCTGCGACGGATCAACGCCTGCCGCAACCGCGAGCGCGGGGGCAAGCTCCAAACTGCTCGACCGACCAGGGAGCGAATGGCCGGGAAGCGCAGGGAGATTCGCTCTTCGAGACGACGGCGCGATCGGGCTCCGATGACGATCGGCTGGCGCACGACCTCCACGTTCTCCTGCGACATCGCTTACTCCGAGACTCCGGCGGCTTCGAGGGCCTTTGCGGGGTCGGAATAGAACGTGGCTCGCACAACGGTGCCGTCGATCAGAGCCCAGACATGTCCGACCCGCATCTCAACCGCAGCCCCACTCATGCTGGCAGTGCCGGACACGTGCACGATGGCCACTACGTCGTCACCCGCATCGTGAAGGGCCTCAAGGTCGTGCTCGTACGTGTCCCATGGCTCCAGCCAGTCACCGATGAACTCCTGCACCCCTTCGTGGCCTTCGTAGAGTGGGCGCTCGGGCCAGCTCTCAAAGTTCGACAGGTCCCAGACCACGTTCGGGGCCAACCTCTCAAGGTCAGCTGTGTGCGTGGCGTCGAAGTGTTCGTAGACCCTCCGCACGACCTCCACGTTCTCCTGCGACATCGCCTACTCCTTGAGCCCGGCGGCTTCGAGGGCTTGGGCCTTGTCCGCGTACTCGACTGTTCGCGCCCACCTGCGGTCCCGCAGGGTGATGACGTGCGCCACTTCCATCTCAATCGGGACCTTGCTTCCCGCCCCATGACCGCTGAAGCGCACCCAGAGGAAGACCTTGTCACCGCTTGCCTTCGCCTCCAACGGCTCGCCCTTGAGGTCGGGGTATGCCTCGAACCAGTTGGCGGCGTGCCGCGTGATGGCATCGATCCCGCGATGGATCGCCGAATCGGGGTCCCTCGAATCGGTGTGGTACTCCCCGTCGGGCTGCCAATACGTCGCCATCACCTCGGGCAGCCTCCGCAGCCGCCACTCCAGGTCTCCCTCATCGGCGGTGGCGTCGATGCGGGCGTACCCCTCCAGCACAACCCTCAGGTTCTCCTGCTCGATGTTCTCCTGCGACATCGCCCGCGCAGTATCTCGCGCAGACGATGCCGAGGACTTAATCGCGCTCAGCCCTCGGGTCCGTCACGGCCCCTGAACTCTGCTCCTACGAGGTCGGCGAAGCCGCCGCCGATGAAATGCGACTCCACGTCCTCGTGGACAAGATGGCTGTGACAGCTGGAACCTGCGCAGTTCTGCAGTCGGTGGAGGCGGGTCGCGAGCTCCGCCTGGACGGACGCGTAGGCGGGGGAGTTGTGGCGACTACGAAGCTCGAACTGGTCGTTATTCAGGTCGTAGAGCTCCTCCTCGCCGGTGTCGTGCTCCGCGTACATGTAGCGCTCGGTCCGGATCGCCGCGAAGCTTGGCTCCTCGATCAGGAGCTCTCGTCCCTGCTCGATGCCCGGCTGGTTCGCAACCGGGATCAGCGAGCGCCCATCCATCACCAGGCCGGGGTGCGCGTTCGCCAGATCGACGATCGTCGGTGCCAGGTCGGCGTTGATCGACAGGTCGCTGACGTTCACTCCGTTGGGGATGCCCGGGCCGCGCATCTGGAGCGGCACCCGGATCGACTCCTCATAGATGTGCTGCTTGTCCTTGGGGATCCGGTGCTCGCCGTGGAAGTAGCCGTTGTCGGAGGTATAGATCAACACCGTGTTCCAGAGCTCGCCCTTCGCCCTCAGCGCATCGACGATCTTCTTGACGCCCTCGTCCACCGAAAGCAGCGATTCCAGCTCGCAGCGGTACTTGCGCTGGATGTCCGCGATCTGATCCGCATTCAAACGAGGGAGGTTCCGGATCTTGGCCGGCTTGTCGGAGACATCGGCCTCGTCGAAGTTCGGGGGTCTCGGCAGCGGCTCGGAGTCGAACGCATGGGCGTGGCGTGGCGCCGGCTGCGCGGCGGCGCCGCAGTCGAACGGCGGGTTCGGGTTCGGAGGCTCGCCGCCGTGGGGAGCCGTGTAGGTGAGCCAGAGGAAGAACGGCTGCGCCTTCGGCGCCCGGCGGTCGACGAGGTTGACCGCCTTGGAGGTCAGCACGTCCTGCTTGAAGTCGACGGGGTCCTGGCCGTACCTGACCAGGGTGCCGTTCTCGTCGAGCGTGTAGCCATAAACCTTCTGGTTCGCGCCGCTGCGCCACTCCGACCAGCCGGGCGGCACGGGCGGGCTGAACACGTAGCCGTTCAGGTACCTGCCGATCATGCCTGTGTAGTAGCCGGCATGGCGCAGCCAGACGGCGAGGTTGTTCTCTCCGTGCTCGGCCTGGAAGCGGCCGAAGCCGCCGTTCGGCGCCTTGTTGCCGAGCACGCCGTGGTTGTGCATGTACTGGCCGGTGAGGAAGGTGGCGCGCGAGGGGCAGCAGAGCGAGTAGTTGACGAAGCTGTTTCGGAACGTCACCCCACGGTCGCCGATCAGCGAGTTGACGTTGTCCATCACCCGCATCGACTCGAGCGCCTGGTCGTCGGTCTCGATCACGACGATGTTCGGCCGCGTTTGGGCTGCGGCGGCCTGATCGAGGGTCGCCGCGGGTGTCCCGGGGCCGGCGACCGCCAAGGCGCCGGTCACGCCCAACGCGGTGAGGACCGGAATGAGGACGGCGAGCAGAAGCCTTCTCATCGCTGGGTCAAGGACGCAGATCCTCAGCGCTCTCGGCTGACATCGCACGCGCAGTATCTCGCGGCAGCGGGCGACGATGGGCGCGCCCAGCGCGGCTACCGAAGTTCCAGCCACGCGGGGCGGGCAAGCGAACCGCAGTTAGGACAAGGCCGCCGGTCGGGAACGTCCCAATCTGGAGGTAGCGCTTGGCCGCAGGCACCGCAGATGTTTTCATTGACGCGAGCGGCGAGCTTCTCGGCCAGTCTCCGCTTCAGGTGATCCGTTTGCATTCGATCCTGCGTGGCCTTCTCAACCCTGGCCTCCTCGGTAAGGCTCGCCTCATCCGAGGCACGCTTGGTTACGGTCAGCCCCAGGGCTTCGTCTTTTGTGGTTGCGGGTTGGATGTCGATTCCCTGCGCCTCCTGCCCGACCTCCGCAAACGTCTCATCGATGAGTTGGCGAGCCTTGTCTATGGGAAGCAGGTGTGAGGCAAATCCCCGAGGGCCTAGCGAAGTCGGGCCGTGGAGGCCCGGTCGAAGGAGCGCAAGCGTGACTGCGCCAGCCCCGGCGACCACGAGCGCGCTGCGCATCGCGGGGTCGCGTCCAAGCCACGATAGTCTGATGAGAAGCAAGCCAACCACGAGCAGCAGCGGTATCGAGAGGCGATACAACCACATGACGAACCGGCTGGCTCGATCAAGTCGGGCAGGTGTGGCTTGTCGTGTGTGCTGGCCGGAATCGCGCGTCGTCATGAGCCGCGTGACCGTATCGTCCGGGCCATCCTCCCTGAATCGCCGCCGGGAGCGCCGGCTGCGTGAGCGAGCGGGGCGGGAGACCCTGTGCCGACGGCCATGCGCTCTCCTTCCGTTCTCCGTGGCGGTGAGCCCGGACGGGAAAAGCGTCTATGTCGGCTCGAACGGGAGCGACGCCGTGGCGCGCTTGTAACCGGGCCGCCCTGACCGGCGGGCGGACGCGGCTGAAGCTGCCTCCGCGATGGCAGCCGCCAAGGACTGCCTGAGCCGCCGCGTCGTCGCGTAGGCTGAGGAGCAGTCGAGGTTCGTAGAGGTACCAAGACATTCCCCGCCTACGCCGCCCCTCTCGGGCGGTGTTCGCGGTTGAGGGGACCATCACGTCGTCCGACAAGGGCCTCATGATGGAAGTGGATTGTCTATACCTACTTTCACAAGGCAGCCTCGATGGACGCGCAGCAGCAGCGTGAGCTAGACGGGTCACTCTCCGATCTGAGCGAGGCGCGGGTCGTCAAGGGCTCGGCCTGCATCTCTGGTAGCGGTTCTATCGCCGCCACCGGCGAAGTATTGACACCGCGCCAGCGCGTCGACAAGTTCTTCAAGGAGATCGGGCTCGGCGGACTAGACGTGGAACTCGTGATCGAGGCGGGCCTGTTCGGTGCCCGCCCGCTGCCGAAGGGTCGCGAGCAGGATGCGCGTCGGATGGCGGACTTGATCATGGGCGGTCGGCTTGGCATTGACGGGCCGTTGGCTGGCGCTGAGGGCCTCACCGCTGAGCAGCTCGAGAAGCTTGAGCAACTGAGGCCGATCCTGCGTCGGATGATGGGCGAGGCTGAGCAACGGATCCTCAGGGCAGCTCGAATGGAGGAACCGCCCGCCCCGAGACTAGGCGACCAATGGTCTCGCAACCGCCTTCACCGGGCGTGCGGACGCGCGCCGCGGGTCGCAACGAATGGCCGCGTCCGCGGCGGAAGGCGCTGCGCTGCTGGTTCGTCCGGCGGCGGGGACCCTCACCAATCCGCCGACGACCCTCCAGATGATCTAAGCATCGCCGTCCCAGCAGGGGGGCGGCGATGACGGGTGCTGCTGCTCAGGAGCGCCTGGCGCGCTTTGAGCCGGAAATGGCTCGGCTGGTAAAGCTCGGAGCCCATGAGCGGAGCCAGCTCTACGAGCTGGCCAACCTGAGCTTGGCGGAGCGCTCCATGATCGAGGTCGAGGTTCGGGCACGGATCGCCGCCGAGTTCAAGGGGGTGCTCCGCCGCTGATGCGCTTCGAGCAAGAGCACCTGGCATCTCGGCTTGAAGAGATTGCCCGCCCGGGCGAGGCCGGCGACCGGGAGCGCATCGTCGCCTACGCGCTTCGGTACGGCAGCGAGACCCTTACCGACGACGAGGCTCTCGCTGAGGCCAGGCATCGGCTTGGCGAGCGCCAGAACGGCCGCGGCGGCGCCGAGGACGGACCCTTCGCGTTGCCGCTCGACGACTTCGTCGCGGACAAGAGGGACGCTCCCGAGCCGCTGCTCGGCACCCAGGACGACAACAT
>JBBPIK010000064.1:0-13780 GCA_038040415.1 Actinomycetota bacterium
GGGCTGCCGCGGTAGGCGCACGTGCCAGGCCGCGAGCGCGGCCAATAAGGCCACAAGCGCGAGCTTGACCTTCGACTGGGCGCGGGTCGGTCTGCCACCATTTTCGTCCTGCCTCCTCCGACGCCTCCGCCACCCCCGTCGACGGACAAGTCGCCACGGCGCGCCCCGGTCGGACGCCATCTGCACTGGCATCTGGTGCGCCGGCGCCACCACCTGCTGCGACGAGGCTCCGTGGTGGCAGTGCTCGCGGTGGTGGGTCCAGGGATGCTGGCCGGGCTCTCCGACGACGATCCCGCCGGGATCACCACCTATTCGATCCTCGGCGCTGACTACGGCTACCGCCTGCTGTGGGTCCTCGCCGTATCCACAGCGGCGCTGATCGTGTTCCACGAGCTGGGCGCTCGCATGGGCATAGTGACCGGCAAGGGGTTGCTTGCGTTGGTGCGCGAGCGCTACGGCAAGAGGGGCGCTGGGGTCGGCCTCAGCGCCTTGGCGATGGCCAACCTGGGCACCCTCTGCGCCGAGTTCGCCGGAGTCGCCGCAGGAATGGAGCTGCTCGGGGGGGTGAGCCGCTACGTGAGCGTGCCCGTGGCCGCGCTGGCGGTCTCCCTGCTCGTGCTCCGCGGGTCCTTCCACCGCGTCGAGCACGTGCTGCTTGCGCTCAGCGCCGTGTTCGTCAGCTACATCGTCTCCGGGGTGTTGGCCCATCCGGACTGGGGGGCGACCGCCAAGGGCCTGGTCGTGCCGAGCATGCCCCTGACCCGTGACGCTGCTCTCGTAGCGGTGGCGACCCTTGGCACCACCCTGGCCCCGTGGGGCCTGGCCTTCATCCAGTCCTACGCCGTGGACAAGCGCCTGACCGTGGATGACCTGCGCTACGAGCGCGTCGACGTGATCGTGGGCGCCGTGCTCACGGGCGTCATCGGCGTCTTCGTCGTCGTGGCGTGCGCAGCCACCCTCCACGTCCAGGGAGTCGAGATCGGCGACGCGCGTGACGCGGCACGTGCGCTGGAGCCGCTCGCGGGCCAACTGGCCTCGACCCTCTTCGGGCTGGGTTTCCTAGGCGCCGCGCTCCTCGCTGCATCGATTGTGCCGCTGTCCACCGCCTACTCGGTGTCGGAGGCGTTCGGCGTACGCGGGGACGTGAACGCCGGCTTCCAAGAGGCGCGCCTCTTCTACGCAAGCTACGAAGCGATGGTGTTCATCGCCGCGACCCTTGTCTTGATCCCGGGAGCGCCGCTGCTGTCAATCCTCTTCCTCTCCCAGGCGTTGAACGCAATCCTCCTCCTCGTACTGCTGCCGTTCATGCGGAGCCTCGGCCGTGACCCGGCGGTGATGGGCGAGCACGCGCTGGGCCGGGCGGGGCTGGCGCTGACCGGCGCGGCCCTCGTTCTCGTGGCAACGTCGGTGGCCGCCCTCGCCGTTCTCACGGTCGTCTGAGCAGACAGCAACAATGCTCCCGTGGATCGAGTCTGCGGCTTTCCCCCAATGCACAGCGGCGTTTGCCCCGGATGCGCGCGGGACGGGTAGCGGCCACGCTGGCGGGCATGCCCTGCGCGATCGCTGCCCGGCGATGAGCATCGTGGCCAGGCAAGCGGGCACGGCGACGTTCCATCTTCGGGCATCACGGGAAGGGGGTCCTGACATGGGCCGGAGGTCCTGCACGACGTGCGTGCCGGCTTCGACCGAGGAGGTGGAGCGATTCCTGGACGGGCTGGCCCGGTGAGCGAGGCTACGATCACCTACCACGGCTTCGCGCCTGACGAGGAGGGCTTGCGCGAGGCCCTCACCTCCACGGGCAACGGCTACTTCTGCAGCCGAGGCGCGGCGGAGTGGGAGGACGCCGACGACCGCCACTACCCCGGCACCTACTGCCACGGGGGCTACAACCGCCAGACGACGATCATGGGCGGGCGGCCCGTCCTCGACGAGGATCTGGTCAACCTCCCGAACTGGCTCGTGCTCAAGCTGCGCATCGAGGGAGAGGACGCCGTGCGCCTCGACAACGCCGGCGCGAGTCCTCGGACAGCAAGCCGAGGAAGGCCCGCACGCGATCTCGGTCCTCTGGCGTGATCGCGCGAACGTGGACGGTTGACCCGTCGCGCAGGACGACTTTGGCTTCCCCCGCGGTCGACGCCATCAGCCCTCAGCGATGTCGACCACCCGCGCATGCCCCTGAGCCCTCGCTCTGGCCGGCCGGATGAGCTCGGGCATAGGGGGCCGGCGCTGCCAAACGTCGGCGACCCCGGCGTGCATCAGCACGCCGGGGTCGCGGAGATGACGTGTGGCCCCACTCAGCCTTCGGCGGGTGCCGCGGCGTCCGGCAGCTTGGTCTTGCGTCGAAGGCCGGCGAGCCCAAGGAGATCCGAGGCGAGCACGAGGAAACCGACGCCGGTGAGCAGCAGCGCGAGGCCCATCACGATCGCGAACAGGCCGACAGAGGAGGCAAAGAACGAGGTGTTGAGCGCCGTGCTCAGCGCGGTCTCGTTGATCCACACCTGGCGGGCTTCGTTGCTCTGCGGCCGGCCCGTCTTGGGGTTCTTGACCGCCTCGGCAGCGCTGTCAGTGCCCTTGCCGTCTGCGGAGGCGAACTGCGGCATCTGCGCGAACGTCTTGCCGCCGGTCGCCTCGAGGGCGTGGACACGCATGTAGCTCGCGAAGCACTTGGCCTCGCCGCCGTTGGTGATGGCCTTGCCGGCCACGTCGCACGTCGGCAGCGTGACGTTCGTCAGCCCGGCCTCCTTGACCTTCTGGGCGATGAGCGAGGGCTTCATGTCGGGGGTGCCGACGATCTGCTCGCGTTTGATGTTGGTGCTGACCTCGGCGCGGCCGGCGATGCCGATCACGATGGCGCCGACGCCGAAGGCGATGAGGACGAGGCCGGCGATAAGGCCGCCGAGGCGAAATGGACGAGACATTGATTGCCGAAATGGACGAGACATTGATTGGCCTCCTGGCTTGAGCTGTCGAGGTCAGGCCACTGTCACATGACGGAGCATCGTCGCCATCGGCTGCTTCCCGCACCATCGTTGCGGGCTTCCCGCGCGGCGTCCTGCACGAGTCCGTAGAAAGCCACACCGAGCTTCCGGGAAGTTCCCGATGCCGTGAGGTTCAGGTGGGCTTACCGTCGGGATCTCATCCGAGATCGGCCAACGTAGGAGGCGCAGATGAAGGCTCTTGTCTACCACGGTCCCGGCCAGCGCGGCTGGGACACAGTGGACGACCCGACAGCTCGACGATCTGTGGCACCGACCTGCACATCCTCAAGGGAGATGTGCCCGAGACCACGCCCGGCACCGTGCTCGGCCACGAGGCCGTGGGAACCGTGCAGGAGATCGGACACAGTGTCAGCACGGTGGCCGTCGGCGACCGGGTGCTGCTGTCCTGCGTGAACTCGTGCGGGCGCTGCCGCTTCTGCAAGGAGGGCCGCGAGCGTCGTCGCCGGCGCCGCCTGAGCCCCTGACGGTCGATGGCTCCAGAAGCGAGGGGGGACTCGCATCGCCGGGACCCAGCTGGCACCGCGTCCGGTGACTACCCGACCTCGATCCGGGCTTTCCCGCAGCCATTAGATACCGCAAGCCAACCGTGCGTCCAGAAGGGCCTCGACATCGTCGAGCACGGAATCGACTGGACGATCGGTGCGAACGACGAGGTGTCGCTCTGCCGGTACCTCGTCGAGCGGTGCGAACTCCAGCTGCTGACGCGCGACGAGCGCGGGGCCGGCGTCCGAGACGTGCTCGCGGCTGCGCATCCGGTCGGCCGCGCGCCGCTCGAGCACCTCGCGCGGCGCCCGGCACTCGACGAAGACCGGTTCGACGCCGGCGTTGCCCAGCGCCTCCCCGAAGCGAGCGCGGTCGGCGAGGTTGCGAAAGGTCGCGTCCACGATCGCCCCGTCCGTGCCGAGCGCGTCCGCCGCGCGTCTGCCGAGTTCCGCGTACGTCCGCGCGTTGGTCGCCTGCGTGTAGGCGGACGCCGGTGCCCGCTCGATCGGGCTCAAGCCCAGCATCTCCTTGCGCACGGCGTCGGAGTTGAGGTGCGTGAGCCCGGAGGTCTGCGCCAGACGGGAGGCGAGGTAGGTCTTTCCACTGGCGGCTCCGCCGCATGTGACGAGCACCAACGAACCCCGGGCCTGCCAAGCGAAGCGGCGCCCCAGTGCGGCAAAGCTGCTCACCTGTTGCTCGGCATCGCGACGATTCGGATCGTCATCCTGAAGCTCCGCGGCGCGCAGGCAGGCCACCTTTGCGCGGACCCAGGCACGGTAGGCCGAGTAGTAGGCCACCAGCGCGTCGTCCCCGGGATCGCCGCCCGCGACTCGGTAGGCGGCCACGAGCTTCCGTGCGAGGTCGGCCCGTTCGTGCGCCTCCAAGTCCATCACGAGGAATGCCAGATCCGAGCCGATGTCGATCCCGCGCAACTGGGGTGAGAACTCAATGCAGTCGAACACCTCGATGCCGCCCCCCGTAAGAAGCACGTGCTCGGCGCGCAGGTCGCCGTGACCATCCCGCACCAAGCCCGCCCGCGCGCGGCGGTCGAGCTGCGCCCCCCGCGCGGAGAGGAACGCCGAGCTGAAGCGCTGCGCCGCTGCGAGCGCCCGCGCGGGCACGACCGCCTCGAAGGACAGGAGCGACTCGAAGTTCTCGTTGATGAGGCACGCCTGAGCCACGGAACCGCCGCGTTCAGATGGCAGTGGCGACGCGGCCAGGTGAAACGCCGCCACCTTCCGACCTAGGGCAGCGATCTGCGCGGGATCCACACCTCCTCTTTCGAGGTGCCGCTCGAGCGTTCGCTCCTCGTCGAAGCGGCGCATCTCGACCGCATGCTCCGAAGCGTCAACATCTCCGGCATCGGTGAGGGTCCAGCGGTCCCGGCCCCGAGCCAGCCCGCGGACGTCCAAGTAGAGGTCCGGAGCCAGGCGGCGGTTGAGCCGCACCTCCTCGTGACAGAGCAGCCGTCGTCGTTCCGAGGTGCCGTAGTCGAGGAACGGGAACACGACCGGCTTCTTGACCTTGTAGACGAGTTCGCCAGCGACGAAGACCCACGAGATGTGGGTTTCGATGAGCTCGACGCGTTCGGGTTCGTGCGGGTAGAACGAAGGTTGGCTCATCGCCTCGACCAGCCCGCTCCCCATTCCGGACCCGACCCCGGTGCCGCCCCCGGACGCCCGACTGATCACAGCCGCGGTCGGCCGTTCACGAGGACGCTCGGGCGGGCCGGAGGGCGCCGGGGGCGGCGAGTCGCTCGGCAAGCGAGGTGGCGACCATGAGGGAAGGATCTGCCCGCGACGGGAGTACCGCATCGGGGCCGTCGCTGACGCGTATCCGTGGTTTACCGCAGACATCGCCCGGCCGGTGGGGGCGACCGCGACCGTGCAGCGCAGATGGGGGCCGCGCCCGTGAAGAGATCCGCAGGTCCGCCCTCCGCACCTACCGTAGAGCGGCCCCGCGCCACCCAGGCTCGCCAGACCCGACACCGCCGGGGCCGCCGCTAGCTCATGCACCGGCGCCGGGGTCGTCCAGCGGCAGGACGTCCGGACCTTCAGGCGACCGCGGCTGCATGACGGCTCGGCGGCGCACTCCTTCCGACGGGTGGTGCTCGAGCTCGATCTCGACCGGGAGAGCACCGGCCCCCTCGACCCTGGTGTCGAAGGCCTCGTGGTGCTCTGCCAGGTAGGGCGACAGGTAGCGCCCCGCGATCTTGCTCGGCGGCCACCAGAGCGCGTGGCGCGAGACCTCCCAGTCCTCACCGCGCCCCCCGGCAACCTCGGCGCGTAGATACCGGGGTGTCGATCCCGTGAGGAGCATGCCCCGCAGCACCGGCCGGAACGGCTCCGGCGTCACGGGCGCCCCTGCCCGGGCGGCGATCGCCTCCGCGACGGCGTCCGCCTGCTGCGCCGCTATGCCGCCCTGCTTTATCGGCACCGTCGTGGCGTCCCCCGCGGCGTAGACGTCGTCCTCTCCGGCGACCAGCCCGTGGGCGTCTACGCGGACGAACCCTTGGCCGTCGACTGGAAGCCCGGGGATCGACGGCCCCGAGAGCTTGGCGACCGTGACGACGCGGTCGGCTGCCAGGGGACCATCTCCTCGGGGGGCCACGTGCAGTCCATCCGGCTCCATCGAGACGACCGTGCAGGACGTGTCGAGAGCCACTTGAGCTTCATCGAGCAGGCGCTCTACGGCGTCGGACGCAGCGGCTCCGAACAGCTGCAGGGGGCGGCCCTCGTGCGTGATGAGGCGCAGGTGCACCCCTTCCAGCCCGCGCTCCGCCACCCAGCGGGCAGTCATGAGCGCCAGCTCGTAGACCGGCAGCGGCCAGGCGCCCCCCGCCGGCACCACGAACGTCACCCCGTGGATACGACGTTGTTCGAGGTCCTCGAGCGTCGCCGAGAACCGGCCCGTGTAGCCGGGCCCGTAGATGGTCATGGCTTGGTCCAGCCAGGGCGAGGCCTTCGCCCCGACGGCGACAACGAGCGCGTCGTAGGAACGCCGTTCTCCATCCGCGGTCCGCACGCGCTGGTGTTCGGGCTCCACCGCCTCGACTGCTCCCTGGATCAGCCGCGCGTTCTGATCGGAGCAGATCGCCCCTAGGTCGTAGCGCCGCGCCTCACCGAGCCCGAAGGGCTCTCCGACGGCGAGCGGGCGGTACGAGAAGTCACGTTCGGGAGCGACCAGCTCCAGCGCGATCCGATCGCCGGCCAACTCCTGAAGGGCGAGCAGCGCCTCGAGCGCCGCCACGCCCCCGCCGGCTATCAGCACGAGGGGCTTGCGGCCGGCTGTCGATCGCAGGCCTATATGGGCCATGTCCAAGGCCGCCTCTGCCGGTCGCCGCTCATGTCAGCTGCCTTTTTGCCCCATCAGGGCGGCGATGTCGAGATTCGTGATCACACCCTGCGGCATGACCTCGGGTCGCTGCTGCACGGCCACGCGGCTCACTCCTGACTGCTGGAGCTTGGCCACCACCTCGCGCACTGACGTGCTCGGCCGGACGGCCACGAACTTCTCCCCGATGGCGTCGACGGCCCAGTCCAGAAGATGGGCGTCGCCGACATGGCGCGTGATGTGGTCGCTGGTAACCCAGCCACACGGCCGCCCCTCGCAGGAGACGACGAGCACACCGTGGACTCGGTGGGCACTCATCGCCTGCGCGGCTTGGTCAAGCGGGGCCGTCACAGGCAGCACGACGACACCGGGCGTCATCACGTCTTCGGCGGTGCGGTCCAGCACTGCTATACGCGAGCCCGGCGCTGCCAGGCGTTCAGCGAGACTGGGAGCTGTCGAGGGGTCGCTCACGTGACCGTCATGGCGTCGGCCGGCTGACTGGCCCCCGGGTCGCTCTTGACTCCGCGCGGGTGGACCAGCACTGGGCACGGAGCGGTGCGCATCAGCGCCGTCGAAACGGAACCGAGCAAGACGCGGCGCAACGGTCCGTAGGCTCGGGAACCGAGGATCAGCAGAGAACTCCCAGAGGCGGCCTGGGCAAGCTTCTCTCCCGGATCGCCGACGACGAGACTGGCTTCCGCAGTCACGCTCTTCGGGATAGAGCCGAGGGCTTCGTCCAGCTGTTCTCGCACCTGCTCCTCGACCGCCTCCTTCAGCTCCTGGTAGCCGCCCATGCTGGCGCCCTTGCCGTAGGCGATCGCGGGCTCTTGCGCGACTGCTACGAGCTTGAGCGTGGCCCCCGATCTGTCGGCCAGCTCGACCGCGTCTTCGAGCGCCAGGCGGGACTCATTGGAACCATCGAAGCCAACGACGATCGTCGACAGCTCATCGCGAGTCTGCTCGGCGTAGCCGCGCGGCGCGATCGCGACCGCGCACGGCGCACCGTGAAGCAGGCCGAGACCAACATCCCCAGCCAGGATCTGATGGAGCTT
This sequence comes from Actinomycetota bacterium, assembly GCA_038040415.1. Classification (GTDB taxonomy): domain Bacteria; phylum Actinomycetota; class Thermoleophilia; order Solirubrobacterales; family 70-9; genus AC-56. Next base: position 7,868 of record JBBPIK010000064.1, read on the forward strand.
GCTGTGCCGCGATGAACCGACGATCACCAGATCGGCGTCGATCTCCTCGGCGAGCCCGTGCAGGCCGGAGGCCGGCGAACTGCTCGGGAAGGCCTCGGCCTCGGCTCCAGCCTCCTCGGCGATGCGCTGGATCTCTCGCGCGACTCGCTCTTCCTCTACGGCCCAGCTGGCCTCGAAGCCATGAGGCAGCGCACCGGTCGGGAAGACACCGGCCACCACGAACTGGGCGCCCGTTGCTTGAGCGATCTCGCGGCCGAGAGCGAGAGCATCTTCCCCGCCCGAATGAAGATCGTGTCCGACGATGATCTTGCGGTACATGTCTTACCTCCTGGTGCGGCCGTCTGGATTGATGCCACCACACTGGGCCTCAGCGAGCCTCTTGCCATCAGCGAAGGGCCCTCGTTCGACTCAGTAGTTCTCCGCACATCGATCCGCGGCGCGACCCCGATGCGTGCGAGAGAGGTCCCTCGTACGCTCGGCCCATGAACCGCTTCCGAGTAGTCATCTGTGGCGGCGGCATCGCCGCGGTCGAGGGTCTGCTGCGCTTGCGAAAGCTGGCAGGAGACTCCATCGACATCACCATCGTTGCGCCCAACGACGAGTTGATCCTGCGTCCGCTCGCGGTGCTCCAGCCGTTCGCGGGCGGACCGCCAAACCATTACCCGCTGAAGCGCGTCGCCGCCGACACCGGCGCGGAGTGGCTCCAGGAGAGCCTGAGCTGGGTCGACCCGGACGGTCAGATCGTGCACACCGATGGTGGCCAGCAACTTAACTTTGATGCGCTGCTCGTGGCCGTCGGCGCTCGGCAGCTCCCCGCGTTCGACCATGTACGGACCTTCCGCGATGCGGACGCGGACGAGGTTTTCGGGGGGGTCGTTCAGGACATCGAGGAGGGCTATTCGAAGAGCATCGCCTTCTTGCTTTCGGAAGGTCCCGTCTATCCGCTGCCGTTGTACGAACTGGCGCTGATGACCGCCGAGCGGGCGCGCAGCATGTCCATCGACGACCTGGACCTGACCGTGGTCACCCCTGAGCCCAGGCCATTGATCGTGTTCGGGCCCAAAGTGAGTGACGCCGTCTCGGGCTTGCTTGACCGCTCCGGAGTGACGGTCTACTGCTCGGCGGAGGCCTCCGTGCCCGGGGTCGGTGAGCTGGTGGTCACGCCACCCGGGATCGAGCTTCATCCCCAGCGGATGGTCGCGGTACCCCGTCTCACGGGGCCGACGATCCGCGGCCTGCCTGGCGGCGGGGCACACGGCTTCCTTCCCATCGATAGGTACTGCTGCGTGGCCGGAACTCACGGACGGGTGTACGCCGCCGGCGACGCCGCTGACTTTCCGATCAAGCACGGCGGTGTCGGGACGGAGATGGCGGATAGCGCCGCAAGCGCCATCGCTGTCCTCGCCGGACAGGACATCGAGCCTGAACCGTTCTTCCCCGTCATCCGCGCCAAGCTTCTCGGCGGCAAGGACCCGCTGTACATCAGTGCCCGTCTGGTGGGCGGCAGCGGCTTCGAGTCAGAGGTCTACGACACCCCGCCCTGGCCCAAGGACGAAAAGGTTGTGGCCAAGGAGCTCGGCGGGTATCTCGCGCAGCTCGACGAGGCTGCCCGGAGGCCGGCCGGACGCGCATAGTTCCGTCCCGCCACATTTAGACGTGAGTCCGGCCTCGGGGTAACTTCCCTGGTTGAGTAATGGTTGGAGGTCTGGATGAGCGTCGCCTACGCACCCTGCTGGACGTGGGGCGTGGGCTGGTGTCTCAGTTCGACCAGGAGGCCCTTCTCCGGCGCGTGCTCGAAGCGGCGCGTGAGCTCACCGGGGCGCGCTATGCCGCGGTCGGCGTCCTCGACGAGGATCGCCGGGAACTGGAGCGGTTCCTGGTTTCCGGGATCGATGACGAGACCCACCGAGCTATCGGTGAGCTTCCCAAGGGGCGCGGGATCCTTAGAGAGCTGATCCGCGAACCCAAGCCGCTGCGGCTGTCTGACATCAGCCACCACCCACGCAGCTACGGCTTCCCGCCGGCGCATCCGCCGATGAAAACGTTCCTGGGCGCGCCGATCATGATCCGCGGTGAGGCTTGGGGCAACATCTACCTCACCGAGAAGGAGGGCGGTGAGTTCGATGAGCTCGACGAGGAGTCGCTTGTCGTGCTCGCGGAATGGGCCGCGATCGCCATCGACAACGCCCGCCTGTACGACCGCGCTGACAGTCGCCGAGACGAGTTGGAGCGCGCTGTTCGAGGGTTGGAGGCAACCACAGCGATTGCCAGGGCTGTCGGCGGCGAGACTGACCTTGGCCGGGTCCTGGAGATGGTCGCCAAGCGAGGCCGCGCGCTTGTGGAGGCTCGGTCGCTCCTGATCCTGCTGAGGGAGGGTGATGAACTGGTGGTCGGCGCCAGTGCCGGAGAGGCAGATACGGCGACTGGCGAACGCCTTCCGAGCGAGGGGACACTCGCCGAGCGGGTACTTCGTTCAGGACATGTCGAGCGTCTCGCCGACGCGGCCGGAAAGGTTAGCCCCCGCCTTGGAGCGCTCGCCGGCGACGCTCAAGCAACGATGCTCGTGCCCCTCACTTTCCGGGGACGGACTTTCGGCGTACTGGTCGCGCTCGACCGCCTCGCGCAAGGTCCGGAATTTGGTGAGGAGGACGAGCGGCTGATGCGGTCTTTCGCCACGATTGCCGCGACCGCGGTAGCCACCGCGCAGACCGTCGAGGCTGAGCAGTTGCGTCGCAGTGTGAACGCCGCCGAGGAGGAGCGTGGTCGTTGGGCGCGGGAATTGCATGACGAGACGCTGCAAGGGCTTGGCGCGCTGCAGGTGCTGATGGATAGCGCCCTGAGGGTTGGTACGGCCGAGGCTGCCCAGCAAGCTACCCAGCAGGCGGTAGGTCAGATCAGGGAAGAGATCGAGAAGCTCCAAGCGCTGATCACCGAGCTGCGCCCTGCAGCGCTGGACGCGCTCGGTCCTGAGCCGGCGCTGGCCAGTCTGGTGGAACGGGCCCGCGCGTTGCACGGCCTAAGCATCGATCTGTCGGTCGACCTCGACTACGAAAAAGGCCGTCACCCGACACGCCACGTCCCGGAGGTCGAGAGCACGGTCTATCGAATTGTGCAAGAGGCGCTGACGAACGTCACCAAGCACGCCCGTGCGGAGCACATCTCGATCGACGTCGTCGAGGCCGACGGTCACGTTCGAATCGAGGCTCGCGATGATGGAGAGGGCTTCGACCCTTCAGGCGGCGCTGGAGGGTTCGGCCTGATTGGAATGCGCGAGCGAGTAGATCTGGTCGGTGGGACGCTCACGATCGACTCTTCGAAGGGTGCGGGCACGACCGTGCGGGCCAAGTTCCCAGCTCCCCACCGCCCCACCGAAGAGCCGCGAACGTTCCAGACCGCCTAGCCGGACCCTCGGCGCGGACACGTGTCTCGACTGGCCGCCTAGTGCGGGTACGCTCGCCCCGACGCCACCTGACCGGCGCACAACACCCGGCCGGGACACCGAGAACGGCACTGAAACCGCAACGAACAGGAGGCCGCTGATGGCCCATCAAGACGAGTCCCTAGCCCTGCGCCGCCTGACCGGCGGGCTTCTCATCGCCGTCCCCATTGCTTTCACAGCGATCTTCGTCGGCCTGGGAGCGGTCTTCGACTATCCCGACATCTTGGACGCCCCCACCGACGAGGTGCTGCGCAGCTTCGCCGCGGAGGGCGACGGGCTCGTCGCCCTCTGGTACGGCTTCATGCTCACCGCAGTGGCGTTCGTGCCGATCGCCGTGCTTGTCCCGCGAGTTCTCGGGATGGGTGGCGCGCTCGGCACCGCGGCGGTGGTCTTCGGGGTGCTCGCGGGCGCGGTGCAGTTCCTCGGGCTCGCCCGCTGGCCGTTCCTCGTTCCTTACCTCGCCGATACCTACCTCGACCCGCAAACGAGCCCTGCGGCTCGCGAGGCCGCCGGCGTCACCTTTCAGGCCTTCCACCATTACGCCGGTGGCGCGATCGGCGAGCACCTCGGCTACCTGTTCACGGCCGTGTGGACGCTGCTACTCGCCGCGGGACTCGTCCGCGTGATGCGGCGGCCATGGCTCGCCGGGGCCGGCGCCGTCACCGCGCTCGGCATAGCCGCGGGCATGCTCGAGCCGCTCGTCGAGGCGGCGGGCACCGTCAACGCCGTGGCCTACAGCGCCTGGGCCCTCTGGCTTGTGATCGTCGGGGTGCTGGTGCTGCGTGCCCCGGCGGACGCGCAGGCCCCGGCCTCGACCCAGGTGGTTGGCGACAGCGCCTAGGAGAAGCGCTCACACATCTGCGTGGCGCTTCACATCGACCTTTGCCCCAGGGGGTCGACAGCGTAGAGCTGCTGACGCCCGCGCCCGCCGCGCAGCTCAGCCTCGCGATCCGATCAGAGGTCCCGCGAAGCCCAGCGGCGTCAGCGGATTCCCCGCCGACATGGTCGAGCAGCCCCTGACCGCGCCCGGTTGACGATCGAGTTACGGGACGGCCGGGCTGGCGGTGTCCCGGAGTCGGCGGACGCGCTCGATGTCGATGCCGGCCAGCTGGTCCAGCCAGCTGGCGATGAGGTCGATGGACAGGTTGACGTTGCCCACGTGGCAGTGATCCTGGGCGTGGTCGGCGCGGGTCAGGACGTGGCCGCTGACGGACCGGGCGCCGGTCAGCGCGGCCATCTGCCGGTGGAACTGGCGCAGCGGGATGTAGTGGTCCTCGGCTCCGGCCAGCAGCAGCGCGTCGGCGGAGACCCGCGGCGAGTAGGCCGCGGTGCGGAAGCGGGCCGCGGTCCTCAGGAAGGCCGCTGGGCTGTCAACGCCGAACACGTGCATCCCTTGGTGCAGCCCCCACTCGAGCACCGGGCTGTGGCGCATCGCCCGGTGCACCAGCGCGTCGACGGCGGCGTCCGCCCCCGCCCGCAGCAGCCCAGCCAGCGCGCCGCGTAGCACCGCCGGTATCTGCTGGAGGCTCGCGTCCAGGAAGTCGAAGAGGACGTCGTCGCAGACGATCCGGCGGACGCGCGGTTCGAAGGCCGCAGCCCGCACCGCGAGGCCGCCGCCCATGGAGATCCCCAGCAGGCTCACGTCGTCCAGCCCGTAGTGGTCGAGCACCGCCGCCACCGGTCGCTCCCACTCCACCACGAACGGCAGGCCGGCTTCCTCCAGTGCGCCGCCCTGTCCTGGACCCTCGAATCCGACGACATCCCATCCTGTCCCGCGCAGACCGTCCATGATCGGGAACAGTTCCTCGATGTAGCTGTCGAAGCCGCCGAACGCGACGACGGTGCCCTTGGCGCCCTCCGCGGCGTCGAAACGGTAGGCGGGCAGCCACCCGTCGCCGAAGGGGATGCGGTCGCGGTCGCGGTCGTCCATGCCGCGGCTGCGCAGGAGCAGCTCGACGAACCGTGCCCGCAGCGGCTGCTTGTCGGGATCGTCGCCGCGGACAAAGAACTCGGCAGCCCGGATGTGGAAAGCGGCACGACGCAGGTCGCCGTCGGCCAGCGCGACCTCGGCCAGTTGTAGAAACAGCCGCCGATTGGTGGCGTAGTCGGTCAGCTGCGGTGCGATCCGACGGATGTCGGGCAGGGCGTCCCCGCCGGTCCAGGCGATCCAGCGGTTGAGCTGGAAGTTGATCGAGACGTCGTCGTGCAGCCGGTGGGTGCCGACGGGCAACACCGTCCGGGTCGTCGGTGACGTCGGCATAACGGCCTCCTTGTCGTGACCCTTCTTGCGGTAAGTCTCACACTTTAGGGTCCGCTGCACGAGTCCCTCGGCGGCCTCCCACCCGCGGAATGCGCCCCGACCGGCAGCATCAAACAGCACGACAGCTTCGATGCAGGCCCGTGACGGCTCGCTTGTGATCGAGGGCCCTAGACACCGAGGACCGTCGCCAATATCAGCATCAGCAGCGCGCCGG
>JBBPIK010000065.1:0-13295 GCA_038040415.1 Actinomycetota bacterium
CATCACCGCGATCCGGTCGGACATCGTCAGCGCCTCCTCCTGGTCGTGGGTGACGTAGACGAAGGTGATCCCGACCTCGCGCTGGATCCGCTTCAGCTCGATCTGGAGCCCCTTGCGGAGCTTCAGGTCGAGCGAGCCGAGCGGCTCGTCGAGCAGCAGCACCTTCGGCAGGTTGACCAGCGCCCGGGCCAGCGCCACCCGCTGCTGCTGGCCGCCGGAGAGCTGGTTCGGCTTGCGGCTCACCTCGGCTTGCAGCCCCACCCGTTCGAGCTCGGCTGTGACTCGGCGATCGATCTCGTCCTTGGCGACCTTCTTGCGGCGCAGCCCGAAGGCGACGTTCTCCCTAACGCTCAAATGCGGGAACAGCGCATAGCTCTGGAACACCGTGTTGGTCGGCCGGCGATAGGAGGGAAGGCCCACCACGTCCTGGCCGTCGATCAGGACGCGCCCCGCGGTCGGCTCCTCGAAGCCGGCGATCATGCGCAAGGTGGTCGTCTTGCCGCAGCCGCTCGGGCCGAGCAAGGTGAAGAACTCCCCCCGGCCGACGTCCAGGTCGAGATCGCGCACCGCGACCAGGTCGCCGAAGTGCTTGCTCACGCGGTCGAGGCGAACCGACGGCTCTTGGCCCGCAGGAGGCGTTTCGGCGCCTGTGGCGCCACCGCTCTCGCTGCCCCGTTCCAAAGCTGCGGTCTCTCCTTGCCGTTGACTGGTACGCGGCCCTTGCCGCGATGTCGATCGAACGAGCGGAATCCTCTCCGCTTCGGCTAAGTATGGACTAGGCGAACGGCGGTACAAAGGGCCATAGTCACCAAAACGTCGAAAGGGCGTCGCGCCGTTCCGTACAAAAGCAGGTGGCAACGTGGTCGAAGCATTCGCATCTGTGCGGCCTGACCCGTCGCGCTAGTACGGTCGGTTCATGCCAGAGAAGATCGAGCCCACCTGGGTCGCGTACGCCCTCGACTCGCCGGCCGACACCGAGACGATCGTGGCGGCGATCGAGCGGGTCGAGAGGCACTACGCAGAGTTGGTGGACTATCCGACGCAGCGGCACGCCTGCCTTGGGGCTCGCCGTGGATTCGCGGTGATCGCGGATGTCAAGCCTCGTTGCAATTGGCCCCACTTCGCCGACGCCTCGGACGTCTCGATCGGGACCGCGTACGCGCCGACAGGCTGGGAGCGCTTGATTGGAGCGTCCCCTGTCCGCGACGCGCCCCTGCCCCTGGCGCGGGTCATCCGGGATGCTCCGGAACGGGCCGTGGAGCGGCTCACGCCGCCCGTCGTTGCCGCGGTGCTTGATTCCTCCACGGATGAGCTGACCGTCATCAACGACTTCATCGGCGCGGGCCGATGCTACGAGCTCGATTTCGACGGTGGCTCTGCGTGGTCGAATCGCATCGGCGCGCTGCCGCTGTTCACCGGAACCGAGGCCGCCGCGGACCGTCGCGGGTGGCTCACGCTCGCTGCCGCCACGTGGTTCCTCGGCGACTCCACCCCGATGGCGGGGGTGACTCGCGTGCTGCCCGGCAGCGTCATCCGGGCGAGCGATGAGGGGATTTCCCGCGAGCAGACAGGCGCAGTGTCACGCCTGGTTGCGACCGATGTCGATCTGGATGACGCCGCCGCGGTCGCGGCGGACGAGGCGCGAGCCCAGGCGATGATGGCCGGGGAGCTATGGGGCGGCAGCGCGACGGTCGACCTGTCGGGCGGCCGTGACTCTCGGGTCGCCGCCGCCGCCGCGGTCGCCGCGGGGATCGAGGCCCGATTTCACACCTCCGACAAGACGCCTGGTGAGGCCGATGTTGCCCGCGAGCTCGTCAGGCTCGCGCCTCGTCCGCTCAGGCACGGGGTTCGTCACGTCGAGGGCGAGGACTCGACGCCCGCGGCGGCGCTGATGGAGAGAGCCCTGCGCTTGCATCTGCTGCACGACGGGATGCGCCATCCGCAGAAGCTGCGCGGCAACTCGAAGCTCCCCCGACCTCGTCCCTCAGGCGCCGCGCTCTCTGGACACGGCGGCGAGATTGCCCACGGCTTCTTCTACAAGACCGAACGAGAGCTGAGCAGGATCCGTCGCGGCGGCGAGGAGGCGGTCGTGTCGCGCGTGCTGCGCTTCTTCACCAAGAAGCACCGTGCGGCCCGCGATGAGGCCTATGACCTGGCCCGCCACCAGATCGAGCGGACAGTGGCGGAGGGAAGCGGCCTTGGGTTGAGGGGGCCGACGCTCCTCGAGTGGTTCTATCTGATGGACCGGTTCCCGTATCGCTCCGGCCTCGCGTCTCACGCCGAGCGGGTGTCCGTCTTCGCGACCCCGGCGTTCATCCAGGCGGCGTTTGCGCTCACGCCCGAGCAGAGGATCGATGCCGTTCTCCACCGCGAGATGGTTTCGCGGCTGGTTCCGCCTTGGCAGGATGTGCCCTTCTTCAAGGCCCCCCGGAACACGATGCCGCGGACCCGCCGCCGCCGTCTTTGGGAGGACCCTTCCGATGCTCCGGCTGTGGACGAGATCCTCAGCCAGGACGGCCCCTGGACCGAGATCTACGAGCCGGATCGTGTCCGAGCCGCGTGGGTCGAGCTCAAGAAGGGCGGCGGCAAGGCCAATTGGGAGCCCGTTTTCGAGGGAGTCGCGTATCGCGCCGCCTACGAGGACTATCTCCGGATCATCAACCAGCGCGCGGGACAAGGCCCGCGGCTGGTCGAAGCCGTCGCGCCGGCAGCCGGCCACTGAGGCACGGGCCTACGCCCGAACGACGAGTACCGGGGCCTCGGAGAGGTGGAGCAGCTTGTGCGGAGTGGAGCCGAGCACCGCGCCCTTCAGCGGCGACTCGCCGTAGCTTCCGATCACGATCATCCGTGCGCGCCGCTGCGTCGCGAGGTCGCTCAACGCCTCAGCCGGCCGCTTGGGGACGAGTTCGACCTCGTTCTCGACCCCGCCCTCGGTGGCCGACCGTGCGGCTTCGGCGGTGATCTCGGCTCCGCGTTCCCTGATTGCGTCCTGGTGCGCCTTCATCTCTCCGCCGGCATACCCGGGGGGCGCGTAGCCGAACGCGATCACGAGCTTGTCCCCGAGCTCCTTGGCGAGCCCGACCGCCTGGTCGAGCGCCGCTTTCGAGCACTCGGTCCCGTCGTAGCCGACGATGATCTCGCTCATCTCGCCTCCCTCATCCGGAGCCGGTTGGCGGCTCTCGTTCCGGCGCCACCGGGGTCGTAGCCGGCTCTCCGGCCGGGCGCTCGAGGAACCCTGGCGGCACCGTCTCCAGCTTTCTCTTGAAGAACTTCGGATAGACGAAGTTTGCGATCACCAGCAGCACCACTCCGAACAGGAGCAGCCCAACCCCGATCGCCACCGCCGCCCCGACGCCGAGGAAGCCGCCGGAGTAAGCGGAATCCACAGGCGCGTTGTCGATCAGCGCCTTGATGAAGATGTAGGTCAGCATCGCGCCACCCAGAAACGGAACCACTCCGGCCATGAAGAAGTTCTTGAAGCTCCTGCTCAGCTCCCTGCGGTAGTAGATCGCACAGGCGAACCCGGTGATGCCGTAGTAGAAGGCGATCTGGAACCCGAGACCCGTGATCGAGTCGGAGAGCACGTTCTGGCTCACGTTGATGATGATCAGGGTCCAGATCAGCGAGACAACCCCCATCAGGATGGTCGAGACGTGGGGCGTCAGGAAGCGCGGGTGGATTTCGCCGAGCGCCTTCGGCGCCGCCCGCCAGCGCGCCATCGAGAGCGTGGTTCGCGCGGTCGGCAGGATAGTCGTCTGGGTCGAGGCCGCCGCCGAGGTCAGGACCGCGATGATCAGCAGCTTGTCGAGCGGCGACCCGAACACGTGTTCGCCGAGCGCGCTGAGGACATCGTTCTTGTTCTCGCGCAGGAAGTCGACCCCGGCGTAGGACTGCGCGGCGACCGTGACGGTCACGTAGATCAGCACCAGCAGGACGGTGCTCATCACCGCCGCCTTGCCCGGGCCCGTGGAGGAGTTCTCGGACTCCTCGTTGACGCAGACGCCGCTGTCCCACCCCCAGTAGATGAACACGCCGAGCAGAATCCCCCCCACCAGCGCGCTCGTTCCCCCGTGCACCGTGAAGGGGTTGAACCAATCGGCATGGATGTAGACGCTGTTCAGCGGGTCGCCGGGATGGTCGCCGAAGTAGACCTTGAACAGCGCCACGCCCGCGAACGCGGCCAGGGTGAGGATCTCCGCGCCGAGCAGGAACACCTGCGTCCGAGCCGAGAGCTGGATTCCGATCGTGCAGATGGCGGTCATCACGGCGATCCAGATGCCGGCGGCGATGCTGACCGCGAGCAGCGAGTCGGCGGCGCTCTGCCAGTCGAAGAGCAGGAAGGTGTAGGTGCCGGCGATGTAGGCGAGCGCCGCCATCACGACGATGTCGGCGGCGACGATCGCCCACCCGGTCATCCATCCGAGTCGCGGGCCCATCGCCCGGGTCACCCAGGCGAAGCTGGTGCCGGCGTCCGGATCGGCCCTGTTGAGGTAGTTGTAGGCCGAGGCGATCAACAGCATCGGGATGAAGGAGAGGAGCATGATGAGCGGGGCGTGGAATCCGATGCCGCCGACGGCGACCACGAACCCGAGGGTGGCCGCGAGGCTGTACCCGGGCGCCGTGGAGGCGACCCCGATCACGAGGTTGCTCGCGTAGCCGATCGCGTTCGACTTCAGGCCCTTCTCGCCGGCGGCCGCACCCGTCGGCAGGCCCTCCGCCGGTGCCGCTGAGCTCTCCATGCCGCTCCTCTCCTCGTCCATGTGCCGCCCGATCTGGGCTTCGCGCCGCGGAGCCTATGCCTCCGCTCGAAGGGCCGCAAGGTGCCGAAGTACAAAACCTGCACGGGCTCCTTGTACACATCGCACAATCAAGGTGTGCCCGGTTGGTCCCCGGGTGGGGTTGCACCTCAACCTCTTTGGCTATACCGTTTGTCCAAGCTGTAGCGGGCCACGAAAGGAGAGGAATGGCCACTGCCGGCACGCGAGCGGCGCCCACCCAGGCGGGCCTACAGGAGCTCGCCAAGCGCCACCTCTGGATGCACTTCACCCGCCACGCCGCCTACGAGGGGGCCGACGTCCCAATCATCACCCGCGGCGAGGGCTGCTACGTCTACGACGAGAACGGAAAGCGCTATCTCGACGGACTGTCGGCGCTGTTCTGCGTCAACGCGGGCCACGGGCGCACCGAGATCGGCGACGCGATGGCGCGCCAGGTCTCCGAGCTCGACTTCTTCACCCTCTGGAGCTACGCTCATCCGCGCGCCATCGAGCTTGCGGCACGCATCGCTTCGCTGGCCCCGGCCGACCTGAACAGGGTCTTCTTCACGTCCGGTGGCTCGGAGGCCGTGGAATCGGCGCTGAAGCTGGCCCGGAACTACCATCGGTTGCGGGGCAGCGGTCAGAAGACGAAGGTGGTCGCCCGCGAGATCGCCTATCACGGCACCTCGCTGGGCGCGCTTTCCGCGACCGGCATTACCAACCTGCGCTCGCAGTTCGAGCCGCTCACACCGGGCGGTGTCCACGTACCCAATACGGACAGCTACCGGTGGCCGGCCGATCGCGACCCACTCTGGGCGGCCGACCAGATCGAGGAGAGGATCCTCTTCGAGGGCCCCGAGACGGTCGCCGCGGTGATTCTCGAACCGGTTCAGAACGCGGGCGGCTGTCTCCCGCCCCAGGAGGGGTACTTCCAGCGGGTGCGCGAGATCTGCGACCGTCACGATGTGCTGCTGATCTCCGACGAGGTGATCTGCACATGGGGGAGGATCGGGCACTGGTTCGGCTGCGAGCGCTACGGCTACATACCGGACGTCATCACCACCGCAAAGGCACTTACCTCCGCCTACGCGCCGATGGGGGCGATGATCGTTTCGGATCGGATTGCGGAGCCCTTCATGTCGGAGACGGAGATGTTCGCGCATGGCTTCACCTTTGCCGGCCATCCGGTAGCGGCCGCCGCCGCGATGGCGGCGATCGACGTCTACGAGAGCGAGGACCTCTGCGGGCACGTGCTGCGCAAGGAGGACGAGTTCCGCTCGATGCTGGAGAGCCTCAGCGAGATACCGATTGTCGGCGACGTGCGGGGCGCCGGCTTCTTCTACGCGGTGGAGCTGGTCAAGGACCAGGAGACCAAGGGCCAGTTCACGGATGAGGAGTCGGAGGACCTGCTCCGCGGCTTTCTCTCCGGTGAGCTGTTCCGTCGCGGGTTGATCTGCCGCGCCGACGACCGCGGCGATCCGGTGATCCAGCTGACGCCGCCGCTGATCGCTGACACCGAGCAGTTCGAGGAGATCGAAAGCGTGCTCCGGCCCGTGCTGACCGAGGCCTGGGACCGGGTCAAGGGCTGGGGCTGATGCTGACCATCGGCAGCCTGGTCGGTGACTGCGGCCTCGAGCTGGCCACCGGAGCCGACGGCGCTGAGCGCCCGATCCGTTGGGTGCACATCTCCGAGCTCGAGGACCCGACCCCGTGGCTTTCGGGCGGTGAGCTCCTGCTGACGACCGGGATCCAGCTCAAGGGGGCCACGCGACAGCGCCGCTTCCTTGCCCGACTGGCCGAGCGCGACGTGGCCGGCTTGGGGCTGGGAACCGGATTCGAGCACAAGCGCCTGCCGAAGCCGCTCGTGGACGAGGCCTCCAAGCGGGGCATACCGGTGTTCGAGATCCCGTACGAGATGCCGTTCATCGCGATCACGGAGCGCGCCTTCGCGATCCTGGTCAACGAGCAGTACGCGGTGCTGGAGCGCGCTGCCCAGGTGCACGAGCGCCTGGAGCGGCTGGTGATCGAGGGACGCGGACTGGAGGCGATCCTCGGCTCGGTCGCAGCCGCGATCGGCGGCGCGGCGATCGTTCACGACGCCACGGGCCGGGAGCTCGCCCGCCACCCCAGCAAGGGCGGCCCCGGCGCCGCGGCCCTGAAGGCGCTTGGCGCCGAGGTCGCCGCGCGGCGGGCGACGTCGGCCCTGACCCCATTCGAGCCCCAGCACGGGTCGCTGACCGGGCGTGCGCTGGCGGTTCCGGTGCCTGGACGGCGCGGCGGCTCCCCAGTCGCCTGGCTGATCGTGGTCAGCCAGCGGGGGCCGTTGGGTGACTTCGAGCGCCTCGCCGCCCGGCAGGGCTCGATCGTCGTCGGGCTCGAGCTGATGCGCGAAAGGGTGGTGCACGAAACGGAGCGACGCCTGGCCGGCGACCTGCTGGCGGAGGCGCTCGGGGGCAGGCTCGATTCCGACGAGCTACGCGGGCGGCTGCTGCCGTTCGGGTTCGGAGCCGAGGCCGCGGTCCTCCTGTTCGAGCTCGAGGACCCGCACGCCGGCGAGCAGGCAGTGGAGCTGGAGCTTGCCAACGCGGGCATCCCTGCGCTGGTCGCCACCAGCGCCGCGGCGGGGCGGCCGCTCCTGTGTGCGGTGATCGATGGGCGGGCGAGCGAGCCGGTCGAGGTTGCGGGCACGCTGCGCATGGCGCTCGCGGGCACGCAAGGCGAGGTGCGAGCCGCCGCCAGCCGGCGCACGGCGGTCGGCTCACTGCGCCGTGCCTTCCACGAGGCCCGCTGCGCGCTCGAGGCCACCTCGCTTGCCGACGGTGATGCCCCCGAGGTCGCGAGCCATCGGGACCTGGGCGCGTTCACCTTGCTGCTCTCCCTACAGGACGAGGACGCGCTGCGGCTCTACAGCGACGGCCTCCTGGAGCCGATCGAGCGCACCGAGGGCGAGTACGGCGGCGAGCTTCTGCGCTCGCTGGAGGCCTACATCGAGCACAACGGCAACTGGGAGCGGGCTGCCCGGCAGCTCTACTGCCACCGGCACACACTCCGTTACCGGATCCGCAAGATCGAGGAGCTCACCGGACGCGACCTCTCGCGGGCCACGGACCGGATCGAGCTGTGGCTGGCGCTGCGAGCGAGGGAGCTCGTATGAGAGTCGCGGTCCTGGGAGCTGGGGGGACGATCGCGCCGGCGATCGTGCGCGATCTGGCCGAGTCGGAGGAGGTCGCCGGCCTCCTCTTGCTCGACCTCGACGAGTCTCGGGCCGAGCAGGTCGCGTCGCTGTGCGGCGGGGACAAGGCGAGCGCGGCATTCGCCGACGCCCGCGCTCCGGCCGGCGCCACCGGCTCGCTGGCCCGCGCCCTCGAGGGGTGCGACGTGCTCGTCAACTCGGCCAGCTACAGGGTCAACCTCGATGCGATGGAAGCCTGCCTAGAGGCGGGCTGCCACTACCTCGACCTCGGCGGGCTTTACTGGATGACCGGCCGCCAGCTCGAGCTCGGGCCGCGGTTCGAGGGTGCCGGCCTGCTGGCCCTGCTCGGCATCGGCTCGGCTCCCGGCAAGACCAATCTGATGGCGCTGCGGGCAGCCCAGGAGCTCCGAAGTGAAACAAACCCCGCCGCCGCCGGAGGCGCAGCCGAGGAGGCGGCGGGCATTGATTCGGCGGCGGGCATTGATTCCGTTTTTGTCTCCGCCGCCGGCCGTGACCTCGAGCCGCCGGCCGGCTTCAGCGTCCCGTATGCCCTTCAGACTCTGCTCGACGAGCTCACCCTGCGGCCGGTGGTACTCCGCGACGGGGCGCCGGATGAGATCGAGCCGCTGGCCGCGGGCGGCGTGGTGGAGTTCGGCGAGCCGATCGGCGCGGCCGAGACGATCTACACCCTGCACTCCGAGCTTCGCACGTTCGGCGCCAGCTTCGGTTGCCGCGAGGCGAGCTTCAGGCTGTCCCTGGCACCGGATCGCCTTTCAACCCTCCGCGAGCTGACGCAGGCCCCAGAGGCGGAGATCCGGCGAATTGCCGCTGAAGCGGTCCCGCCCTCGAGCAAGACGGTCTCCGTGCATTTGGTGGAGGCGTCCGGGGGTGGCCGGTCGATCCGCGTTCGTGCCGTCACCGAGCCGATCGAACGCTGGAGCGTGGGGGGCGGAATCGTGTCCACCGCCGCGCCTGCGGCGGCCGCGGTGCGACTGCTCGCCAGGAATCGGATCGAGGCCCGCGGCGCCCTGGCCCCCGAGGGCTGCATCGAGCCCGGGGAGATGTTCTCTGAGCTCGAGCAGCGAGGTTGCCGGTTTGAGGTCACCGCCCGGGAGGAAGTACGAGCCTGAAGGTCGGCGTCCCCACCGAGATCAAGCCGGACGAGTACCGGGTCGCTCTGACGCCCGTCGGCGCGCGCGAGCTCGCCGAGCGGGGCCACGAGATCCTGATCCAGCGCGGGGCCGGGGAGGGGAGCGCGATCCCCGACTCGAACTACGAGGCCCAGGGAGCCCGCATCGTCCCCGCCGCCGAGGACGTGTTCGGCGAGGCCGACCTGGTCCTGAAGGTGAAGGAGCCTCAGCGCGAGGAGGTCTCGCTGATTCGGCCCGAGAACACGCTGTTCACGTACCTGCACCTGGCGCCGGCGCCGGACCTGACCCGAGGCCTGTGCGAGTCGGGCGCCACCTGCGTGGCCTACGAGACGGTCGAGGACGCGCGCGGGCGGCTGCCGCTGCTGGCGCCGATGAGCGAGATCGCCGGCAAGATCGCCACCCAGGCGGGCGCCTTCATGCTCGAGAAGCCGCTTGGCGGGCGCGGCATCCTGCTCGGCGGCGTGCCCGGCGTGGCCTCGGCCAACGTGATGATCATCGGCGGGGGGGCAGTCGGCATGAACGCCGCGTTCATCGCGATCGGGATGGAGGCCGACGTGTTCGTGTACGACACCAACATCGACCGCCTCCGCGAGCTGGACGTCGCCTTCGGTGGGCGGGCCTCGACCGTCTTCTCGTCGACCCTCTCGATCGAGGAGCGGCTCCCGGACACGGACCTGGTGATCGGCGGCGTGCTCGTCCACGGCGCTCGCGCTCCGCACGTGATCAAGCGGGACCAGCTCGGGCTGATGAATGAGCACTCGGTGCTCGTGGACGTGGCGATCGACCAGGGCGGCTGCTTCGAGACCTCCCGCCCGACCACGCACCAGGACCCCACCTTCGAGGTCGACGGGGTGATCCACTATTGCGTCACCAACATGCCCGGCGCGGTGCCGATCACCTCGACCTATGCGCTCACCAACGCGACCCTGCCCTACGTGCTGGCGCTCGCCGACCACGGGGTCGCCGAGGCCGCCCGGCGAGATGCGGGCCTGAAGCTCGGGGTCAACGTGGCCGCGGGCCGGGTCACGCATCCGGCCGTGGCTTGGGCGGTTGGAATGGACTACGTGCCGCCGGATCAGGTGCTGGGTGTCGTGCCGCCAACGGCGGCGTCGGCGGACGGCGTCAAGGCGGGCGCGAAGCCCACCAAGCAAGCTACGACTTGAGTTGATCGATCAGGAGGAGACAAAGCGATGGCAACAGCGACACTGACAAAGCTCCAGAACTTCATCGGCGGCGAGTTCGTCGATCCGGCGGAGGGCCAGACCGAGGAGGTCGTGAACCCCGCCACCGGCGAGGCGATCGCCGAGGCGCCGTTGTCCACCGCCGACGACGTCGATCGCGCCGTCGCCGCGGCCCGCGAGGCGTTCGACGGCTGGGCGGCGACCACGCCCGGCCAGCGCGCCCTGATGCTCTTGAAGCTGGCGGACTCGATCGAGGAGCACGCCGAGGAGCTCTCAGACCTCGAGTCGGCCGACGCCGGCAAGCCACGCAAGGCCTTCCTCGAGGACGAGATCCCGGCGATGGTCGACAACCTGCGCTTCTTCGCCGGCGCGGGGCGCTGCCTGGAGGGTCGCGCGTCGGGCGAGTACACGGAGGGCTACACGTCGATCATCCGCCGCGAGCCGATCGGCGTCGTCGGCCAGATCACCCCCTGGAACTACCCGCTGATGATGGCGATCTGGAAGATCGGCCCGGCGCTGGCGACCGGAAACACGATCGTGCTGAAGCCGGCGGAGACGACGCCGATCACGACGATCAAGCTGGCGGAGCTGGTGGGCGAGATCTTCCCGCCCGGCGTCCTCAACGTGATCGGGGGCCACGGCGAGCCGGCGGGGGCGGCGCTGGTCACCCATGCCGACGTCGACATGGTCTCGCTGACGGGATCACCCGAGACGGGCAAGTGGATCGCCAAGGCCGCCTCGGACACGCTCAAGCGCGTCCACCTGGAGCTCGGCGGCAAGGCCCCGGTTGTGGTCTTCGACGACGTCGAGGTTGAGACGGCGCTGGAGACGATCGCCGGCACCGGCTACTACAACGCCGGCCAGGACTGCACCGCGGCCACTCGAGTCCTCGCCTCGGCGGGGGTCTACGACGACGTCGTCGCCGGACTCGCCGGGGAGGCGAAGGGATACAAGATGGGCGACACGGCGTCCGAGGAGACGACGCTGGGACCGCTGAACTCTCAGCGCCAGCGCGAGCGCGTGGAGGGCTTCCTGGAGCGCAAGCCCGATCGGGTCGAGATCGTCACCGGGGGCAAGCAGCCCGATCTGCCCGGGTTCTTTCTCGAGCCGACCGTGGTCTCGGAGCTGGAGCAGGACGACGAGATGATCCAGAACGAGATCTTCGGGCCGGTGATCACCGTGCAGCGCTTCGACGACGAGCAAAAGGCGATCGAGTGGGCGAACGGCACCCGCTACGGGCTGGCCGCCTCCGTCTGGACGCGCGATGTGGGTCGGGCGCACCGGGTCGCCAACGCGTTGCGTTTCGGCTGCGTGTGGATCAACGACCACATCCCGCTGGCCTCGGAGATGCCGCACGGCGGCTACAAGCAGTCCGGCTATGGCAAGGACCTGTCGATCTACGCGCTCGAGGACTACACGGAGATCAAGCACGTCATGATCAGCCTCGGCTGACGGTTGGGCCCCATCTGGTGGACGAATCCGATCTCGGTGCGCCTTCCGTAGCGCCCACTGCGCCTGCGTGGATCGCGGAGTCGCAGCTGCTGTCGCGGGCGTACCGTCTGGCCGCTTCAGCTCACGCGTCGCAGCACCGTGCGACCGACGGCGCTCCGTTTTTGGACCATGTGGTTGAGGTCGCGACGTTTCTTCACGATGCCGGCGTCGACGAGGAGTTGGTCACAGCCGGGCTTTTGCACGACGCCGTCGAACGCGGGACGCTTACCGAGGAACGCCTGAAACGGGAGATGGGCGACCCGGTCACGTCCCTCGTGCTATCGCTCACCGAGGACAGCTCGATCGAGTCGTTCGCGGAGCGCAAGGCAGCGCTTCGCGAGCAGGTCATGGTGTCGGGACCTCAAGCGATCACCATCTTCGCCGCGGACAAGCTCTCGGACATCAGCGGCCTGCGCAGGGGGATCGACAGGTTCGGCGATGAGATCGAGAAGCGCATGGGCACCACCGTCGAGGGTATGGCCTCTCACTACCGCGAGTCGGTGGAGATGATCGAGTCGAGCCGACCTCGCTCCGCCTTCGTCCCAGACCTGCATGCCCAGCTCGACGAGCTGGATCGCTACGCCGCGGCTCGGCGCTGAGAGGCCGGCCGCCAGGCGCGCCAATCGGCGTGTAGACGCTCGACAAAGACCCTCGGCGGATCAGCGTAAAGGCGCTCGCCGATGGGAACGGCGGCCTCAAGGAGTTCCTCCTGGCGAGCCTCGATCAGGCCCGCGATCGCGGCTGACTCCTCGCTGCCACCCGCCAGGTTGTGGCGATTCTCAAGGTCTTGAGCGAGAACGCTGAGGTCGTGGTGGTCGCCGAGCAGGTCAGACAGCTCGTGAGCTTGATCGGTCACCACCCCGAGGACCTCGGGCCAGCTGTCACGCAAGAGCCTCAGGTGGTACCAGAGGTCCTTGACCCGCTTTCGCCACTCGTGGACGTTCTCCGGACTGGGGTCGCCGAGGACGTCACCGAAGCGATCTCGACCACGCTTGTAGCTTCGCTTCAGCCCGGGGGCCAGGAGCTTCCATCCCGATTTCGCGGGGCTCCAGTGCTCGACCGCAGCTCGCCCGGCCGCGATCTCGACCGCCGCCAGAGCGGCGAGTCGGCGGGTCTTGGAGTCGTCGTTGCCTTGTGCGCTCACCAAGGCGTCTCGCTCCTCCTCGAGGCACTCGCGGAGAGCGTTGAAGCTCGCTGGTAGGTGATCGCCGAATCGCTCCGCAAGCGCATCGAGGGTCTCGACCTTCGCCTCGGCATCGCGGGATCCCGCCAGCGCTCGTCCCGCGGCGCGGAAGCGAGCGTTCTCGCGCCGAAAGGTCTCCTCGCCGATTCCTTCACGAACCAGCCGCAGGATGCCCGCAGCCAGGCTTGCAGGCTCGCACGGATCCGCTCGGAGTGGTGAACGCCCGTTGTGCCTGGCTGGGGGATTGCGAGCGGGCCCTCGTCGGCGGCCCTCGCAGGCACTAGGCTCTGCCGCATGTGCAAGAACATTCGTACGCTCCACAACTTCGAGCCGCCGGTG
>JBBPIK010000004.1:0-48882 GCA_038040415.1 Actinomycetota bacterium
ACGCCGACTTCAGTGCCTATATGCGACTCCATCCGAGCCGCTTCCGCAAGCTCGCGAAGCTCGGCCGCAGGATGTGGCGCGACCACGAGCCAGAGGTCGCCCTCCTCGAGGTTCCCAAGGACCTCGACTCGGAGCTCGACCGCGCCTTCGCGCTCGAGGCCGCGGGCTGGAAGGGCACGGCCGGGACGGCGATCGACTCGGCCTCAGAGACCGCCAGCTTCTACCGCTCGGTGGCCCGCGCCTATCACCGGCTCGGGGAGTTTCGGCTGTCGACGATCGCTCTCGACGGCGAGCTGGCCGCGTTCGACTTCTGCCTCGTGCATTCAAAGCGCCTCTGGACGCTGAAGTGCGCCTACGATGAGAGCTTCAGACGCCTGTCGCCCGGCCTGGTGCTGCTCCTGTGGGAGGTCGAGCGCTCTTTCGAGCTCGGCCTCGAGGCGGTTGAGCTGCTCGGAGACGTCGAGGAGTACAAGCTGGCCTTCGCGACCAGCGACCGCCAGCACTTTCGATTTCGGGCCTACCGTCGGCGTCCCGGCTCGATGGCTCGATTCGCGTACCGGCGCTGGGCACGGCCGGCGCTGAGACACGGCTACCGACGGCTCTCCAGGCAGTCGGGCGCAAACGGCAGAGCGGTCCGCTCGTCGCAGCCGAAGCGCGGCGCAGTGGTGCCGAGCCCGTCCGCTCCGGCCTGAGCTCCGGTACGGATCGTGGCTTTCTGTAGCGCCCAGCTGCGCGCCTTTCAGGGCAAGTAGGGCGGCCTCATACGTCTGCGCTCCGCGATGGTCGAGTTGCGTTCGATAGATGAGCGCAACTCGGCCATCGAGGCTGCAACGGCAACTGTGCCGCCGGTCAGCGGCCGGTACGCGCACTAGACTCGCCTCTCAGGTGCACGAGGACCCGACCCGCCATATGGGCCAGCCCGAGCCGCCTGCCGGCTCCGCACCGCCGCCGCCGGGCGGCCTGAGCCGTGGCGCCAAGTGGGCGATCGCCCTCCTGGTGGCCGCGGTGCTCGGCTTGGTCGTCGCGCTGGCCGTGATCGCGGCCGACAGTGGCGGGGACGAGACGACGACGGTCACGACCGTTCCCACCACGGCGCCGACGACCGTTCCCACCACGGCGCCGAGCACAACCACCACCACGGATGACACCACGACCACTGACACGGCGCCGACCACGACCACGACCGACACCACCACCACGACCACGCAGCCAAGCAACGGCGGAGGCGGCGGGACGGGCGCTCCCTGAGAGCACCTGACGGACTCTGAGGACTGCCTGCGCGATGTCCTCGCCCGAGGGACCTCCGCCACCGCCGGATCCGCGCCGGGTGCTCTCGGAGCGGTCGTCGACCCCCGCGCCTCCCGCTCGGCCGCCCACGCCGCAGGATGATGGCGGGGGCAGGCGGCTCAAGATCGGCCTCGCCCTGCTGGCGGCACTCGCTCTCGGGCTGGGCGTGGCGCTCGCCGTGATCGTCGCCGAGGGCCCGCGGGAGGTGGTGAAGACGAGCACTCGGACCGCGACCAGTACCAAGCGCGTGCCGACGACGATCACGGCGACCGTCACTTCGCCCCCGACGACCACCACAACGACAGAGACGAAGACTGCCACCGAGACCACGACCACCACGGTGACTCAGGGCGGCCCGCCGGAGGGCGCCGGCCCCGACTAGCGCGCCGTGGGCCGGGCCCCGGATCCAGTCAGCCGATCGGCTCTGCAGCCGCCCACTCTGTGTACGCCATCATGCCGCGAGCTGGACGAGGGCGCCCGTCAGGGGCGGCAGGAGACGTCCCCCCGGTCCAGCACCTCGCCGGCCACGGTCACGAACGAATAGTCCGCATGCTGAGGGCGCAACTCGAGGCGCACGGCGCCGTACTCTGAGTCGTTGGAGAACCGCAGCCTGGGGTCGGACTCGTCGACACTGCTGAGCGCAGCTCCGCCGGCACCGGAGATCAACTCGGTGATCCCACCTCGGGGGCGAAACCGCTGCATTTCGTGGTCGTGGCCGTTGAGGACGATTCGGGCATGGCCCCTGACCGTGTCCCAGAGAGGTTCGACGTCTCCCTGGTCACCGTGATGGCCCGCGCTGAACCGAGGTCGGTGCCAAAAAGCGATGCGACAGTCCCCCCCTGCGGCGACTTGGCGACGGAGCCACCGCAGCTGCGGAGATCCCGGCTCGTGGTCGATCTCGGAGTTCAGGCTCAGGACCTGCCATCCGGAGACTCGAAACGCGTAGTAGGGGGGCGTGGGTGCCCCCAACGCCTCCTCCCAGTAGGGGATGTACCCCTGTTCGGCGAGCGGGCCGTCGTGGTTCCCCGGAGTCGGCGCGGTCAGGGCTGCGAGAGCGCCGTAGGTGGGCTCGTAGTTCCTCTCGAACTCTTCGGCGGTCCCCCGGTCGTAGACGTCGCCCAGGTAGAGGAGGCGATCCGGGTCGGAATCGGCGATCTGTTGGGCGACCGCCGCCGCTTCGGGCGTGTCCGTGCCTCCGTCGCCGACCGCCCAGACGAGCGCGCCGGGGTCGCCGATCGAGGACACGAAGCCCCGCCCATCCGCTCCGTCCGGGGTGGCGGAGTCAGGCGCGTCCTCGAAGCCGACGATCAGGATGAAGGCCGCCGCCGCCGCCGCGACAACGACAAGACCGAGCACAAGGAGCGGTTTGACCTTCAAGCGGGGAGCCCTTTCTGGATCGCTGCGGGGCAAAGCGCGCTCTGCCCGCCTTCGAGTCGATCGTGCCGGGCAAGTATAAACCGGCGCTAAGCCGCCACCGAGGGCCTTTGGGAGCGGCTGGGCTGGGATCGAATCGGTGGCCGCCAAGAGATGAATCGCGACGCTCGCAACAGCGAGTCGTCCCACGAGGGCGACACGATCAGCCGCAACGCCGTCTTCGCCTTCGCGGCGCAGATGAGCACAGCAGCGTTCACGGCCGTGCTCACGGTGTTCCTGACCCGGCAGCTCGGGCCCGCCGGTTTCGGCACCTTCGCGCTGGCCGTCAGTGTCACGGGTTTGGTGTTGCGGCCGGCGGCCGGGGGGACCACCCAGGCGGCCGCCCGGTTCATCGCGGAGCGCCACGGCGACGTCACGGCGGTCACCGGCGTTCTCGGGATGGCGCTGAGGACCAGGCTGTTGACGGCGTCGGCTATTGCGGTGGCGCTGTTCGCGCTCGCCGGGCCCATCTCCGACCTCTACAACGCGCCCGAGCTGGCCTGGCCGCTGAGGGGGGCCGCGATCGCGTTCTTCGGACAGAGCCTGTTGCTGTTCGCGCGGAGCGTTTTCAGCGCGCTGCGACGGACCTCGCAGACCTTCAGCCTGGTGATCTCGGAATCGGCGGTCGAGTTCACCGCCTCGATCACGCTCGTCCTGATCTCAAGCAGCGCGACGAGCGCCGCCTTCGGACGGGCCGTGGGCTATGTGTTCGGCGCCGTGCTCGGCGTCATCCTGCTCGGCAGGCTCCTGGGCACCTCGCCGCTCTTTCGCGCGGGTCGGAGCCCTGTAGGCCGGCGGGAGTTCATGCGCTACGCGGGGGCGATGCTGATCGTCAGCGGGGCCGGCTCGCTCTTCAGTTACCTCGACACCCTGCTGATCGGCGCCTTTCTCAGCACCACCGCCGTTGGCATCTACGCCGCGCCGCTGCGCCTGACTGCGTTCGTCGGGTATCCCGCCTCCGCCCTGGCGCAGGGAGTCGCGCCGCGAATGGCCCGCCACCCCGACGAGCCCCCCAGGCTCGCCGCTCTCGAGCGTGCGATTGGGTACATCGTGATGCTCCAGGCCGGGGTAGTCGCCTTCCTCGGCGTGTGGGCGGACCCCATCGTGCGGCTGACGCTCGGATCCGAGTTCTCGGAGTCCGCGGAGGTGATCAGGGCCCTGACCCCGTTCGTCCTGCTGGCCAGCGTCACCTCCCTGCTGTCCTCTCCGCTCGACTACGCGGGCGAGGGAAGGCGAAGAATCCCGATTGTGATCGCGGCGGTTGTCCTGAATGCGGGAATCGACGTGGTCTTGATCCCGGAGATGGGGATACTCGGCGCCGCGATCGGAACGGACGTCGCGTACACCGTTTACGCGGGGTCGCATCTGTGGGTCTGTCACCGGGTCCTCGGCCTGCCTCTGAAGCCGCTCGCGACGACGGCCGCCCGAGCGCTGCTCGCCGCCGGGGTGATGGCCGCGATCCTCGCCCTGGTGGGAACCGAGAGCCTCTCGGCGCTCGAGTGGCTCGTCGGCCTGCCCGTCGCCGGCGCCGCCTTCGTGGCCACCCTGCTCGTCACCCGCGCGCTCTCGCAGCGCGAGATCCGAGCGCTGATCAGATTCCCGGCCAAAGCTTTTCGTGGCGGGTGACGCGTCAACTACCCTGGTCGGCTGATGTCGGTGCTGATCACAGGTGTGGCGGGCTTCATCGGCTCGCATCTGGCGGAGCGGCTGGTCGACTCCGGGGCGAGCGTGGTGGGGACCGACGGGTTCACGACCTACTACGACCCGACCCTGAAACGGGGGAACCTCGAGGGCCTGGAGCGCTCCGAGCGCTTCCGGCTGGTCGAGGGAAACCTCCGCGACCTCGAGCTGAGCGAGCTGCTCGCCGGGGTCGACGTCGTGTACCACCTGGCGGGCCAGCCCGGGGTGCGGCGAAGCTGGGGACGAGAGTTCGAGGTCTACCTGAACGAGAACCTGCTCGCGACCCAGTTGGTGCTTGAGGCTGTCCGGGGCACCGACGTGCGGCGCTTCGTGTTCGCGTCGTCTTCGTCGGTGTACGGTGATGCAGAGCGCCTGCCAACGCGCGAGTCCGACACGCCGCGACCGGTTTCCCCTTACGGGGTCACCAAGCTCGCGGGCGAGCACCTGTGCCACCTGTACTTCTCGCGCTTCGACGTGCCGACGGTGGCGCTCCGGTACTTCACGGTCTTTGGGCCGCGCCAGCGACCCGACATGGCGTTCACTCGCTTCATCCAGGCTGCGATGGAGGACCGGGAGATCGAGGTCTTCGGCGACGGGCTCCAGAGCCGCGACTTCACCTATGTAGACGATGCGGTCAGCGCCACGATCGCTGCGGCCGAGAAGGGACGTCCCGGCGAGGCGTACAACATCGCCGGCGGGGCGCAGGCCACCGTTCTCGAGGTGATCGAGCTCCTCGGCGAGCTCCTCGGCCTCGGCGTGCCGGTGCGGCACCTGCCGCCCGTGCCGGGAGACGCCCGGCACACCGGCGCGGACGTCGAGAAGGCGCGGGGCGATCTCGGGTACGCGCCGCGAACAGGGCTGAAGGAAGGAATGTCCAAGCAGATCGCGGCCCTGAAGTCGCTGCGGGCGGAAGCGGAGTCCTGATGAGACGGGTGGTCGGGGCGTTCTTGGAGCGCAATTCTCGCGGCTTCCGGCGGCGGGTCCCCGGGCTGGTCCGGATCGCATATCAGCCGGGCCCGGAGCCGGTTCCGATCGATCACCTCGTCAGCCCGTTGAGGTACGACATCATCGTGCGGGAGCGGTACTTCGCGTTTCTGCGCGAGCGGCGGGCACTCGCCGAGGAAGACGTCGAGGATTTCATGGAGCTCTCTCGGCGGCAGCCCTACTTCGCCTGGTTCAGCCGGATCGTCGTTCCCAGCAGCAACCACCCTGAGATCGCCGCTGACCCCGAGCGCCTCAACGCGGCGTTCGAGCGCCGCGTCCGAGCGTCCATCGAGCTCCTCGATGCTTTCGAGTCGATGGGCTACGACAGGCGACGACCGATCGTCCTGCGAACCGGGCGCCAGATCGCACCTACCTTGACCGGCAAGCGACTGGCTCGGCGGATGTACGCGGCCGACGGCTGCCATCGACTCGCATTGCTGCGCCTGAAGGGGGTCAACGTGCTCGAGTCCGGCATGTACCGCGTCCGCGACGCCAAGGTCCTCACCCCTCGAGACAACACGGCCATTCTCCTCGATGCGATGCCGATCAGCCCGCACGACTACTTCTCGTTCCTCTCGCTCTCCTACGCCGACCGCGAGATCTCGAGCGAGGAGGCGCTTCTCGACCACGTCCGTTCGACGGACCCCGACAGCTTGCCGGAGTTGGAGCAGGTGATCGCTGTCGACTCACCCCGACTGTCGACCCCGGCCCGGCCTCGCGCGTAAGCGGCCACCTGACGGCTGATGCAGCTTCTCTTCTCTGGCGCCATACCCAGCCGGGAGGACATTCGGGGCGTCACGGCGGTGCTCGGCATCCTCGATGCCGAGACCGGCGAGATCCTCCATTTGTGCGAGTACAGGACGCCGGCCGAGCTTCACACTGCGAAGCAGAAGGTTCAGTTCACCTGCTACTGCATGACCGACGGCCAGATCCACGCGTGTTCCCACACGGAGATCGTTCGGTTCGACGACTGGCCGCCGTCGGAACCCGCGGGCAGGATCACCATCCCGGGGTTCAACGACCTTCACCACTGCATACCGTGGGAAGGCGGGCTTGCCGTCGCCAACACGGGGCTGGAGACGGTGGATCACGTTTCCCTGGACGGTGACCTCCTCCACAGGTGGGATCTGCTGGACGGGTACCCCGAGGCGCGGCGGATCGACCCCGAGCTCGACTACCGCCGGATCCCGGATACGAAACCGCATCACGTACACGCGAATCACCTCTGGGTTCGTAACGGGGAACTGTGGGTGACCGAGCTGAGGGCGCCGGGGGCCGAGCGGGTCACGGGAAGCCCCCTCAAGCTCCCCTTCGAGGCCGGCAAGCCGCACGACGGCCGCTACATCAGAGGTCAGCTGGCGTTCACCACCGTGAACGGGTTCGTGGTGCTGGTGGACCCGCAATCGCTCCAGGTCGTGGCAAGCCATGATCTCAACGCGATGACTCCGGACGTCAAGGTCCTCGGCTGGTGCCGCGGCCTGTGCGAGGATCCGCGGAATGCGAACCGGTTCTTCGTCGCGTTCTCGGCCCTGCGGGAGTCGCCGTGGCGGGAGTATGGATTCCGGGTCAAGTACGGGGAAAAGAAGATGCCGAGCCGGATCGCTCTGTACGACGTTGAGCGCGCCGAGGTGGTCAAGAGCTTCTTGATCACCGAGCATCAGAGCCTGCTGCTGTTTCAACTCGACGTGCTGCCCGAGAATCTGTGGGTTTAGTGGCCCACTAGACCCGCCGGCAGTTGGCTCCGCGCAGCGACATCGCGATCTACGCCCCGTTTGCGTTTCACTACTACGAGGATCGGGAGAGCTACGGGGACCAGCCACCTCGCGGCGGCGGCGGGGCTGAGCTTCAGACCAGGTTGCTCGCGGAGGTCCTGGCGCGGAAGGGCCTGCGGGTCGCCCACATCGTGTATGGGCGCGACCGCCCGATCACGGCGCCGGTGCCGACCTTGGAGCTCGTGAAGCGAAAGCCGTGGCCGGGTCGTCGAGGCTTGCTGGGCAAGCTCTTGGAGGGGCTGCGAGTTTGGCGGTCTCTCGGCGACGCCGATGCCCGCGTGTACGTGTTCCGCGGCGGCGGCGCGTACCTGATGGTCGGGGTGGCGTTCTGCCTGGTGCGCCGGCGCGGGCTGGTGCTCTCGGCGTCCAACGACCTGGACTTCATCTTCGACCGTCCGGATCGCAGCCGCTGGGGCCAGGTGCTCTACCGAGCCGCCCTGCGGCGCTCCCAATGCATCGTCGTGCAGACCACCCAGCAGCTGGAGCTCGCCCGGGGGGGCCTTGGGGCCGGGGCTCGCGTCGAGCTGATCCCGAGCTTCGCCGAGCCGATGAACGGCGCGGCGCCGGCGCCCGAGCCCGAGGCGTTCCTGTGGGCTGCGCGCCTCGTCTCGTACAAGCTGCCCCTGCGATACGTCGAGCTGGCGCAGGCGCTTCCGGAGGCCCGTTTCTGGATGGTTGCGCCGGTCACGTCCGAAACCTCTGAAGAGCTCCTCGAGCAGCTGACGGAGGCGGTCGGCGAGACTCCGAACCTGGAGCTGATGCCCAACCAGTGGCGTGAGAACCTGCTCGAGATGATCGGCCGCTCGGCAGCGGTCGTGGTCACGTCCAGTCATGAGGGCATGCCCAACGTCTTCCTCGAGGCATGGGCGAGGGGGGTGCCGGTGATCTCGCTGCATTTCGACCCCGATCGGCGGATCGCCGACGAGGGGCTGGGGCTGTTCGCCGACGGCTCCTGGGAGGAGTTCGTCGGGGCGGCGCGGAAGCTGTGGACGGAGCCCGAGCTTCGCCGTCGGATGGGCGACCGCGGGCGCGAGTACGTGGCCAGGGTCCACTCTCCCGAATCGGTGGGGGAGCGGTGGGCAGCGGCGCTTCGTGAGGCGCTCGACTGACCGCTTTCTAACTGCGCCCCCTGGAGTCGCCCCAACATCCGTCCAGGGGACGGGTCGCGGCTGAGGGCTCCGGCAGCCTCGGTCGAGAGGACCCGTAATGGGGGTCAGGCGGGGGTCACTCGGTTTCGTCCTGGGCGCGTTGGTGCCGCTTGGCGCGGTGATGATCGCCGCATCGCCCGCCAACGCCGCTGTGAGCTGCGACAAGATCGCCGCCGTGGACGGCTCCGACGGCGGCGCAGGCACGCTGGCCAGTCCCTACGGGACGCCACAGCGGGTGATCGACTCCCTGGCCCCAGGGCAGACGGGCTGCCTGCGCGGCGGCACCTACACCTTCTCGGAGACCGACGTGACCACGCCCAACATCACCCTGTCCCCCTACGGCGACGAGTCAGTGACCCTGAAGGGCTCGATCAAGGTGAAGCCGCCCGGCCACCACTCGACGATCGAGGGCATGAAGCTGAACGGGGCCGGCGGCACCAGCAGCATCGGTCCGAAGATCTACGCCGACGGCACGGTCCTGCGCGACAACGAGATCACCAACGGACATGCAGAGATCTGCGTCCAGGTCTCGGCCTGGTACGACGGCCCGGCGCCCGAGGGGGTGGTGATCGAGCGCAACCGGATCCACCACTGCGGCGAGATCCCCTCGACCAACATGGACCACGGCATCTACCTGTCCGAGGCCCGGGACGTGATCGTCCGCGACAACTGGATCTACGACAACGCCGACCGGGGTGTCCAGCAGTACTTCGAGGTGGAGGGCGCCCGGATCACCGGCAACGTGATCTTCAACAACGGCGACGGCGTCAACTTCTCCGGCGGCAGCGACCAGATCGTCGCGGGCAACATCATCGCCGGCTCGGACCTGGGCTGGAACGTCTACGCCGGGTCCACCGGGAGCCCCGGTGAAGGGGCTCTGCGCGACAACTGCGTCCACGCCGACAACTCCGGCTACACCTCCAACGGCGGCGTCGACTCCTCCAACGTGTTCAGCGAGGCCCGCAACCTGGTCGCCAAGCCGAGCTTCGCCGATCCGGCGGCCGGCGACTTCCGCCTCAAGGCGGGCAATGCTTGCCTGGCCAAGTACACCGGGACGATGGCGCTGCCGGCGGGTGGTCAGGTCCCTCCGCCGCCGCCCCCGCCCTCACCACCTCCGACCGGCGGCCCCCGCGCCGTGACGCTGCGGGCCAGCGCGCGTTCGGTCAGCTTGGGCCGCCCGCTGAAGCTGAGGGGCAGCGCACTCGGCTCGCACTCGGCGCGCCGCGCTGTGATCCAAAAGCGCACTCACCGCCAGTGGAAGCGGGTCAGGGCGCTCAAGCTACGCGATGGACGCTTCGCGCTTCGCCTGCGCGCACGAACGCAGGAGCGCACGCTCAGGTTCCGGGCCAGGGTAGGCCAGCTGGGGCACTCACGCACCGTCCTGGTCAAGGTCAAGCACTGACGGCCCAGACCCACCAGGTGAGGTCAGCGTCGGCCCTGCCGCACCGCGTGCAGGACGCTCCAAGCGCTGGTTGCCCTGGCCTTGCGAAGCAGGGGTGAGACCTTCCAGCGGAAGCGGCGCGCGTCGTCGGCGCGAGTGACGACGATGCGAGGCCAATCCAGCGTCCCGGTGGGACGCGTGAGCCTCGCAGGGAGGGTTCCCGCGGTCTCATAGCGGGCCCGCCGCGCGGCCTCGACCACGCGATCGTCGTGGTCCCCGTACGGATAGGCCAGGGATGGGCACGGCGCCCCCAGCCGGCGCTCGATCTCCTGGCGCGATCCCGTCAGCTCGCTCTCCAGCGCGGCATCGTCGAGGGTTGGCAGACGGGGATGAGAGTGGGTGTGAGAGCCGATCTCCCAGCCGGCCTCGGCGAGGCGCTCCAGTTCGGCCCAGGACATCGGCACGAGCTCGTGGGCGTGATCGGTGTGGCGCCAGTGGTCGATGCCGGGCCAGGTCATCGGCTCCTCGGTACCGACGAAGGCGGTGGGCGCGAACACCGTGGCCCTGAATCCCACCCGCGAGAGGATCGGAAGCGCCAGCTCGATCACGGAGCGGTAGGCATCGTCGAAGGTGATCGCCACAGTCTTAGCGCCCGGCGGCCGCAAGACCGCCTCGTGGAAGGGGACGCCAAGGAAGCCCTTGCCGGCGAGCATCCGCACGTGAGCCTCCAGATGCCCGGGCGCGATCGACAGGGAGGCGGGCCAGCGCTCGCTGACCGCGTGGTAGCCGAGGGCGAGTACGTCCGTCAAGGGCTGGTGGCGCGCTCACGGGAGCGCGCGATGGCCAGCAGCGCGGGCGCGAGCCCGAACAAGAGCCAGATCTCCTTGTTGGCCAGCCTCGATCCGAAGAAGTCGGCCGCGAGCAGGGCGGCCAGGGCGACGAAGGCGGCGCGAGCGATGACCTCCATCCGAGCATCTCCCTGGCGCGCGAAGGAGCGCGCCGCCCTGAGGGCCGAGAGGAGACAGAACCCCGCCACGCACAGGAACAGCGCCAGCCCGACGATGCCGAGCTCCGCCCACAGCTCGAGGTAGGTGTTGTGGGCGACCTTCGGAGAGCCGACGATGTAGTCGGCTCGCTCGATCGCCCCGGGCTCAAGCAGGTAATGCACCGACGAGACGGGGAAGTTCCCCGCACCGACGCCGTGAAGCGGTTCCTCCTCGACCATCCGCCAACCGACCGTCCACAGATCAAGCCGGCCCGTGCCGCTGCCCACATTCGAAACGTGGGACCTGATCTCCGGCGAGGCGACGTAGTTGAAGTAGCCGACTCCGGCGACAGCCACGGCCGCGACGACGAGCAGGAAGCGGCCGCGCCACCGGGCGCCGACGAGCAGGAAGGCGGCCACGGCGACGGCCAGGGCGACGAGGCCGCCCCGGGAGCCCGTCAGGAAGATGCCCGCGGTGCAAAGGGCCCCCGCCCCCAGCGCTCCCAGGCGGGCGAGGGGGATGTCTTTCAAGGCCACCGCGAGGCCGAAGCTCAATACGAGCGCCATCACGAGTATGGTGGCCAGCTCGTTGGGGTTGGTTATCGAGCTCTCGAGGCGCGACGAGCTCGCTGGGTCGGAAGAAGCGAAGAGGATCCCGTAGAGGGCGTCGAGCGACGCTCCGGCGACGAACGCGGCCACGAACCCAATCGCCTGGTTGGGCGTGCGAACCGCGGTGAAGATGATCAGGAACAGCACCGCGTTCAGGGCCAGTCGCGTGAACGCCGTCAGCGCCTCCCCCGAGTCCTCCGCCCACAGCTGGCTGACCGCTGCCCAGCTCAAGAACAGCACCACGACGTAGGTCGGCACCGGGTGCGCCGACATGAAGTCGGACTTCGCGTCGTTCCTGGTGGCCAAGGTCGCGACCCAGGAGATCGCCAGCAGCAGCCCTGCGATCTTCGCGAAGCTCAGCCCGGGCCCTGCGACGGTCGGCACCTGGGCGGCGAAGTTGAGCAGCGTAAACAGGATCAGGCCGACGTAGAGGTCGCCGATCACCAGGAGAAGGAACCCGAGACTGAGCGCCGCGGCGATCGCAAGGCGC
The DNA here is from genome assembly GCA_038040415.1 of Actinomycetota bacterium. Taxonomy (GTDB): domain Bacteria; phylum Actinomycetota; class Thermoleophilia; order Solirubrobacterales; family 70-9; genus AC-56. The sequence goes on from JBBPIK010000004.1 coordinate 11,750, forward strand.
GGGTCGATGCCGGCCAACAGGCCGACCGAGGCGGCCATCGCGCCGAAAGCGGCCGACAGCCCCCATCTGCCGAGACTTCGCTCTGCGAGCACGCTGGGATTCTCGCAGGCGGGCACCGGCCGCGAGAAGGTGGGATGGCGGCTGGATATGCTCGTTCAATGGCGCGGCCAGCGACCAGGGAGGCTCGCGGGGAGACCACCGAGGTGATCACAGACCCGGACCGCCTGGGCGAGATCGAGGGGGATTGGCGGTCCCTGGCGGAGCGGCGGGGAAACGCGTTCCTGACCCCCGAGTGGTACTACGCCTGGCTGCGGAACTACGGCGAGCACGCCGACCCGGCGGTGATCGCCGTACGAGCCCCGGGCGGGGACCTGCGGGGCGTCATGCCCTTGGTCCAAGAGCGCAGTGGGCGGCCGCGCTCGCTCAGGTTCGGCGGCGCCAACCTCGCCGATCACCTCCATCCGGTCGCCGCGGCCCCCGAGGACGAGGCGGTTGCAGCGGCCGCCGGCGCCCGGCTCGGCGCCGAGGTCTCGGGCTGGAGCGCGATCGTTCTCGACAACGTGGATGCCGATGCCGGCTGGTGGCGCGCGATGATGTCAGCCGCGCCGCCGTCGCTTGCGGCGGTCTCCTACCGTCAGACGACGCTGCCGTATGTCCAGCTGCCGGCGAGCTGGGAGACCTACCTCGCGAGCCGCAGCCGCAACTTCCGCAGCCAGCTCGGCAGGAAGCTGCGGGCGCTTCAGGCAAGCCACGAGGTTCGCTTTCGTCGCACGCACGCCGCCGTGGAGCTCGGGAGGGACCTGGAGACGTTCTTCCGTTTGCATGACGCCCGTTGGGACGCCCGAGGAGGGTCCTCATCGGCGAGCGAGCGGACGCGTGCCTTCCACGCGGACTTCACCGCAGCGGCCCTTGAGCGGGGATGGCTGCGCCTCTGGACGATGGAGGTCGACGGCGACCCGGTTGCCGCCTGGTACGGGTGGCGGCTGGGCGAGCGCTACTCCTATTACCTGGCCGGTTTCGCGCCCCGCTGGTCGGATGCAAGCGTCGGGCTACTGCTTCTCGCCCATACCGTCCACGAGGCGATCGAGGAGGGTGCCGCGGAGTACGACCTGCTGCTCGGTGACGAGACCTACAAGCAGCGGTTCGCCACCGCCACGCGCCCGGTTGAGACGGTGATCCTGTCCCGTTCCCTTCACCCGATGCGCTTGGTGGCACGCGCCGAAGCGACCCTGTGGCGAGCCCACAGGCGACTTCCGCCCCGGCTTCGCGAGCGGTCCCGGTCGCTCCTCGGGGGCGTCAGGAGGTGGCTTCCGTCCTTCCGCCGGCGCTAGGGGGAGGAAGGACGGAGGCCGCTCCCTCGGCCGCCACCGGCCGGGATTGCAGGGCTCTCGCTGGGTACCCTTCTCGCTCGCCGTGAGCACCGGAGCCCTAGACCGATACTTCTCCGTGATGGCCGACGAGCTCGGCCGCGACCCCGGAAACCTGCGGTACGCGTGCGAGACCACGTTCGAGGGCGTCGGCTTCGCGGATCGCTCGGTGCTGGACGTCGGGGCGGGCGAGGGGGGCACGAGCTTCTACGCCGCCTGCGCCGGTGCCGCGAGGGTGGTCAGCCTGGAGCCCGAGGCCGCGGGGTCACGTTCCGGCGTGCAGGAGCGGTTCATGCGGGCCCGCGAACTGCTCGGCAGCGAGCAGGTCGAGCTTCGCCCCGAGACACTCCAGGGCTTCGATCCCAGGGGAGAGCAGTTCGACGTCCTGATCTCGATCGCCTCGATCAATCACCTCGACGAGGACCTCTGCATGCGGCTGCAGCACGATCCGGAGGCGCGGAATACCTATCTCCAGATCCTCTCCAAGCTCGCCGATCTTGCGAAACCGGGCGCAGATCTGATCGTTTGCGACTGTTCTAGGTACAACCTGTTCGCTCAGCTTGGCGTCAAGAACCCGATCGCGCCGTCGATCGAGTGGAAAAAGCACCAGTCCCCCAGGCTCTGGGCCGAGCTTCTCGAGCACGTCGGCTTCCGCAACCCGCGCATCCGCTGGACGTCCTTCAACTCCCTGCGGCGCCCAGGCCGGGTCCTGCTCGGGAACCGCGTTGCCGCTTACTGCTCGATGAGCACCTTCTGTCTGACGATGGAAGGCCCCTAGCGCTCGAGGGGCTGCCGCTCGTCCGACGGGCGCTCTCGATGTGACGGAGGCGCGGGCCGCGGCTGGTGCCCGGCGTAGTAGTGGTAGTCGGACCGAGCCGGCTTCGGGGTTCCGACCACCGCGAACCCGGCCGGCCTGATGCCGTGCTCGGCGAGCAGCTCGCCCAACTGTGCGAGCTTTCCGAGGTGAGTCTTGCCCACCCCGGCGACGAGCACGACGTCGTCGACGTAGTCGACCAGCGGCAAGGCGTCGATGACGTCGGTGAGGGGAGGGGAGTCGACGATCACGAAGTCAGCCAACCGACGCGCCTCATCAACCAGCTCTCGGGCGGCAGGCAGAGCGAACAGGTCGCTGATCCAGCCCCCCTCGTAGTCGGCCAGCAGGATGCCGAGATTCGAGCCGAAGGTGGGCGTGGTCACGAGCGCCTCCTGGAGCGCGATGCTCTCCACCAGGACGCTCGCGACCCCATATTTGGACTGGAGATTGAGGGCCGCGCCGATCCCGGGACGTCGCAGATCGGCCTCGATCAGGATTACGTTGTGGCCCGCGGTCGCCAGCGAGGAGGACAGGTTGACCGCGGTTGTCGTCTTGCCCTCGGACGGAGAGGATCCGGTGACCAGGATCGCGTGCGATCGGGAGCCCGCAGCTCGCCGCGAGACGGCCAGCGTCCCTCGAAGCGTCCGGTAGGCCTCGGATGTAGCCGGGGAAAGCTCGAGCGGGCCCAGCGGCTTGTCGGTTCGGCTTCGTGGCTGCCGCGGAATGCGGGCAAGGATGGGGAGGCGGTAGAGCCGCCTGAGCTGCTCCTCTCGGCGCAGCCGGGGATCCAGGATCTGGAAGGCAAACGCCACTCCGATGCCGAGCACCAGGCCCCCGAACAGCCCGGCCGCGATGCTGAGCGCCGGACGCGGCGATGCCTGGCTAGATGGGGGATCGGCCCGGGTCTCGACGCTCATGCTGGGATTGGGGCCGTTTCTCAGGGGCTCCAGCACTGCTATCGAGGTGCGGACCGCCGCCGGGTCACCGGACCCGCTGCGCAGCTGCGCCTGGAGCCCGGTGAGGGTCACCCTGGCCGCGGCGTGGAGCTCGCGGGTCAGTTCGGCGACCGCCTCGGTGGCGAAGGCGTTGGCGAGCTCGGCGGCCTCGTTGGGCGAGCCCGCCTCCGCCGTAACGGCGACGATGTTGCTCGAGGCGACCGGCTCGGCGCTCACCTTTCCGAGCAGCTCTTCGGCGCTCAGGGACGAGTTGAGCGACGCCTTGACGCGGTCGGCCACGTCCACGTTGGTCACCAGGCGGGAGGCCGTCTCCACGTCACGGGTGGGATCGGAGGACTCCCGGATCAACCCCGGCAAGGCGTAGGGGGCCGCGTCGGTGCTGGCCACAGGGGCGATCAGCAGGTCGGCCTCGGCCTCGTACACCTTGTCGGCCGTGACCACGTAAACGATCGCGATTGCGGTGGCGATCACCACGGCGGCGACCACGATCCAGATCCGCTCGCGCAGGGTCTGGAGGTAGCGCCGTAGGCCCGCCTCCTCCTGGGGTGGCTGGATCCAGTCGGCGGCGCGCGCATGGCGCTGCTGGGGGCTCAGACCGTCCTCCATGAGCCCCGCATTGTTGCATTGGCACCGGGCGCAGCGCGGGACGTGGCGGACGATCTGATCTAGGCTCGCCGGGTGCGGCTGGCCGTATATACCGACTACGCCTACCACCGGGTGGGGGGCGAGGTGTTCGCCGAGCGCGCCTTCGCTCTGTTCCTCGGGCGGCTGTCGGGAGAGTTGGACCGTCTCGTCCTGGTCGGGCGCGAGGCACCTGCGGTCAACGGCGCCCGCTATGCGGTTGGAGCAGGGGTGGAGCTGGTGCCGCTTCCCTACTACCGCAGGCTGTCCGAGCCCTGGAGTGTGTTGCGCTCTTCGATCTCATCGCTGGCCAGGTTCTGGCGGGCCCTGCGCGGCGTCGATGGCGTCTGGCTGCTCGGCCCGCACCCACTGGCGATCGCCTTCGCGGCGCTGGCGGCGGTGCGGCGACGCAGGGTCGTGCTCGGGGTTCGCCAGGACATACGCGCGTACGTGGAGTCCCGGCACCCGAACCGGCGCTCGCTCCGGCTCGCGGCCGCCGTCCTCGACGCGGCGTGGCGCTTGCTGGCCCGCCGGTTCCCCGTGGTGGTGGTCGGCCCCGAGATCGCCACCCACTACGCCCGCGCGACGGCGCTGCTCGAGATCACCGTCTCGCTGGTCGAGGAGCGCGACCTCGTCCCCGTCGACGCGGCGCTCAGCCGCCCTTATGACGGCGAGCTGCGGGTGATCAGCGTCGGCCGGCTGGAGGCGGAGAAGAACCCTCTGCTGCTCGCCGACGTGGCGGCCCTACTGCTCCAGGACGGCGATCGCTGGCGGCTGATCGTCTGCGGCGAAGGCGGGCTGCAGGCGGCGCTCGAAGATCGCCTCCGCGAGCTGGGCGTCGCCGAACGAGTGGAGCTCCGCGGCTACGTCCCCTACGGGCCCAAGCTCCTCGCCTTGTATCAGGACAGCCACGCCTTCTTGCACGTCTCGTGGACCGAGGGCTTTCCGCAGGTGCTGGTGGAGGCGTCCGCCGCCGGCCTGCCGATGGTCGCGACCGACGTGGGCGGGGTGGCGGCGGCGGTCGGGGACGCGGTTCGCCTGGTCCCTCCCGGAGATGCCGGCGCCGCGGCGTCCGCGCTCCAGGCGATCGCCGCGGACCGGGCCTTGAGGGAGCGCCTGATTCGCGCCGGTCACGACTACGCCGCGGCGCGGACCGCGACCGCCGAGGTGAAGCGCGTGGCGGACTTCCTGCGCGGCGCGCCGCCCCCGGCTACGGGTCGTTCCAGCGGCGATCGGAGAGGGCGAAGAAGCTGACCTCCTCGAGTCGCGCGAACGCCGCGATCCGCTGAGCGGCGCTGTAGAGCGGGTGGCAGGCCGTGAGCACGAGTCGCTCATAGCCGACCCTGTGGATGATCCCGACGGCGGAATCGTCCACCACCCTGGTCTCCTGGACCCGGTAGGCGAAGTTGGCGTAGGGCATCTCGATACGGATCTCGTCGCCCCGCTCGAGCTGGTCGAGATGACGAAACGGAGCCAGGTACGTGGTGCGGTGCCCGGCAATCGCGACGGTGCCGCCCTGGCCTGGGAACGGCGTCTCGGGATAGTGCCCCGGGCCCTTCTGAAGACTGGCGGTGTCCGTGCCCTCGACGACGACTACGTCGAGGTCGATGGTCGGGATGCCGAGCCGGCCGATCGCCTCGCCGTTGTGGACGCGCTTCGCGAACAGGCCGGCGAGGATCTCGACCTTCTTGCGGATCTCCTCGACGTGCTCGACCTCGCGCAGGTCCGCCCTGGCCGGGAACCTGCCCTCCAGCTCGGCGAGCTCGTCCTCGGCCTCGCCCTGCTGGATCGACCCGTAGACGGTCGACACGGGCTCCTTCCAGGCCAGGGTGGTTGCCACGTCCGCGAGCACCACCAGGCCGGCGGTCATCAACGCCACGGAGAGGATGCGAAGCGCACGGCGCACGGCGCACAATGATGAAGGACCGGCCGGGCGGCGGCGCGTCTTCACCGGGTTGGAGCGTGCGAGACTTCGCGCCCGTGAGCGAGCCTCCCGTGCAGCGGACCGCCTCCTATGAGGCCGACCCCGAGCAGGTGGGGCGCGTCCTGCTGCTCTATTCGGGGGGGCTCGACACCTCGGTGATGCTGCGCTGGATCCAGGAGCGCTACGGAGCCCAGATCGTCACCCTCACCGTCAACCTCGGCCAGCCCGGTGAGGACTGGGACGTGGTGGTGGGCAAGGCGCGCGATCTCGGGGCGCTCGACGCGGTCGTCGTCGACGCCCGCGAGGAGTTCGCACGCGATTACGTGCTGCCCGCGATCAAGGCCAACGCGCTCTACGGGGGCGGCTACCCTCTGTTCACCGCGCTCGGGAGGCCGCTGATCGCCAAGCTCGCCGTCGCCGAGGCTCGCCGCGCGGGCTGCGACACCGTCGCCCACGGCTGCACCGGGAAGGGAAACGACCAGGTGCGGATCGAGGGGACCCTGGCGACGCTCGACCCCGAGCTTCGCGTGATTGCGCCGGTTCGCGAGTGGCGCATGGGGCGTGAGGAGGAGATCGCCTATGCCCGGGAGCACGGGATCCCGGTCAAGGGCGGCACGGAGGCACCGCCATATTCAATCGACGACAACCTCTGGGGACGCTCCTCGGAGGGGGGTGCGATCGAGGATCTGGGCTTGCCGCCCGGCGCCGACGTCTTCGAGCTGGTGACCAGCCCGGAGGACGCCCCCGACCGGCCCGAGCTGGTCCGGGTCGGCTTCGAGCAGGGCTGTCCCGTGTCCCTGGACGCCCAGCCGCTCGGGCTCGTCGACCTGCTCGAGCGCGCCGCCGAGCTGGGGCGGCGGCACGGGGTCGGGATCGTCGACCAGATCGAGGATCGCATCGTTGGGCTCAAGGTTCGGGACCTCTACGAGGTACCGGCGGCGGCGATCGTTCTCACCGCCCATCGCGAGCTCGAGAGGCTCGTCTCGACCATTCACCAGAACACCTTCAAGCGGGCACTCGAGGACAGGTGGGCGTACCTGTGCTACGCGGGCCTGTGGCACGAGCCGCTGCGTTCGGACCTCGACGCGTACATGCACTCGGCCAACGAATTGGTCACCGGCGAGGTCACGATGAGGCTCTACAAGGGCTCGGCGACCCCGGTGGCGCGCAGCTCGCCCTACGCGCTCTACGACCGCTCGCTGGCCTCGTTCGGCGACTCGGGGGGCGACTTCAGCCAGGCGGCAAGCCCGGGGTTCATCGAGCTGTTCACCCTTCAGAGCCGGATGGCCCACCGGATCCGGGCCCGCGCCTCAGAGGAGCGAGAGCAGAGAGGAGGGGAGTGATGGCAGCGATCTACGAGCTGATCGGTCGTTTCGTCGTGCGGTTCGTCCGAACGCGCTACCGGCGCCAGATCCGCATCGCGCTCGGCATCGGCATCGCCGGAGTCGCGGCCGGCGCCTATCTGGCGGCGACCCGTGAGCCACCCGAGGGCTAGTGGCCCGTCCGGCAAGCGGATGAGAATCAGTTGCGTGGGCGGGGGGCCGGCCGGCCTGTACTTCGCGATCCTGATGAAGAGGAGGGATCCCGACCACGAGATCACGGTCTTCGAACGGGACCCCGCCGGTCAGACCTATGGCTGGGGCGTGACGCTGTGGAACGACCTGCTCGAAAAGCTCCCTATGCGACCGCCGCCCGCGCTGCAAGACATCTTGCATCGCCAGTCGAGTCAATGGTGGCCTCACAACTTGTTAACGATTCGCTAGGATGCCGCACGCAAACCGCCGAGCTTCCCGGGTCTTCTCCGGGAGGGCGGGGGAACCACTGAGGCGGCCCAGGCGGCCGGTTTCGGGGCGAGTCGCGGCAAGCGCCGCGTAGCGCCAGTCCTTCGGCGCGAGCCCGTCAGCTAACCCCGCAGGCAGTGAAGGATGGACCGAAGGCACTTGACAAGAGCCGCACGCGCGCACGCCCGGGGGCGTTACCGCCGCGTTGGCGTGCTCGCGCTGGCCGCGGGCGCGGTGTTTGCTGTGCCCGCCGCCCAGACCGGCGCCCAGAGCGTCGACGAGCTGAACTCCAGGATCGCCTCGGCCGAATCGCATGCGCAGAGCCTCGGCGCCGAGATCGACGCCAGCGCTTCGCAGCTTGCCGTGGCCCGTTCCGAGGCGGCCGCTGCCGCGGCGCGAGAGGCCGAGCTCTCCATCGTGCTGGCGCAAGGCCAGGAGCGCGAGGCCCAGCTCGAGGTCAGAGTCCAAGAGACCTCGGCACAGCTCGCCAGGGCTCGAGCCCGCCTGCGCCGAGCCCTGGGGGAGCTATCGACCCGTCTCGTGTCGATCTACGAGGGCGACGCGCCGGACGCCACCGAGCTGCTGCTGGACTCGAACGGCTTCGATGACCTTGTCAATCGCGCCGAGCTTCTCGGCCGGATCGAGAGCGCCGATGCGGCGCTCGCCGCCCGGGTGCGCCAGCTCCGCAACCTGGTCTCGGCGCAGCTCGCCGAGGTGAAACGCGCTCGCGCCGAGGCGGTCGCCTTCAATCAGCGGATCGCTGCCGCGCGCGCAGCGATCGCCGGCGTTCGCGCCACGGCCGAGGCTCAGGCGGCGCGGCTCGAGCAGGCTCGTGCCGAGCAGGCGGCGGCGCTTTCCAGCCTCCGGTCCCAGGTGGCGACCTGGGAGGAGCAGGTGCAGCAGGCGCAACAGGTCTCTGCGGCAGAGGCACAGCAGACCGTTTCCAGCTGGTTCGGGGACTGGGCGATCCCGCACGCGATCGTGATGTGCGAGTCGGGCGGCAACTTCGGCGCCGTCAATCCGTCCTCCGGCGCCGGTGGCGCCTACCAGATCTTGCCCTCGACCTGGAGCCAGCACGGTGGCAGCGGCGCTCCACAAAACGCCTCGCCTCAGGAGCAGAGCGCGATCGCCTCGCAGATCTGGGCCGACTCCGGGCCAGGCGCCTGGGTTTGCGCCCAGTAGGGCTGCCGCCCCGCGGTTCGGCCCCGGAGTGACCATCCTGCTTAGCCCCCGGATCCCGGGGGCTATCCAGGACGGCGCCGCGATTTAGCGGGAGGCCTCCGGTGCATCGAGCCCGCCCGCGCCGGGGGTTCGGGCTGCCGCCGCCCCAGGCAGCACGGCCTCTGCCGTGGTCGCGAGGTCCTCGACGGGATCGCCCCTCCAATCCGCTCGCGAGAGCGTCGCGAAGGCGACGGCCAGCACCGCCAAGACGCCTGCCCCCGCGACCGCGAAGCTCATGCGAGGGCTGAAGACCGCGGCCACGGCGCCCCCGATCACGAATCCCAGCCCCGGCATCGCCGTGCCCAGGGACTCCACCAGGGAGATCACGCGGGCCTGATAGTCGGCGCGCGTCAGCTGCTGGACGGCGGTTATCAGTGCCACCCACTGGATGCCGTTCCCGGCGCCTCCCACGGCCGAGGCGACGCAGGCGGCCAGGAGGGTGGGCGACGCGCCGGTGGCCAGATAGGCGCAGCCGATCGCCAGGGTGCTGGTCGGCAGCAGGATGCGAAGCTCGGTCCGTCGCAGGGCGGCGAAGGCGAGCCCGCCGGCGATCATCCCGCCCCCCCAACTCGCCAGCAGCGCGCTATAGCCGGCGTCACCGGCCCCCAGGGTTTGCTTCGCGAACACAATCTCGATCGGGATCACGACCGCGAAGAACACGAAGGCCATCGCCTGCGCCGTGAGCAGCAGCCGAAGCTGCCGGTGTGACCTGACATAGCTCAGCCCCATCCGCAGCCGCGTGGTCCACCCGACGGCCTCCGGCTTGGCTCGGGGCAGGCTTGAGGCGGTGGCGAGCAGAAGCGCCACGACCCCGAAGGAAACGGCGTCGGCGAACAGCGCCGTCTGTGTCCCGGCCGTGGCGATCACCACTCCGGCCAGCGCCGGTCCGGCCGCCGCGCTGACGGTGAACTCGATGTTGAGCAGGGCGTTTCCCTCGCGCAGCAGCCCGTGCGGCGTCACGACGGTCGCCGCCGCCGCCCTGGTGAGAGTGCGTCCGGAGGCAGCGAGAGTGCCGGCGAGCGCCGCCAACGCGATCACGGGCGGGAGGAAAAAGTCGGTGGACAGCACGGCGAGGCCGGCGAAGGCCGCCGCCTGCACGAGGCTCAGGGCGGGCAGGCTGACGCGGCTGTGGAGCGACTCGAGGCGGGCGACAAACGGCGGCGTGACCAGCGCGGGCGCGAACTGGAGCGCCAAAAACAGGGCCGCGGTCGCCACGGGGCTTCCCGTCTGGTCGAAGACGAGCACCGCCAGCGCGATCTCTCCCAGCCAATCCCCCAGCTCGTCCACGAAGCGAACCAGGGCCAGGCGGCGAAAGGCTGGCAGGCGGAGAGGGCGCAGGGCGGAGGGCACGGCGGCTACCACCTTAGATCCCGGTAATGACAAGTTTCCCCAGAATTCGGTAACGTTTTGCAGGTAAGCATCGGCCTCGCACGGGTTGGGGCTCTTTCACGGACGAAAGGCAAGAAAGGACTGGGTCATGGGTTATCGCGGTCGCTAGACAACAGAGGCGCATAGCAATCCACCAGTAAGGACTGCGCCGCGGCTCCAGCAATCTTGGCTCCACCGGGGCCAAATCCTTCCTGACGGCGTTCGCCAAGCGCCAGGCGGCGTCTGGAGGGATCTCAGACCGGGAGCCGCGGCCCAGGAATCGCTGCCGCCGCCGTTTCGTGAGTCAGTTCTCGCGACTCAGATCGGGAGCCGCGGCCCGGGGGTCGTGCCGGCCGTCGCGTATTCGTGAATTCGCCGGTCGAGCGCCAACTCCGTTTCGAAGTCCGCGTCCTCGCCGTGGCGGTAGGGAAGGTCCTTGTCGACCAAGAGCTCGGCGAGGATCTCGACGAGGGCGGGGTCGAGCTGGGTGCCGGCCGAACGGCGCAGCTCGGTGATCGCCTCGTACGTGCTCACCGGCCGCCTGTAGGAATCCCGCGCCGTGAGCACGTCGTACGTGTCGGCGACGGCGATCACCTTGGACAGCAACGGAATCTCCTCGCCCCGGAGGCTCAACGGGTAGCCGAGGCCGTCGAGGCGCTCGTGGTGGGCGAGGATGATCTCCCCGACCGGCTGGTAGCCGTCGATCTGGGAGACGATCCTGGCCCCCTCGTAGGGGTGCTTGCGGATCTCCACCCAGTCGGCCTCGGTGAGCTCCACGTTTCCCTTCAAAATCCGGTCCGGGAGGATGAACTTTCCGATGTCGTGCAGCAGGCCGGCCGTGTGGGCGAGCTCCTGCTCCTCCTCGGAGAGCCCGGCGGCGGCGGCGATCTCCCGGGCGTAGCGGGCGACCGCCGCGCTGTGGCGCGCGGTCATCCGGTCGCGCAGGTCGAGAGTGCGCAGCAAGGCGCTCAGCAGGGCGACCTGGAAGCCGGCCAGTTGCTTGGCCCGAACCTCGAGCTCGTCGGCGCGTTGCTGTGAGAGCAGCAGGGCGCCGATCAGGTACTGGAACACGATCACTACGATCGCGAACAGGGCGACCGTGGGCAGGCCCAGCTGGACGTACAGGTAGGCGACGCCGACGGCCAGCAGGGCGGAGGCGAGCTCGGAGGGCAGCAGCGGGGCAAGCGCTCGCCGCACCTTTGCCCAGAACGTGGTCCCCTCCACGTAGCTGAAGTAGCCCGCGATCAGGATGAAGTCGATCGCCAGGGCTACCACGAAGAGGCCGAACACGAAGACGTAGAAGAGCGCGTCCATCTGGCCGACCCCCGCCCCCTGGAGGGCCGCCGCGAAGGCGAGCCCGGAGATCAGCGGGAACCAGGCGTAGGTGACCAGGTTGATCAGCAGGGTCGTGGGCGCGTAGCGGAAGCGCAGCCAGCCGGCGCCGATGGTCGCGACCCCGATCACCGCCGCCGGGGTCTCCCCTAGGAAGACCGTGGCGGTGACGATGGTCAGGAAGCTCGACGAGATCGCCATCCGGCTGGCCGGGGTGTCCACCGCCGTCAGATCGCCGATGACGGAAGTGGCCAGCAGGATGGCGAACAGGCCCAGGTCCCAGTTGGAGTCGCCGTTGCACAACACGGCAACCACGAGCGCCGCGGCCAGCGCGGCCAGCTCGAGGGCGATGACCCTCTTGCTTGGGCGTCCTGGCATACGGGTGGTTTAGCCGCGCATCGCGGCGACGGACTGGCCGTTCGCCGATGGCTCGCGCATCGAGCGGATGAACCGGTCGAGGTCCGTGGTTGAGAATCGTCGCTGCCCGCCAGGCGTCCGGTAGACGGGAACCAGCCCCTGGTTCGACCAGCTGCGCAGCGAGGCGGCGCTAACGCCCAGATAGGCGGCCGCCTGGCCAACGTTCAGTAGTCGCATCTGTCCTCCCATCTCTGTTGAGGTCCTAGAATCAAGACGTAAATCGCATAAAGGGCCCGTTTGGTGCGGTTTCTGACTAAGTTTTTCGCACTTTACACAGCTTTTTGCAAGTTTCCGGCCTGCGAAACGCCGAATGCCCCGTCCATGATCGCCCCTCCCCGGCCTCAATGCGCCGGTTGCAGGGCCTTTCGATTGCGGCAGCCCAGTTCGGCGATGGGCCTGGTTAGACTCGCAAGCCAGGTGGTGGATCCGGAGCGAGAAGAGGCCGCTGCGGACGCGTCGGCGGACCCCGAGGCGCCCGCCGCGCGCGACGAGTGGGCGGCCGGCGAGGGCGACCCGATCCTGGGCGCCACCCTGAATGCGCTGAAGCAGGCGGCGGAGGGCGTCGAGATCGAGCGGCGGGTGGCCGAGACCCTTCAGCGGAGCCTCTTGCCGCGGCTGCCGGTCGTTCCTGGCCTGCGGCTCGCGGCTCGATACCGGCCCGGAGGTGCGGAGGCCAGTATCGGGGGGGATTGGTACGACGCGATTCCCCTGCGGGGTGGGAACGTGGCGATCGCGATCGGAGACGTGGTGGGGCGCGGCGTCAAAGCCGCGGCGCGAATGGCGCACCTGCAAAGCGCCTTGCGCGCCTACGCACTTGAGTCCCTGCGACCCGCATTGGTGCTGGAGAGGATGAACAGCTTCGTGCTCGAGGGAGAGCAGGGGGGAATGGTCACGCTGCTGTATGCGGTGGTCGACCCGGATGGGCACACCGTGCAGGTGGCAAGCGCGGGCCACCCGCCGCCCCTGCTGCTCGATCCGGGCGGACCGCCGACCTTCGTGGAGGCGCCCGCGGGCAGCCCGCTGGGGGTGGCGCGCTACTCCGCCTACGAAGAGAGCGTGACGACGCTCGACCCTTCGTCGACCCTGCTGCTCTACACCGATGGCCTCGTCGAGGGCCCCGACCTGCCCCTCGGCCAGGGCCTGGACGGACTGCGAAGGTCGATGGAGGACGGGCCGCGCGAGCCCGAGGAGCTCTGCCAAGCCGTGCTCGATTCGCTCGACGTGCGGGTCGGCTTCAACGACGACCTCGCGCTGCTCGCCCTTCAGTTGACGCCGCCCGGCAAGACGCTCAGCCTGACGCTGCCGACCCGACCCTCCTCGCTTGCCTCGATGCGTCGCGCGGTGGCGCAGTGGCTGCGGTTGGCGGGAGCCGAGGAGGACGAGATCTACGAGATCCTGGTCGCCTGTGGCGAGGCGGGCGCGAATACGGTCGCGCATGCCCATTCCGCGCTGTCGGACTCGTCGTTCGAAGTCCGCGCCGAGCGTGAGGGCCCCGAAATCGAGGTCACGGTTCGCGACACGGGTCGGTGGCGAGTGCCGGGGGATGAGGGCCGGGGCCGCGGGCTCGCGGTGATGCGGGAGCTGATGGACGATGTTGAGATCGAGCCCTCGGACGACGGCACGACCGTCAGGCTGCGACGGCGGTTGCGCGGCGAGGGTCTGGCATGAGCCCCCTGGCGGATTTGAGCTTCGAGACGGCCGGCAGCGTGATCGTGGGGCGCGTCGTGGGCGAGATCGAGAGCGTCAACGCCGAGGAGATGAGCACGGCGCTCGCCGCGCGGCTTACGAATGAGGCGGCTGGCCTGGTCATCGACCTGTCACAGGTGACCTACCTCGACAGCGTTGGGATCGAGCTCCTGTTCGACCTGGCGCGACGATTGCGGACGCATCGCCAGAGGCTGCGACTCGTGGTGCCCGTGGGTGCCCCGATGCGTCGCGTCCTCGAGCTGTGCGACATCGATCGGGCTGCCCCAATCGACGCAACCGTCGAGGCCGCGCTCCAAGGCTTCGGGGAGCCCCCCGCCTAGGCTCGCCGGGCCTGATGCGCCCGGGCCTGGTCCTGTGGCGTGAGGTAGCCGGTCAGGGGGCGCTGGCGGCCGACCAGGAGGCGCGGAAACGCTCCAGCGTCTCCTTCAGCCGCCCCGGGGGATCGCCACTCGCGGAGACCAGGATCTCGCCGACCCGGTTCGCGAACGCCTGCAACAGCAGCAACTCCCCTCGCCCGGTCAGCCTGCTGGGCCGCGTGGTCAGGCAGATGACGCCCACCAGCCTTCCCGACGGAATCATCGGCGCGTAGATCGTCGTTCGTCCGCGGGCGTCGCCGCTGGAGCCCGAACCGTGGACAAGTTGCGCCCGCCGTTCCAATGCCGCACGGCCGAGCGTTCCCTGTCCGAGGGAGGCGCGCTCGGGGTGATGATGGTCGCCGTTCTCGTCGGCGGCGCCCCGGATAGCGGCCCGGCGCAGCGATAGCCCGTCCTCCTCGGCCAGGAAGACCGTGCCCCCGTCGACGTCATACAGGGAGATCAGTCCGTCGAGCAGGGTCGCCAGGGTGGTGTCGGACTTGCCTGCCGCGAGGTCTGCCCTGGCACGCGATCGCCCGGTGCGGGTTGCCGTGGCGGGGCCAGGCTCGGCCTCCCCAGGCGACGCCGGGGCATCCGTAGCCGCATCTGCCCCCTCACCGATTTCGTTGCGCTGGAAGGCCAGCGCGACCGCCTGCGCGCGGCTGGAGGCGCCAAGCTTGGACATCGCGTTACGGATGTGGGTACGCACCGTCTCGGGCGAAAGCACCAGGTCCTCGGCTATCTGGGCCCCGCTGTCCCCCCCGGCGATCATGCCTAGGACCTGCCGCTCCCGAACGGAGAGAGGCGCCCCCTGGCCGTCGCCGCGAGCGGATCGGTTGCTGTCTTCGCTCAACTGTCCTCCGTCTCGCGGCCCGCCGTCCTGCTCAACGGCGAAGCTTGGCTCTTCAGGAGGCTAGCACTAACCGCATTGGGGTAACGAGGGCCACCAATACTAGGTAATTGATCCCTGGCCCGTTGACTACGGACACGATTTCTGGGCATCCTGATCACGTCCCGAAAACCCAGGTGGGCGAATCCCAGGCAGGGGTTGCCCCCGTCCCCTCTTTTCCCGCGGTTGCATGGCAGATGGGTCGCGGACTCCGGGGGGTAAACAGCGTCGTCGCTGACGACGGCAGGAGAAAAGAGCATGTTGAATCGATTCGTAGGCCAGCGTCCACGGCCTCAGTGGGGATTGTGGATTGCTTTGGGCCTCGCCATCGTCGCGCTCGCGGTTCCGACCGCTGCGCTGGCGGGCTCCCCCACCAGTTCCGAGTACGACACGACCAACCACCAGATCGCGGCCGGCGGCGGCGGCGGCGGACCCTCGGAGCCCGCCGGGCCCTCGGGTGGCGGCAACGACGCCGTCATCAGTGGCCTTCCGTTCACCGGCTTCGATGTCGGCATCCTCGCACTCGCGTCGGTCGCCCTGCTGGGCTCCGGCCTGACCCTGCGACGGCTGTCCGATCCGGCCAGGCGGTCCTCCTCCTAGAGCGGAGGAATAAGGGACGAGGAGGCGAGAGGTAACCGCGGAGCGAGCGGAGGACGACGAGATGCTCGATACAGCCAACCACACTCGGGTAGTCGTCCCTGTTGCGCTCCGCGCGCTCGAGGCCCAGCGGCTGGTCAACCTGATCGCCTTCAAGGCAAACCCGGCCGTGGCGGCGGGGCTGATCGCCTACGTGCATACCGGCGAGGTGGGCTCGGCGCTGTTGGTCGCGGCCGCGATGCTGGGCGCGCTGCAGCTCGTCGAGCGCGCCACGCTGCCTCTGGAGTTGATGCCGGCGGCGCGCCTGTGGTTGGGCCTCTGCGCGCCCGTTCTGGGTGCCGCCGCCGCCGCGGCACTCGCCCTGGGAGCGGGCAATCAGCTCACGTTCGCAGACCTCCAGGCACCGGTAGCGGGCGCCTGGCTGATCATGGCCCTGGGAGTGTGGGTGACCATCCGGTTCGACGATGACCGGCGCGCGCGGGTCGCCGTGATCGGATCAGCGGGGTTCGCCTCCGATCTCGCCGAGGAGCTCGACGCGGCAGGTATCCGCGCCTACCAGGTGATCGGCTGGTTTGGACCCACGGAGCCCGGACCGGACACGCCTGGCGTGCTCACCGGCCGCCTCGACTACCTCGGCGGCCTGGAGGACGTTCGGTGGGCTGTCTTGGAGCGGCAGATCGAGCTGCTGGTCTGCGGGCGCGCGGACCCGGTCGATGCAAGCAGCGGCGCCGATTCGGATCGCGATCCCTACGCGGTGATCGCGGATTCCTGCCTCGATCTGCCGGTGCGGATGCTCGATGCGAATCAGCTCTACGAGGATCTGCTGGGGCACGTGCCGCTCGGGACCACGGACTCGGCTTGGTTCCGCTACATCATGCATCCGCGTTTCCGGCCGACGTCGCCGCTCTGGAAGCGCTGCTTCGACCTGGCCAACGCGGCCTGGATGGCCGTCTTCGTGCTGCCGTTGGTCGGCATCGCCGGAGTGGCGATCAAGCTGGCGGACGGCGGGTCGGTGTTCTATCGCCAGCGGCGCGTCGGCGAGCGCGGCAAGGAGTTCGAGATCGTGAAGCTCCGGACGATGGTTCCGGACGCCGAGGCCAGCGGCCCGCAGTGGTGCGAGCCCGGCGACGAGCGCGTGACGCGCCTCGGCAGGTTCCTGCGTCGCTCTCACATCGACGAGCTGCCACAGCTCTGGAATGTCCTGCGAGGCGAGATGACGCTGGTCGGCCCGCGGCCCGAGCGCCCGGAGATCTGCGCCGAGCTCGAAAACCGGTTCCCACACTACATTCGGCGTCACCTCGTGAAGCCGGGGATCACGGGCTGGGCACAGCTTCGCTGCGGCTATGCAGGCTCGGAGCTGGGGACTGCATGGAAGCTCTGCCACGACCTCTTCTACATCAAGCGGCGCTCGATCCTGGCCGATTTCCTGATCATCGTCGAGACGGTGTTCCAGGCGGGACGGGACGCCCATCGCGCGCTGCGCGCTCCAGGACAGCGGTTCATCGTGGGTGAGGCCAGTGAGTAGCTCCAGCCAAGAGCTGGCTGGGGCCATGGGCCCGACCGCCGTCCCGACTCGGCTCGCGATCCTGGTCGTCGACGACGGGCGACGCTGCCTGGAGGTCAATCTGGCGGCCTGTCGGCTGCTCGGCCTTCCCCGATCGGCCGCGCTCGGCCGGACGGTTGACGACTTCTTCACCTCCGGCATGCGCAAGCGCCTGGATCACGTCTGGCGCGCCTTTCGCGAGGGAGGTGGGCACGCCGGGCCGTTTGAGCTCAGCTCACAAGCTGCCGAGGTGCACGAGGTAAACCTGAGTGTTGTGGCCAACGTCCTCCCCGGCCGCCATCTGTTGATCCTCTCGGCGACCGATTCCCAGTCCGACGGAGTGGAAGCCACGCGGCAGCCCCTCCCCGAGGTAGAGGCGCGGTCCGGCCGGGTCAACAGCGGTGCTCGCTTTGGCCGGGGCGGGCCGACCCCCCGCGAGCGGGAAGTGCTCGCGCTCCTGGCGGCGGGGGCCACCGACGAGCAGATCGCGGAGATGCTCGAGCTCTCGCCGGCGACGGTGCAGACCCACGTGCGAAACGCCAAGGCCAAGCTTGGGGCGCGAACGAGAGCCCAGGCGGTGGCCATGGCGCTCCAGCACGGCATGATCAGCGTCAGCTGAGCGGCCAACCCGGCGCCCGTCGGTAGGTACCGGCAGGCCTTTGGAACCGCGCGGTGGCCAAACAGGGCAGGTAGGGGAGCAGGCCCACGGCATCGTCGCGGCGCGCTCGCGGTCGCAGCCGCCCCGATGGTCGACTTGTGGTTGCTATACGGGGCGCAACTCGACCATCGCGGCTACCGCGGCACCGGAGCCCTAATTGGCCGGTGGTAGGGGAGCAGGCCCGCGGCGCGCTCGCGGTCCGCGCCGATGCTCGGGTGGATGGGGTGTCGTACGTTGGTTGTCATATCCGCGACGAACGTACGTCACCCCCCCTTTTTGGGCTGCCCTACTTGCCCCTAAACGTGCGCACTTCGCAGCGTTAGCGAGGCCTGGAGGTAACGACACACCACTCAGTCCCCGCCGCCGCGCGGCTCCCTGGCGAATCTCTCCTCCAGGGCCAAGACCTCGGGGTCGTAGGGGTTAAGCCGCTTGGCGATCGCCAGCTTTTGGCGGGCAAGTCGGGGCGAGCTCCGGGCGTAGAGCTCGGCCAGGTTGTAGTGCGCCGCCCATTCCTCGGGGGCCTTGCTCGCCGCCTTGCGGAAGGCTTCGATGGCTTGGGCGCGATCCCCGTTGGCGCGGGCGATGGCGCCCTCGGAGAGCAGTGGATCGATGCTCAGCGGGTTGAGCGCCTGCGCCCGATCGAGGTCGTCGTACGCCCGCGACGGGTCGGACCGCCACTCGTCGTAGGCGTCGTTTACGTAACGGTCGCTGAGGAAGGGGGGGACCGCCGAGATCGCGAGCGCGACGGCGCCCAGCGCCAGCCAGCGTCGACCATGACCCCGGGGCCCCTCGCCGGCGGTCCGCAAAGCCGGCGCGCAGGCGGAGCCGAGCAGGCAGAAGACCGGAGCGGTGATCGCCGGGTAGGGCCAGAACCAGTCCAGCGAGGCATGCCCGAGCCAGTAGGCGCCGGCCGTCAGGGCGATGACCGACAACAACGCCGCTTCGGGCCCGAGCCGGCGCGCCCGGACGGCGCCGACGCCGGCGGCCCCGATGGCGCCGGTGAACAGCAGCAGCCCCGGGACGCCGAATTCGGACAGGTTCTCGAGCTCGACGCTGTGTGCATCGCGAACCGACGCCGGACTGTCCCGTTCCCGTTCCCGCAGATAGCTGTACAGAAAGCCGCCGCCACCCTCGCCGATCAGTGGATGCTCGCGCGCGTCCAGGAGCGCCACCCGCCAGATCGCGCCGCGCCGGGTGCCCGCGTTCAAGGAGGAGAAACGGCTCGACTGGTCACTCAGGTTGGCGTCCTCTCCGCTGGTCAGCTGAGAGACCCGCTTATCGATCCAGTCGAGGGGGTCGCCGGCCGCAGCGACGAAGGCGATCGAGCCGGCGAGCACCGCCGCCACGAGCCCGGCGAGCGCCGCCCGATTGGCGATCTCGACCCGCCGCGCCGAGGCGGGAATGCCCCTGCCCGCCAGCGCGGCCACGGCGCCGATCGCCAGCGAGCCGGCGCAGGTGAGCGCGACAGCGCGGCCCGCCGCCCGCATCTCGCCGAGCGCGGCGTGCAGCGGGGCATCCGTGGTTCCGGCGCGGTACAGATCGATCAGCGCCGGAAGGATCAGAAGCGCCGGCAGGACGGCGAGCGCCAGCCACCCGAGCCTGCGGGCGCGGCCCTCGGAGAAGAGCAGGTAGACGCCCAGCGCCGCCACGGCGCCAACCAGCGATGCCCGGCTCTGGCTCATCATCGCCAGCTCGAGGCAGAGGGTCGCGGTCGCCAGCGCGGCCGCCCGCACGGGCCAGGCGACGGCGCGGTGTGAGGCCAGCCCCAGCGCCGGCCAGAGGGCGATCGCGAAGAAGGCCGCGTTCGCGTTCCGGTAGCCGAGCGGGAATTCGAGCGTTCCGTCGTCGAGATAGCGGCCGACGTCGTCGCCCGTCAGCATGCCGACCACGGCGACGGCCCCTCCGAACGCTCCGGCGACGGCGAGCGGGACCAGCGTCAGGTGCAAGCGGGGGGCCACCAGGTTGCAGAGCCAGATGCCGAGGCCGAAGGCGAGCCCGTAGGTGAGGATCCGCTGGCCGTCACCGATCGCGACGTCCGGTACCGGGCTCCAGAGCGCCGACAGCGCCGCCCAGGCGCCGAGCCCGATCAGTGAGCCGAGCGCGATGGTCGCCGGCCGCGACCGCCACAGGCTGCCGCGCCAGGGGGCCGCCCAGGCGAGAAGCGCCATCGTGGCGCAGAGCAGGATCGTCCCCGGGAGCAGCACGGTTTCGAAGAACGCGCCGTCCTTGGCCGCCCACCACGACCAGACGATCGCGAGCATCCCTCCGAGGAGCAGTGCCGCCGGCTCGATCTGCCGCCAGTCCGCCGGGGAGTCGTCGGCGTTCGCGGACGCGGCAGGGGCGTGCAGGCCGGCCAGCATCACGGGCAAGCTACTGATCGACCAGGCCGGAGGACGTGCCCGGACTACCTGAAGGAATCGGCGGTCGCTCGCAGGCCCTGCTCGAGGCTGGTTCCCGGCTGCCATCCCAGCTCGCTTGTCGCGAGCGCGCTGTCGATCGCGATGCGCTGCACCTCTCCCGGTCGGGGTGGAGCCATCTCTGGGTCGAACTCTCCGTTGCAGACGCTCGCCAGCAGCCGTCCCAGCTCGAGCACGCTCGTCTCGACTCCGGTGCCGATGTTGTAGGTGCCGCTGGCTTGCGAGGTGGCTGCCGCCAGGAACGCCTCGACAACGTCGCCGACATACACGTAGTCGCGCGTCTGGCGGCCGTCGCCGAACACCCTCGGGGTGCTGCCGCCGAGTAACGCCCCGCAGAAGATCGCCACTACGCCGGCCTCCCCGAGCGGGTCCTGCCGTGATCCGTAGACGTTGCCGAGCCGCAGCGCCACCGTGGGGAGGCCGTAGAGACGTCCGTAGAGCGACAGATAGCCCTCGGCCGCGTACTTGCTCTGGCCGTACGGGGCATCCGGCCTGCACTCGGATCCCTCGTCCAGGGGGAGCGGGCGTCCGGCGCCCTCGCCGTAGATCGCGCCTCCGGTAGAGGCCAGGATGAAGCGCCGTGCTTGTGCGCGGCGCGCTGCCTCGAGCAGGTTGAGTGTCCCGGCTACATTGACGCCGAGGTCGAAGACCGGCTCGGTGACGGAGCGGCGCACGTCGATCTGGGCCGCGAGGTGGAAGACGACCTCCGGGCTGTGGGTCTCGAAGGCACCGGCGACCGCCGCCGCATCGGTGACGTCGGTCTCCAGCAGCAGGGCCCCCTTGGCAATTGCCCCTTCGAGGTTCTCGCGTCGCCCGGTCGAGAGGTCGTCGATCACCACGACCCGGTCGCCGCGTTCGAGCAGACCGTCGACCAGATGGGAGCCGATGAAGCCCGCCCCGCCGGTTACCAATGCCTCCATGGAAGAGGTCAGCTTAGAACGCTGGCTCGGCGGAAAATGCGGGAATGCGGTGCGGTGGCATCTGGGCCGATTGACATGATCCCTTCGTGAGCGGGTCGGCGGTCCATTTGCACGTCCACAGTGAGTACTCGCTGCTCGATGGCGCGTGCAAGATCAACCGCATGGCGGCGCGAGCGGCCGAGCTGGAGATGCCCGCGCTCGGGCTCACGGACCATGGCGTCATGAACGGCGCCCTCGAGCACTACACGGCTTGCAAGGCGAGCGGGATCAAGCCGATCATCGGCCTGGAGGCCTATCTGGTCGATGACCGCAACCGCGCCGCGGAGCGCCTCGAGCGCAACCATCTCACCCTGCTGGCCTCCACGGACACCGGCTTTCGCAACCTCGTCAGGCTCACCTCGGCGGGGTTCCTGGAGGGGTTCGGCCGCGGCAAGCCGAGCGTCGACATGGAGCTCATGGACCGCCATTCGGAAGGGGTGATCGCACTCACCGGATGCCTTCAGTCCCGCTTTTGCCGGCGCCTCGTCGAGGAGCGGGCGGCTGACGCGCGCGGCCATGTCGACGAGCTGCTGGGCGTCTTCGGGCCCGACAACGTCTACTTCGAGGTTCAGGCCAACGGGCTGGCCGAGCAGGAGAAGGCCAACGAGGGCATCGCCCGAGTCGCCTCGGAGGTCGGCCGCCCGCTGGTCGCGACAGCAGACGTCCATTACCTGCGCCGTGAGGACTACTCGAACCACGCGGCGCTCCTTTGCGTGCAGACCAAGTCCACGGTCGAGCAGCCCAAGCTGCGCTTCGAGACCAACGAGTTCTTCCTCAAGAGCGCCGATGAGATGGCCGACTCGTTCTCGCGCTGGCCCGAGGCGGTGCCGACGACGCTCGAGATCGCCGAGCGTTGCGACGTGGAGATCGAGCTCGGCCAGCTCCTGCTGCCCCGCTTCCCGACGCCCGAGGGCGAGGAGCCTGCCGCGATGCTGCGACGGCTCGCCACCGAGGGCCTGCGCCGCCGCTACGAGGATCCGGCTCCCGCGGAGGCCCGGGAGCGGCTCGACTTCGAGCTCTCGGTGATCGCGGAGATGGGCTTCGATTCCTACTTCCTGATCGTCTGGGACTTCGTCAAGTACGCCAAGGACAACGGCATCGCCGTGGGCCCGGGACGTGGCTCCGCGGCGGGCTCGATCGTCGCCTACTGCCTCAACATCACGGACCTCGACCCCCTGGCCAACGAGCTGCTCTTCGAGCGCTTCCTCAACCCGGCGCGCAAGTCGATGCCGGACATCGACATCGACTTCTCGGTCCGCGGTCGCGAGCGGGTGATCCGCTACGTGGCGGAGAAGTACGGGCGCGAGTCGGTGGCGCAGATCATCACCTTCGGCAAGATGGCGCCTCGCGCGGCCACCCGCGACGCGGCCCGGGTCCTGGGCTTCGACTACGGAACCGGCGACCGGATCGCCAAGCAGATCCCCGAGCCGGTGCTCGGTCGAAACCCAAGCTTCAAGGAGTGCCTGGCGGACGGAGAGGAGCTGAAGCACACCTACGACTCCGATCCGGAGGCGCGGCGCATCCTCGACGTCGCCCAGGGGCTCGAGGGGATCGTCCGCAACAACTCCATCCACGCCGCTGCAGTGGTGATCGCCGATCGGCCCTTGGCCGAGATCGTCCCGCTCCAGCTGGCGGAGGATCGCGGCGGCCCCGCCGATCGCGACGCGAATGGACTCGGCGCCGCCAACGGGGGCCGTGCCCAGCGCTCGTACAAGATCGTCACCCAGTACTCGATGGGGCCGATCGAGGAGATGGGCCTCCTGAAGATGGACTTCCTGGGGCTCCGCAACCTCGACGTGATCGAGGATGCGGTCGAGATCATCGAGCGCTCGTGCGACGTCAAGATCGAGATCGAGTCAATCCCCCTCGACGACGCCAAGACGTTCGAGATGCTTTCGAGGGGGGAGTCGGTTGGCGTCTTCCAGCTCGAGTCCGATGGCATGCGCGATGCGTTGCGCCGGGTGCGCCCGACCGACTTCAACGACATCGTGGCGCTGGTCTCGTTGTACCGGCCGGGCGCGATGCGGTTCATCGACGACTACGCAAGCGGCAAGCTCGACCCCAGCTCGGTTCGCTACGCGGATCCTCGCTTGCGCCCGATCACCGAATCCACGTACGGCTGCTGCATCTACCAGGAGCAGCTGATGGAGATCGCCAAGCGGATGGCCGGATTCAGCCCCGCACAGGCGGACGACCTACGGAAGGCGGTGGGCAAGAAGAAGCGTGACCTGATGGCGCAGATGAGGGACAAGTTCCTGGCCGGCCTCGCCGAATCGGGAACCGATCGCCGGGTTGCCCAGGACCTCTGGTCGTTGATGACGGCCGCGGCCGATTACAGCTTCAATCGAAGCCATGCGGCCTGCTACGCGCTGATCGCCTATCGGACCGCGTTCTTGCGGGCCAACTACCCGGCCGAATACATGGCCGCCGTGATCTCATCGGTGATGTCGACCAAGGACAAGGTGCCCTTCTTCGTCAATCGCTGTGAGGAGATGGGGATCGAGGTGTTGCCCCCGGACGTCAACTCGTCCGACCACGGCTTCGTGGTGAGCGGCAAGTCGATTCGCTTCGGGCTCGACGCGGTCAAGAACGTCGGCCACCAAGCGGTCGAGGCGATCATCGAGGCACGCAAGAGCGGCGGCGCGTTCGCGTCCATCTGGGACTTCTGCGACCGAGTGGACGCCCGGGCAGTCAACAAGCGGGCGATCGAGTGCCTGATCAAGTGTGGGGCGCTCGACTCGACCGGCGGCAGCCGGAAGGGGATCCTCGAAGTGCTGTCCGTGGCGCAGGCGAGCGCCTCGAAGTCACAGGAGGACGCCCGGCGCGGGCAGGGCTCGATCTTCGACCTCGGCGGCGAGCCGGCCGGCGGCGTGGAGACGCCGGCTGGCGGTGGGGGCGAGCAGCGACCGCCGATCCCAAGCGAAGAATTCGACCAGCGAGAGCTGCTGCGGCTCGAGAAGGAGACCCTCGGGACGTTTCTGTCCGCACACCCGTTGGCCGAGGTTCGCGACGCGCTTCGCGAACGGGTGGACTGCTCGCTTCCGGAGGTGGCCCGCAAGGAGGACGGCGCCTGGGTCTCCGTGGGCGGGATCGTCAGCGAGAGCAAGCGAGTCCGCACCCGCAGCGGCGCCTACGTGATGTTCGCGACTCTTGACGACCTGGAGGGTCGTGTGGAGCTGTTCGTCCGCGACGCGGGTTCAGAGGCGGCTGCGCCGATCGAGCTCGATCGCGTGGTCCTGGTGCGAGGTCGAGTCGACCACAAGGGCCGCGGGGAGATGAGCCTCGTGGTCGCTGAGGCGGAGCCGTTCGAGCCCGGCGAGGACGAGCTGGCAGCCGCGCGGGCGAAGGCGAAGGCTCGGCGGCCTCCCGATCGGATCCTGTTGCGAGTCAGCGCCGCCGAGTTCGGGGCCCAGCTCGTGGAGGAGTTGAAGTCCGTGTTCCAGAGCTTTCCGGGCGACTGCGAGGTGATGCTCGAGATGGAGACCCGCGACGGCACCCGGCGGTTGCGCTTCGGCCATGAGTACTGCGTCACGCCGTCCCAGGCCCTCCGCGCCGAGCTCGACCACCTGCTGGGCCCGCAGGCCGTGGCGGCGTGAATAACTCCGCCGGAAGCCTCGCCTGCGGCTACCAGGGAGCCGAAGGCGACCGGTCATCCGGCGCAGCCGGATGCGGCGGGCGAGGGCGCGGACCTTACCCGGCAGGTCCGCACGCTGCTACCGGGACTTCGTCCCTAGCCCGGGCCGGGCCAAGGCGCGGCCTGACCCGGCAGGTCTACAGGCCTGCACCGCGACTGCGTCGCTAGCGCCCGCGGGCCGGTCTAGACTTCGCGCATGCCGCTCAAGCAGCGAGAGGGGGAGGGCGTCCGCGCCGGCGAGTGTCGCCAATGCCGCACCTTCTGCGACCGTCTCGTTGACCCTCGCGGTTGCGTCGAGCTTCGCTGCCGCTATCTCTACAGCTACCTCGATCCGCTGAGCGGCGGCCACTACATGGGATGCATGCGCAAGGTGTTTCGCGCCGAGATCGACCTGACGATGTTCGAGGCCGCCGAGCAAAACGGCGGTTACGGTGGCATCAAGATGACCGGTGAGCCGCTGCCGCAATGCCAGTTCCGGGTGGAGCCTGCCTACGAGCAGGTCGGCCCCGCTCACGAGTGCGTCAACCCGGGTTTCTTCGACTGCGGCGACGGCAGCGCCGGCGGGCCACACGCATTCGACCTGCGGGACGCGCTGACCTGAAGAACTCCGGCGGCAGCCTCGCCTTCGGCTACGTTGCCGCCGGGCTTGGGACCGGACCTGACCCGGCAGGCACCTCCGTAGCTACCGGGACTGCGTCCCTAGCCCGGGCCGGGGCAGGGCGCCTGACCCGGCAGGTCCACACGCCAGCACCGCGACTTCGTCGCTAGCGCTTGCGCCTGGCTAGGCCCTCCTTGCGCAGGCGCTTTGCGAGCCGCACCTCCTTGCGGTCCGGGCCCTTGCCGTCGGGTCCCGCGGTCTCGATCAACGCCGGCAGCTGATCGAATCGCGGCTCGGAGAGAAACGGGCGCAGCCCTTTGCGCCCCAACTCCCCCTGCCCGAGGTTCGCGTGCCGGTCGCGGTTGGAGCCGAGCGGAACCTTGGAGTCGTTGACGTGCAAGCAGCGCAGCCGGTCGAGGCCCACCTTGGCGTGGAAGTCGTCCACCACCTCGGCGAGCGTCTCGGCCGAGCGGATCTCGAACCCCGAGGCGAGCAGGTGGCAGCAGTCGAGGCAGGCGCCCAGGCGCTCGCCGCCTCCGGCGGCGTCGATCAGCTCGGCGAGCTCGTCGAAGTTGCGGCCGAGCGGGCCCTGCGTTCCAGCGGTGTTCTCGAGCAGCAGCGGCGAGCGCTCCGAGCTTTCGAGCGCCTCGCGGATGGCCTTGCCGGCACGTTTTATCGAAGGACCCTGAGGCTCTCCCTTGCGTGCTCCGGCGTGCAGGACAACCCCGGCAGCGGCGATTCCATCGCCGATCCGCAGCGCGTGCTCCAGCGAGATCAGCGATTTACGCCGGATCTCCCGCTCCTTGCTGGCGCAGTTGATCAGGTAAACGGCATGGATGACGACGGCTTGCAGCGGCGAGGTGGCGATCCCCTCGCGAAACGCTTCGAAGTCCTCCTCGGTGTAGGACGTCGGTCGCCACATCCGGGGGCTCTGGTGGAAGATCTGGATCGCTTCGCAGTCACGCTCGACCCCGCGATGGACGGCGTTCACCAGCCCGCCCGCCGTGGAAACATGGGCTCCGATCAGCACCGGGCGGCCAGGTTATCCGCGGGCGCGGGCGCGCAGCCTCCTCCGGGCGTCGCGATCGGCGAGTCGAAACCTCCCTGTACCGGGTTCCCCCTACCCGATTTGAGGTAAATCTACCTGGAAGCGTCTACGGGTACGTGGTAGGAAGTGCTTGCGCTGGGCAGCATCACCGCCTACGTTCAATCCTCCCCCGGGGTGCGGGGGACCGGGCTAGGCGGCAGGGAGCTACAGGGCGGGGGAATCGCGACTGTGTCAGGGAGGACAACAGCGTCATGGAGGGCGGATTGCGCATGCCGTGACGCGGAGGGGCAAGCGCGACGGACTCGCTGGGCGTCCGTGCCGTGGACGCGCAGCTCCTGGCGCGGCGACGCGTGGACGTCGGACGGCTGGACGCGCTCGAGCTGGCGCGAGGGCAGCTGGACCGGCGACGGCTGGGCACGGAGCTCATGGCGCATGCAAGGTTGGGCTCAGAACCAGTGGTCGAACGTGGGCTGGGGCTAGGTCGTGCGTCGCATCTTCCTACTCAACTCGTTGCTCACGGTCACCGCCGCGGGGCTCTTCGTTCTCGGACCGGCCCGCATGGAGCAGCTGTCCGCCCCCGTCGAGTTGCCGTGGCCGCTGATCGCGCTGGCCGTCTGCGCGTGCGAGGCGCTGGCGGTCAATCTGCACCTGCGCCGCGAGGCGCACCCCGTCTCGCTGGGCGACATACCGATCGTCCTCGGCCTGTTCTTCGTTGCGCCGGTCGACTTGGTGCTCGCGGTGCTCGTCGGCGACGCGATCGCCCTCGGTCTCGTCCAGCGTCAGCCGCCTGCGAAGCTGTGGTTCAACCTGTCGCGGTTTGCGCTCGAGGTCTCGCTCGCGACGATCGTCTTCGCCGCAATCGTCGATCCGGCGCAGGCAATCGGTCCCCTGGGCTGGCTCGCCGCAGCCGCGGGGTTGGCGGGCTCGGCGATCCTGGGCGCGCTGCTCGTACAGCTGGCGATCTACCTGACCGAGGACAGTTTCGCGCTGCGCGAGCTCGGCTGGACCGTGGTCTTCGCGCTCGGCGCCTCGCTCACCAACGTGGCGCTGGGGGTCGCCGGAGCAGTTGTCGTCTGGCGGGACCCGGTGGCGGCGCTCCTCCTGCTGATGCCCGCCGTCGTCCTCACGATCACCTACCGCGCCTCCAGGCGCGAGCGCCGCAGCCGCGAGCAAAGCGAGCAGCTCGCCCGCGCTACGCGCGCCATCTGCGAGGCGCCCGACGCCGAACACGCCATTGCCGCGCTGCTGGATCACGCCCATGACATGTTCGGCGCCCGCAGGGCCGAGCTCGTGCTGCTCTCGCACGAGCAGGCGGCGAGCGCCCTGCGAGCGAGGCTGGAGCCCGGCCGTTCGATCGCTCGTCCACGCGCTATCGATCCTTCAACCGATGCCGTCTGGAATGCGGTTGCAGGCCTCAGCCAGGGCGTGCACCTGCCCGCGGCGGCGAGCGTCAAGGTGCGGGAGGGGCTGCGTGCGGAGGGGATCGAGGAGGCGATCGCCGCTCCGATCGTTCAGGCCGGCAGCTTCAAGGGCGCGGTGCTTGTCGCCGATCCCGTCAACGAGCGGAAGGGCTTCTCGAGCGACGACGTGGCGCTGGTCCAGCTTCTGGCCGCCCACGCGGGCGCGGCGCTCGAGGTCGACCGGCTCAGCGAGTCGTTCACGGGGCTTCGACGCATCGAGCGTGAGCTCAGGCACCACGCCCTGCACGACGATCTGACGGGTCTCGCCAACCGCGTTCTGTTCATCGAGCGTCTCAAGCATGCGTTGACCCGGCGCTCGCAGGCGCCGCTGGCGGTCCTGTTCATCGACCTCGACGACTTCAAGTCGGTGAATGACACGCACGGTCACGCCGTCGGCGACCAGCTACTGGTTCGGGTGGCGAATCGGCTGGAGCGGTGCATGCGCCCGCACGACACGGCGGCGCGGCTTGGCGGAGACGAGTTCGGGGTCCTGCTCGAGGACATCGCCGGCGAGGCCGAGGCCGAGCAGATCGCCGAGCGCATCGCCCGTGCCCTGCATGACGAGCGAGCGAACGGCCGGGGTGGCACCCGGATCAGCGTCGGCATCGCGATGGCGCAGCCCGGGAGAGCGGACTCGGAGGAGTTGCTGCGCAACGCCGACCTCGCGATGTACGCGGCGAAGGACGGGGGCAAGAACCGCAAGGCCCTCTTCCGGCTCACGATGTACGAGCAGGCGGCCCTTCGGTACAACCTCGGCGCGGAGCTGCCCGCGGCAATCCGCAACGATCAGCTCGTTGTCCATTACCAGCCCATCCGGTTGCTCGATGGCCGCCGGATAGCGGGCCATGAGGCACTTGTTCGCTGGCGCCATCCCGTTCGTGGCGAGCTGCTGCCGACGGACTTCCTCCCGGTGGCCGAGGCGGCCGGCGTGATGCCCGAGGTGTTTCGCTGGACCCTTGGCCGGGCGCTTGCGGATTGCTCTGGACAGGGCCCGCTCAACGAAGGCTTCATGTGCGTGAACGTCTCGTCGAGCCAGCTCGAGCATCGGCACTTCCTCACAGATCTCGAAAGGGCCCTGGCCGACTCACAGGTGCCGGCGGATCGCCTGATCCTGGAGGTCGTCGAGACCGAGCTGATGGACGGGTTGATCCTTGCGACCACCCGGCTCGAGGCCGTCCGCCGCCTGGGTGTGCGAGTGGCCATCGACGACTTCGGCACCGGGCATTCCTCCCTCGCGCAGCTGGTGCGACTGCCGGTGGACATCATCAAGATTCCGCGTTCGCTGACCACGGACACCGCGCGCAACCGGCGCGCGACCGCGCTCCTGGATGCCGTCCGTTCGATGGCAGACGAGCTCGACCTGACGGTGGTGGCGGAGGGCCTCGAGGAAGAGGACCAGCTGCAGACGCTGACCGAGATCGGGATTCCGTACGGGCAGGGCTTCCTGCTCGGTCGTCCCGCGCCGCTCGGGTCCGCAACTGAGCGCGCTCTGACGGGTTACGAGGCAGACGAGCCGAAATGAGACAGATCTTGGAGCCCACATTGGACACGCATACGGAGCAGCCTCGCTCCTGGCAGCTTGGCGTGCTCAACGCACGCCGGGTGCTGGACCTGGTCGCGCTCGGGATCGTGCCCTCCGCAGCCGCTGGCCTGCTCGCCTTCGCTCACACCAACCGTCCCTACTGGGGGGGAGTGGTGGCGATCTGCATCCTGGTCGCAAGCCAGCTGGTCAGCAGGACGAGGTATCCGCTCCACCTGATGCCGGTCGCGAGGCTCGCCATGTGCGGCATGGCCCCGTTCCTGGGGGCCCTCGTGGCGTGGGCGGTCGCACTCTCCACGGGGATGGGCTCCTTGGGCGACTCCCTGATCCCCGCGGTGGCCGGCGCGGTGCCGCTCGCTGCCCTCGGCTGCTGGGTCCGGGACCGCTTCGACATGAACGTTGGGGCGCGGATCGCGGTGATCGGCGACCCGGAGGTTGCGGAGGGGCTCAGCAGGGAGATCGCCACGGCAAAGATCCGTGGCTACCGGGCGCTGGGCTGGATCTCCGTCGGTGGCCTACCTCGTTCCGACCTCGCCCCCGGCGTTCCTCACCTCGG
Source organism: Actinomycetota bacterium (assembly GCA_038040415.1). GTDB lineage: Bacteria > Actinomycetota > Thermoleophilia > Solirubrobacterales > 70-9 > AC-56. Next base: position 41,510 of record JBBPIK010000004.1, read on the forward strand.
CTCGATCGAGGGCCTGCGCCGGATCGTCCCCGCCCACCAGATCGAATTGCTCGTCCACGCGCAGGGGCCGGCCGGGGAGGTCTCTCGCCTCGACATCTTCGAAGGGGTCGGCGCGGCCTGCCTTGACCTCCCAGTGAGGTTGATCGAGGCAAGCCAGTTCTACGAGGAGCTTTTGGGCCACGTTCCCGTCGGCCAGATCAATGCCGCCTGGTTCCAGTATCTGATGCATCCGCGCTACCGGCGCACCCCGACGATCTCGAAGCGGCTCTTCGACTTCGCGATCGGCAGCGTCGCGCTGGTCGCGTTCGCGCCGCTGATTGCCCTTTTCGCGGTCGCCATCAAGCTCTCGGATCGCGGGCCGGTGCTCTACCGCCAGCGGCGGATCGGCGAGGGTGGCCGCGAGTTCGAGATGGTCAAGCTGCGCTCGATGCGCCCGGGGGCACAGGCGGACGGCGCACAGTGGTCGAGCCGCGACGACGATCGCGTGCTGCCCGTCGGCCGGGTGATGCGCAAGCTGCACATCGACGAGCTGCCCCAGCTGTGGAACGTGCTGCGTGGCGAGATGACGCTGGTCGGCCCGCGGCCAGAGCAGCCCGAGCTCGTGGCGGAGCTCGAGCGCCGCTTCCCTCACTACCGGCGCCGCAGCCTTGTGAAGCCCGGCATCACGGGGTGGGCCCAGGTGCGCTGCGGCTATGCGGGAACGAAGGAAGGATCCGCCTGGAAGCTCTGTCACGACCTCTACTACTTGAAGCACCGCTCGCTGCTCGCGGATCTGATGATCATCTTCGAGACGGCGCGGGCGCTCGGGCAGCGGGCCCAGTTCGACCTGGAGGCACCGAGCGAGCAGTTCATAGTCCGGAGTGAGCCGGGGCCGGCCGTCGCGATGACTGCCGCAACGCCGGCGACCGAGCAGCCCTTCCGTAGCGGCGCTGGCGGCGCCGCGATCGACGTGCTGCGCCCGTAGTCTCACGGGCCTAGATGCCTCGCCTTCGCTTCGCCCCCTCGCCGACGGGGGCGCTCCATATCGGCGGTGCCCGAACGGCCCTCTACAACTGGCTGCTCGCCAGGCACTTGGGCGGCACGCTTGTCCTGCGGATCGAGGACACGGACCGCGAGCGCTCCGTGCCCGAGAACGTCGAGCAGATCCTGGATGCTTTGCGGTGGCTGGAGCTCGACTGGGATGAGGGCCCGATGAGCCAGTTCGAACGCCGCCAGCGCCACAGCGAGCGGGTGGGGGAGCTGCTTGCAGGCGGCCACGCTTACCCCGACCCGGCCGTCGCGGAGGACGTTCGCTCCTGGAAGCAGGCCCACGGGGGCGCCGGCTACCGGGGCGAGCCCCGGGACGAGCCTGGCGCGGCGATCCGCCTGCGCGTCCCGGACGAGGGGGTGACCGTGGTCGAGGACCTGATCCGCGGGCCGGTGCGGTTCGAGAACCGGACCCAGGACGACTTCGTGATCGCGCGGGGTGACGGCACCCCGCTGTACAACCTCGCGGTCGCAGTGGACGATGCCGACATGGGGATCACCGACGTCGTTCGTGGCGACGACCACCTGTCGAACACGCCGAAGCAGTTGCTGGTCCTGCGTGCCCTCGACGCCGTCGCGCCGCGGTATGCGCACCTGCCGCTCCTGCACGGGCCCGACGGGCGCAAGCTGTCGAAGCGTCATGGCGCCGCCTCGGTGCAGGAGCTGCGTGAGCGCGGCTACCTGCCGGTCGCGGTCCGCAACTATCTCGCTCTGCTCGGTTGGGGCGCCGAGGACGACGCGACAATTCTCAGCACCGACGAGCTGATCGAGCGCTTCTCGATCGACCGTGTGGGGCGCTCCTCGGCGATCTTCGACGACCGCAAGCTGCGCTGGCTCAACGGGCGCTTCATGCGCGAACTGCCGCTTGACTCCTACGAGCAGCGACTGGGCGCTCATCTGCGACTCCACGGCGAGCCGGGCGCGGAGGCGTTCGATGCCGCGGAACCCGAGCAACGGAGGACCGCATGCGAGATCGTCCAAGACAAGGCACAGACGCTCGACGAGGCATGGCCCTTGATCCGGTTCCTCTTCCTGGGGTCGCCCGACGATGCGGATGCCTGGGAGCGGGTGATGACCCCCGAGGCGCGCTCCGTGCTTACACAAGCCCTCGAGGCCCTGCGCTCCGTGGACGGCTTCGACCCGGCCTCGATCGAGGCGGCGCTGAGCCCGATCGTCGAGCGCTCAGGCCGCAGCGCGAAGGCCGTTTATCAGCCGATCCGGGTTGCGATCACCGGCACCACCGTCTCGCCGGGCATCTTCGACTCGCTCGCCGCGCTGGGACGCGAAGAGTCCCTGGCCAGAATCGAGAAGGCGCTGAACAGGCTCGGGTGAGCCCGAACGGGGGACACCCCCCAGGGCGGGTGAGGGCGCGGTCTCGGCGCCAGGGCTAAACAAGCGCCTCCGCCTTGCCGATCATGAAAGCGGGTAGCAACACGCATGCCTCCGGTAGCCACCAAGCAGCGACGTCAGCGGGCGCCGCAAAAGCGCGCGCCAGCGTCGCGAAAGGTTGCCACGAGCCCATCCCGGAAGCGCCCGCCGTCCCAAACGCAAACCAAGCCACGGAACGCGAAGCCAAGGAAAGCGAATGGTGGGATGCCCAAGCCGGCGACGACAAGAGAGCGCGACGGGGGACAGGGCGGCCGCCGTCTTGCCGCGGCGTTCGACTCCGCTTCGCGCCTGCCGGCGCTGGCCGAGTCGCGCCGGCGCCTCCTTCGCGCCTCCGAGCACGAGGTCTCGTCAAAGGGGGAGCTGGCCCAGGCGATCGAGTCCGACGTCGCTTTGACGATTGCCGTCATGCGCGCGGCCGGCGGCGCCCACGCCAATGGCAGAACCGGCGGCGTGGAACAGGCGATCGAGGCGCTCAGCCCACCCGGCGTGCGAGAAGTCGTCGCATCAATCGAAACCTACGACCCGCTTGATTCGCCAAGTGCTCGAGCAGAGCGATACGAGCGCTTCCGGCGTCACGCGGTGGCCACCCGTATTGCCGCCGACCGGATCGGAGAGCTGGCGCGCCTTCCGGAGCGAGACGAGCTGGCGGTTGCGGCGCTTCTTCACGACGTGGGACGCCTCGTCCTGTCCGAGATGTACGACCAGTTCGAGAAGCTCGACGACCGGCGGCTCGCGCCCGAGGCGCGGGTGCGGTGCGAGCGTCGCGAGCTCGGGATCGACCATGCGCTGGTCGGCGCGGTCCTTGCCCGGCGCTGGGGGCTTCCCCGGGGCGTCGCGGCGGCAGTCGAGCGGCACCACACGCCGCGCGCCGGCGGACACGCGGCGGCTATCCGGCTCGCCGACCTGATCGTCCACCACGCTCACGGCGAGGCCGCCCCCGTCGACGCGATCGTCGACGCGGCCTCAAGGCTCGGGCTGGAGCGCGAGCAGCTGGGGGCGCTCGTCTACGAGTTTCCGTATGCGGGCACCGAGCGCCGACGCAGCTCGGACCCCTGCCCGCTGTCGAGCCGCGAGATCGACGCGCTGCGCGGACTCGCGGAGGGCAAGGTCTACAAGCAGATTGCCTCCGACCTGTCGCTTTCGGTGAGCACGATTCGCACCCACCTGCACAACGTCTACCGCAAGATCGATGCGGTCGATCGTGCCCAAGCGGTCCTGATCGCACGCGACCGGGGTTGGATCTAGGAAGAACAACTCCGCCGAAAGCCTCGGCTTCGGAGTAACTCCGCCGAAAGCCTCGGCTTCGCCTACGTTTTCGGCGGGTTCGGGTCCAAGCCTGACCCGGCAGGTCCACACGCTGCTACCGCGAGAATCAATCCGGCGGCAGCCTCGCCTTCGGCTACGTTGCCGTCGGGCTAGGGTCCAAGCCTGACCCGGCAGGTCCACACGCGGTTATTCGATCAGTGAGGAGCGCAGGGCGATTGCCACCGCGTGGGCGCGGTCTTGGGCGCCGAGCCGCGCCAGGATCGCCTTCGTGTGCGTGCGAACGGTCTCCGCGCTCAGGCCGAGGCGCTTGGCGACCCGCGCGGTCGATTGGCCGTCGGCGTAGAGCTGAATGATCTGGCGCTGGCGGCGCGTGAGCCCAGACCCGCGCCCGGGGCGGCCGGCCGCCGGGTCGACGAAGCGCTCGGCCGCCACGGCGGCGTCCACGGCTCGGTGCAGCTCCTCGACCGACGAGCTTTTGACGACATAGGCGGTGGCGCCTGCCTTGATCGCCTCGGTGGCTGCGTGATGCTGGGCCTGGGGCCCGTGAGCGACGATCCCCAGGCCGGGCTGGGCCTTGCGAAGGGCGCGGATCGCCGCCATTCCCGAGAGATCCTCGCCTCGCTCCCGCCCGTTCGAGATGCCAAGATCGACGATCGCGACGTCGAAGTCGCCGATCGAGGTGAGCAGCTCGAGGGCGCCATCCCCGTTCTCGGCCTCCTCGACCTCATACCGGCGCCCGAGAGCCTCCCGCACCCCTAGGCGCACGGTGGGCTGGGGGTCTATGACCATGCAGCGTCGGTCCTCGCTCACAAATCCTCACTCGGCCAGAACTCCGCGGCTAAGCCACGGTCACCGGGTCCCCGAGAGCACAACTCCGACGATCCGGGCCGTTGTTCCCATCCTAGCGACGGCCAAACGGATCGCGCCCGCTGCGGAGCGGAAACAGCGACCTTTTCTTCGACGCCGCCGATTCCGATACAAAAGGTCCTCGGATGATCTCCGTGACCTCGAAGTCCCGCTACGCCGTGGTCGCCCTCGCCGAGCTGGCGCGCTCCGGGGAGCGGCCGGTCCCGATCGCGCAGATCGCCGAGCGGCGCGACATGCCGGTGCAGTTTCTCGAGCAGCTGTTCACGACCCTGCGTCGCGATGGGCTGCTGCAGAGCCACCGCGGCGTCAAGGGCGGCTACACGCTCGCGCGACCGGCCCAGGAGATCAACGTGCTCGAGGTCGTGCAGTCGCTCGACGGCAGGGTGGGGCAGGAGGGCAAGGAGGCCGGCGGCATCTGGGAGCAGGGCGTCGAGGCGCTTCGCGACGTCTTCCGGGGCACCACGATCGCCGACATCGCCCGCCGCGAGGCCGAGGAGGCCGGGGCGGGGATGTACCACATCTAGTACGACAGAAAGGGAGGTGCCGATGGAACATGAAGCCAAGGTGGTCGCGGCGCGACGCGGCGAGGGAGAGGCCCGCTGGTGGTTCGGCGCGCTGGTCGAGATCAAGCTCACCGCGGAGGACACAGGCGGGCAGCTCGCGATCGTGGAGATCGCCGAGCCCGCTGGCGCCGAGGCGCCGCTTCACGTTCATCATCGCGAAGACGAGGGATTTTGGGTTCTCGACGGCGCCGTCACGTTCGAGGCCGGAGGCACGACGGTCCAGGCGAGCTCGGGCGACTTCGTCTTCGGCCCGCGCGACGTTCCGCACCGCTACGCGGTCGGAGACGAGGGCTGCCGCATGCTGTTCATTCTCACCCCGGCCGGCTTCGAGGGCCTCATCCGAGAACTGAGCGAGCCTGCTGAGAGCCGCTCCCTTCCTCCGCCACTCGAGGAAGAGCCCGATATGGAACGCATCCAGGGTCTCGGGAAGGCCTACGGCATCGAGATGCTCGGCTAGGGATCCCTGAGCCGGCTGGCGAGGTCGCAGGTGAGGGCCGGGCGACTGAGACGCAACCGCAACGGACGGCCCGGCGTTACCGCTACGACCCGGGCGCCAGTCAGGTCATCGAGAACTCGGGGCTGTACTCGGGGAAGCTCCCAATGGTCTTGGAACTGCCGCTGAGCTGTGACACGATCAGTTCGACGTAATCGCCCGCCACGAGCCTCGCCATGGTGCTGAACCCGTTGGCACGGTTGCCGTCATCCTCCTCCCACGCCAAGCCTGTGCTCCGCCCTGCCGTGGCGTGTGGGACTACCTGGCCGGTAGTCCGCGTCACCCGCGCGGCCGGGATCGAGGTCGAATGCTCGCTGGTGCCGACCGCGTTCGCGCCGATGTCCACGCTGCCCAGGGTGTCAGTCGCGATGTCGGAGCCGAGCAGGCCGCCGGTGACGACATCGGAGCCGTCCAAGGTGCCGGGGGAAACCTTGGGCCCGGTGACCGCGCTCGGTCCCAGATCGGCGTTCTGGACCTGGCCGTCGATGATGTCCGCGGTGCTGATTGTGTTGGCGCCGCCCGGATGGGTGGCGTAGGCGGTTCCGCCCATCGCAAAGCAAAGCAGCGCGATGTAGCCGACGACGTTTGAGCGGAGGTGCTGGCGGATCGCTCGGGACATGACAGGCCCTCCCACACGGTTCGAGGAGCGGGCACCGGTTGTGTCCGCTGTCACGAGGGCGCTACACCCGAGCGGGGGCCGCCGTCAATCCGTGTTTGCGGGCCGTACCCGGTACTCGGTATGCCTCGGCCTCGTCCGGGCAGAGTTGCTGATTCATATGGAATCGCAACTCTGCCGGCGCGGGCACATCGGGTACTTTGGCTCGGAGCGTGGGTGGAGAGCCGCGAACAGCAGACGGGCTTGCCGCGATCGCGCGCGAGGCGTCGAGCACGGTGGGCAACACGCCGCTCGTCGCCCTGCGACGAATGGCCGAAGGGCCCGGGGCCCAGGTCGTCGCCAAGCTCGAGTACCTGAACCCGGGCGGCTCGGTCAAGGACCGGATCGGGGTGGCGATGATCGACGCCGCCGAGCGCGAGGGGCGGATCGAGCCCGGGCGTTCGGTGATCGTCGAGCCGACCAGCGGCAACACCGGGATCGCGCTGGCGATGGTCTGCGCGGCCCGCGGCTACGAGCTGGTGCTGACGCTGCCCGAGGGGATGACGCGGGAGCGGACCGCGCTGCTCCGCACCTACGGCGCCGAGGTCCACGAGACCCCGTCGCTGGGTGGCATGAACGAGGCGGTGGAGTTGGCGGAGCGGATTGCGAGCGACCGCGGCGCGTTCATGCCCCAGCAGTTCAACAACCCCGCCAACCCCGAGATCCACCGGCGCACGACCGCCGAGGAGATCTGGCGCGATCTCGACGGCGAGGTAGACGCGCTCGTCTGCGGCGTCGGCACCGGTGGCACGATCACCGGCGTCGGGCAGGTGCTCAAGGAGCGCCGCCCCTCGGTCCAGGTGGTCGCCGTGGAGCCCGCCACCTCGGCGGTGCTCTCCGGCGGGATTCCGGGCCCGCACAAGATCCAGGGGATCGGCCCCGGCTTCGTGCCCGAGGTGCTCGACCGCTCAGTGATCGACGAGGTGATCCCGGTGGACGACGAGACCGCGCTTCGGCGGGCGCGCGAGGCGGCGCGGCTCGAAGGTCTCCTGGTCGGGATCTCGGCCGGCGCCGCGATCGGCGCGGCGCTCGAGCTCGCCGCCCGGCCCGAGCTGTCCGGGAAGCGGGTCGTTGTCGTCATCCCCGACGGCGGCGAGCGCTACATGTCGCTGCC
>JBBPIK010000004.1:48982-56307 GCA_038040415.1 Actinomycetota bacterium
GGAAGCGGGTCGTTGTCGTCATCCCCGACGGCGGCGAGCGCTACATGTCGCTGCCGTTCTTCGCCCCGGAATGAATAACTCCGCCGAAAGCCTCGGCTTCGCCTACGTTTTCGGCGGGCTAGGGTCCAAGCCTGACCCGGCAGGCTTGCACGCACCTACCGGGACTTCGTCCCTAGCCCCGGCCAACCGGGCGCCACCCGGCGCTTCGGCCTGAGTCCCTACGCTTTAGCCATGCTCGGGCTCGGCACCCTCCAGCGCGTGGTCAAGGAGATCAGGGCCGATGTCGCCTCGGCGCGCGATCGCGACCCTGCGGCGCGGGGGGTCGGCACGGCCGAGATCCTCATGAACTGGGCCGGGGTGCAGGCGATCCTCGTCCACCGCGTCGCCCATGCCCTGCACGAGTCCGGGGTGCCGCTGGTGCCGATGGCACTCTCCTACACGAGCCGGTCGGTGACGGGGGTCGAGATCCATCCGGCCGCGAGGATCGGCGCCGACCTGTTCATAGACCACGGGTCCGGGGTCGTGATCGGCGAGACCGCCGAGATCGGCGACCGGGTGACGCTGTACCAGGGGGTCACGCTGGGCGGCACCGGCTTTGCGCGCGGCAAGCGCCACCCGACGGTTGAGGACGACGTCTCGATCGGCTCCGGCGCCAAGCTGCTGGGCCCGGTCACGGTCGGCCATTGCGCCAAGGTTGGCGCCAACACGGTCGTGATCGAGGACGTGCCGCCCAACTCCACCGTGGTCGGCAATCCCGGCCACCCGGTTCGGGTCGAGGGCCGCAGGGTCGAGGGTCCCGATGCCGACTGGATTCACCTGCCGGACCCGGTAGCCGACGCGATCAAGGCCCTGGCGGAGCGGATCGGCGAGCTGGAGCGGCGGATCGGCGAGCTCGACGGAAAGCGGGCAGAGGGCGAGGTGCGCGAGCTGAATCCCAAGCGCGGGCCCTCCACTGCCGGCGGCTGACCTGCTCTGACCGCGCCGCGGCCGTAGCTATTCTCGTTTGGTGGCCACCGAGACCGAGCTGAGGCCGACCGAGCCGGGCGCGAGCCAGGTGGAGCGCCTGCTCGCCGAGCTGAACCCGCCGCAGCGCGAGGCGGTCACGCACGGCGAGGGCCCGCTCCTGGTCCTGGCCGGCGCCGGCTCCGGGAAGACGCGGGTGCTCACCCACCGGATCGCTTACCTGCTGGCCACCGGGCAGGCGCAACCTTCGGAGATCCTCGCGATCACCTTCACCAACAAGGCCGCCGGCGAGATGCGCGAGCGGGTCGAGCAGCTGGTCGGCCGCGTGTCACGGCTGATGTGGGTGATGACCTTCCACTCAGCCTGCGCGCGGATCCTCCGCGCCGACGCCGAGCGGCTCGGCTACAAGCGCGCCTTCACGATCTACGACGGGGCCGACTCGCTGCGGATGGTCAAGCGTTGCCTTGAGGAGCTCGACGTCGATCCCAAGCGGTTTCCGCCCCGCGCCGTACGGGCGCAGATCTCCTCTGCCAAGAGCCAGCTGATCGACGCAGACGAGTACGGCGCTGCCCAGGGCTCCCACTTCGAGCGCACCTCGGCCGACGTCTACCGGCTGTACGAGCGGCGGATGCTGGAGGCCAACGCGATGGACTTCGACGACCTCCTCGTGCGGACGGTCAACCTGCTGGAGCTGTTCGAGGACGTACGCGAGCGCTACCGCCGCGCCTTCCGCTGGGTGCTCGTCGACGAGTACCAGGACACGAACCGGGTCCAATACCGGCTCCTCCAGCTCCTCAGTGAGGAGCACGGAAACCTGTTCGTGGTGGGGGACGATTTTCAGTCCATCTACGGCTTTCGTCATGCGGACATCCGCAACATCCTCGAGTTCGAGCGCGACTTCCCCGATACGACGGCGGTCAAGCTGGAGCAGAACTACCGCTCCACCCAGACCATCCTCGACGCGGCCAACGGGGTGATCGCCAACAATCGCGGCCAGAAGCCCAAGCGCCTCTGGACGGACGCTGGCCGCGGCGAGCCGGTGACGATCGTCGAGCTCGACGACGAGCATGCCGAGGCTCGCTACGTGGCCTCGGAGGTGGAGCGCCTGGCGGCGGACGAGGGCGTCCCGCGCGACGAGATCGCGGTCTTCTACCGGGTCAACGCGCAGAGCCGGGTGCTCGAGGACACGCTGGTCCGCTTCGAGATCCCCTACCAGGTGATCGGGGGCACGAAGTTCTACGAGCGGGCCGAGATCAAGGACGCGATCGCCTACCTGAGCCTGATCACGAACCCCGCCGATGCGGTCTCGTTTGCCCGGATCGTGAACTCGCCGAGGCGCGGGATTGGCCAGACGACCGAGGCGCGGCTGCTGTCCCACGCCAACACCACCGGGCAGGACATCTGGGAGGTGTTCTCCCAGCCTGAGCAGGCGCCCGGCCTGGGCGCGGCGGCGCTGAAGGCGGTGCGGCGGTTTGCCGAGACGATGCGCAGCCTGCGCGAGCGCGTCGAAGCCGACAACGGAGCCGGCTCGGTGGCCGAGCTGCTCGAGGCCGTGCTCACCGACAGCGGCTATCTCGAGGCGCTCCAAGCCGAGCGGACGATCGAGGCGGAGGGGCGAGTCGAGAACCTCCAGGAGCTGATCGGCGTCGCCGGGGAGTTCGACGCCAACCGCGAGCTCGAGGGAGAGAGCGAGGCGGGGCCGCTGGAGGAGTTCCTGGCTCAGATCGCCCTGTACACGGATCAGGACGCGCTCGAGACCGAGCAGAGCCTCTGCACCCTGATGACCCTTCACAACGCCAAGGGCCTCGAGTACGAGGCGGTGTTCATGATCGGCTGCGAGGAGGGAGTATTCCCGCACATGCGCTCGCTGGAGGAGGGCAATCTCGAGGAAGAGCGACGCCTCTGCTACGTGGGAGTCACTCGGGCGAAGCAGCGGCTGTACATGACCTTCGCGCGCCGCCGAAGCCTCCACGGCGGTCGCGGGTACAACCTGCGCTCGCGGTTTCTGAGCGAGATCCCCGACGAGCTGGTGGAACGACAAGGCGCGGAATCGCCGACTGGCTGGGCCGCGGCTGGGGGACTGGGCGCAGCGATCGGGATCGGCGCCCGCGGCCGCCGCGAGCCGCACCCGTCGCCGCTCGAGCTCCAGGTGGGTGACGACATCGTGCACGCCACCCTCGGCGAGGGCGTGGTGACGGCGGTGGAGCCGGATCAGGTGATCGTGGTTCGCTTCGCGGGTGAGGGGACGGAGCGCAAGCTGATGGCGGACTACGCGCCGCTGAAGAAGGTCTGAGGCCCGAGGTCGCGGGTCTGGGGCTAGTGGGCAGTCACTGGGCGTGACCGCGAGGGTGATAGATGGCAAGGCCGTCGCGGCCGAGGTCCGCGCTGGGGTGGCTGTGGCTGTGCGGGAGCTCGCGGCCGCGAACGGCGGCCGGGTCCCGGGCCTCGCCACCGTGCTCGTCGGCGAGGATCCTGGCTCGCAGGTCTACGTCGCCAACAAGCGCCGGCAGGCCGAGGAGGTGGGGATGCGCTCGGTTCACCACGAGTTCGAGGCCTCGATCTCTCAGGACGAGGCGCTCGCCCTGATCGGTGAGTTGAACGGCGACGACGCGGTGGACGGGATCCTGGTCCAGCTGCCGCTGCCCGAGCAGATCGACCAGGACGCCGTGATCGCGGCGATCGACGCGGGTAAGGACGTCGACGGGCTGACCGCCCGAAGCGCCGGATTGCTCGCCCAGGGCCGCCCGGGCCTGGTGCCGTGCACAGCACAGGGCGTGATGGAGCTCCTCCGACACGCCGGGGTCGAGCCGGAGGGCGCGGAGGCGGTGGTGGTCGGCCGCTCGATCCTGGTCGGCAGGCCGCTCGCCAGCCTGCTCCTGAACGCGAATGCCACGGTCACCGTTTGCCACTCGCGCACCAGGAACCTGGCCGGCGTCTGCCGCCGTGCCGACGTCCTCGTCGCCGCCGTCGGCTCGCCGCGCCTGGTGAAGGCGGACTGGGTGAAGCCCGGCGCCGCGGTGATCGATGTGGGCGTGAATCGCACCGAGGAGGGCCTGGTCGGCGACGTGGACTTCGAGGCCGTTCGGGAGGTGGCCGGCGCGATCACGCCGGTGCCGGGCGGGGTCGGCCCGATGACGATCGCGATGCTGCTTCAGAACACCGTCCTGGCCGCCAAGGCCCGCTCCGCCTAAACGTCCATTTCCCTGTTGATCCGACTGACGCGCGATATAGCCTCGCTGCCCGCTGCGCTAGCCCGAGGCTGGGAAGGATCCAACCGCCTCAGGTTGAATGAAGCACAGGTCATCCACCAGAGGAGACTCCATGGACTTCACCAGACTTACCCAGGGCGAGAAGATCGCCGGCGCATCGGGCATTGCGCTGATCCTGATCATGTTCATCTTCAGCTGGTACGGGGTTGAGCTTGCCGGCGAATCCGTCCCGGACAGCGGTGTAAACGCCTGGCAGGCATTCGGCTTCATCGACATCGTGCTGCTGGTCACCGTGGCCGGCGCGATCGGCTTGGCGCTGATCAGCGCCTCGCAGACGGAGGTGGGCCTCCCGGTCGCCGCCAGTGCGGTGGTCGCCGGTCTCGGGATCCTCTCCGTAATTCTGCTCCTCTACCGCATCATCGACACGCCGGGTGATGTCAGCGCCGCTTCTGCGCTGTTCAACCAGGATTTCGACGTGACCCGGAAGATCGGCGTCTGGCTGGGCCTGATCGCGGCCATCGGCGTCACCTACGGCGGGTGGCGCGCGATGCAGGAAGAGGGAACCTCGTTTGGGGAAGAGGCGGACCGCTTCCGCGAGCCGGACGAGGGTCCGGGCGCGGCCCCGCCTCCTCCGTCTTCGTCTTCTCCTCCGCCGTCGTCCCCACCGCCGGGCGGGACCTCGTAGCTCGCTTCGGGACTCGGGCGTCCCGGAAGAGAGGTTGAACCGCGACGGCCGCCTTGGGGCGGCCGTCGCTAGTTCAAGCGATCGGCGAGCTGGCGGGCGACCCGGGAGGCCATGGCGATGATGGTCATCATCGGGTTGACGCCGATCGAGCTGGGCAGCAGGCTGCCGTCGGCAACGTAGAGACCCTCCGCGCCGCGGACGGCGCCGTCGGTGGCGACGACTCCGGCCCCGGGGTCCGCGTCCATTCGCGCTGTCCCCATCGGGTGGAACGCCTCGAGGCGAAGCGCCCCGGCAGCGGGCGGCGAGACCTCGAGGTCGGTGACCCGGTTCTTCGGGATCATCGGGATCCCGGCGATCTGCGGATAGACCTCGCGGGCGCCGGCGGCGTAGAACAGCTCGGCCGCGCGGGCGATCCCGAAGGTGAGCCGAGCGGCGTCGTCGTCCGTGAGGCGGTAGGTGATGCGCAGCGAGCCGTTGCGCGACAACCCCACCCGCCCGGCCGACCGATCCGAGAGGTGGACGCCGGTCGAGGCGATCCGGTCGTAGGCGAGCACCCGCTCGGAGTGCTCGACCCCCGTGCCCGGCAGCCACTGGGCGCCGAAGGCGAGCGGCGTGAAGGTGGCCTCGAGCAGGATGCCGCGATCCTCCCACTCGTTCACCGCGTAGCTCTGCATCACCCCGTCCCAGCCGCGCACCTCTTCGGCGAAGCGGGCGCCGACCCAGCACGCCGGGTGGATGCGCAGATTGTGGCCGAGCTGGCCGCTCGGCGATTGGAAGCCCGATCGCAGCAGGAGCTCCGGTGTCCCGAAGGCGCCACCCGCCAGCACCACCGCCTGCCGGGCGCGGAGCTTGAAGGGGCGGGCCCTCCCGTTCGCGCCCGCCAGGCAGTCGATGCCCGTGGCCTGGCCGTGCTCGAAGATCACCCGTCGCGCCTCCACCTGCGCCCGCACCCGCGCCCCGGCGGCCACCGCGCGCGGCAGGTAGGACACGTGCATCGCCTGCTTGGCGTCCAAGCGGCAGCCCGTCGGACAGGAGCTGCATTGAAAACAGGCGCCGGCGTTTCGATTCAAGGGCTGGTGGCGAACCCCGAGCGCCTCGGCGCCCTCGCGCAAGAGCTGGCCGTTTCGCCCCATCCGCTCCGGATCGACGGGGCGCACGTGGAGCATCTCCTCGGCCGCCTCGTATTCGGGGTCCAGCTCGGTGGCCCACTCGACCCCGTGCTCGGCGGCCCAGCCCGCGAGCACCTGGTCGGGCGCCCGAAAGCAGGTGCCCGAGTTGATCACGGTCGTCCCGCCGACGGCACGGCCGACGGGTGTCGGGATTGCCGGGCGACCCTCGGCGATCGTCAGGCCGCCGTCGCGGTAGAGCGCGGCCAGCGCGGCGAGTGGCTCGTCGGGATAGGTGCGCCGATCCATGTACGGGCCCGCTTCCAGGACCACGACCTCGAGCCCCGCCTCGGCGAGGATCGCAGCTGCGACGGCCCCGCCGGCGCCGGAGCCGACGATCGCGACGTCGCACTCCTCGCCGCCGGCCGGCGGGCTCAGATCGCCGAGGCCCGAATCGGAATCGGAGTCAGGGGGATCGCCACCGACCTCGCAGCGCATCTGGTAGCCGATTGCCGCCTGCACCCGCGGGTCGTTGCCGTAGCCGAGGCCCGTGAGTACCTTGAGGAAGAGGAGCAGGTCCGCGGCGCGCGGAATGCTCGAATCCTGGAGGCGGCGGAGGAAGTCCTGGCGCGCCTCGAGGCTGGCGCGGCTGAATCGCCACGGAAACGGGAGCCATTCGATCACGCGGAGGGCGAGCTTGATCTGCCTCACGCTGCGCCTGGGCATGCTCGCCAGATAGCGATTGATCGGCTCCGCGACTTCCACCGCGTCCCGGCGCCGCGAGTGCGGCAGCCCGCCGGCGCTGGCGGCCGGCGGAAGCGCCCCGAAGCCCGGCGCCATCGCCTCCGCGAACGCGCGAAGAATTCGCAGCTCGCCGGGGCTCAGCGGGCCGCGCTGGATATGCGGCTCGGTGACCCCCGGCCCCGGCGGGCGCCTTCAGGAGGGGGCGGCGGGCTCTCCCATCCGGCCGGCCACCGACCAGAGCACCAGCGCCACAGCGGCCAGGAAGCCGTCGACGAGGAAGTTCAGCAGGTAGATGAAGACGTCCTGGTCGAAGAGGTAGAAGCCCAGCGCGGCGAGCGAGGAGGCGGTCTTGCCCGCCGCCAGCACCAGAAGCAGCGGCCGGTAGCGAGCCACGTCGGCCTGAACCACGAGGCAGATACCGGTGATCACCACCATGTAGGCGAAGCCGAGCGCCAGCCAGAACTGCTCCGTTGTCTCCGGCGCGGGAGTGAACTCGCCCAGCGGCAGCCAGTCGCCGAGGTCGGAGATCGCGTCGAGGACGCCGTCGGGCGTGACGATGAACAGGATCCCGACGACCGCGAAGCTGGCCGCCAGCAGGCGCAGGTTGAGGACGACGAA
>JBBPIK010000004.1:56407-85061 GCA_038040415.1 Actinomycetota bacterium
GGATCCCGACGACCGCGAAGCTGGCCGCCAGCAGGCGCAGGTTGAGGACGACGAATCGCTCCGCCCGCTCTGGAGTCATGACGATTTGGTTCGCGCCTCGCCCACGGTCATTTTCCTTTGTAGAGCTCGGCGCCATCACGACTTGTTCGCGCCTCGCCCACTGTCATTTTCCTTTGTAGAGCTCGGCGCTCACAGGCGGGGCATCCTACCCGGCCTAGAATCCGCTTCGTGATCGATCGGAAGCAGGTCCTGCACGTCGCCCGGCTGGCGCGACTGGAGCTGACGGACGAGGAGGTCGAGCGGATGTCGGGCGAGCTGACCACGATCCTCGACCACGTCGAGCGCATGGACGAGCTCGACCTGGATGGGGTGGAGCCGACCTCCCACGTGGTCGCGCTGGAGAACGTTCTGCGCGCCGACGAGCCGCGCCCGAGCTGGCCGCGCGAACAGGTCTTGGAGCCGGCGCCCGACCCCGCCGAGGGGGCGTTCCGCGTGCCCTCTCCCCAGGCGTGAGCGCTGACCTCCTCGGTTTGAGCGTCGCCGAGGCGCTGCGGCGGATCGAGGCCGGCGGCCTGGCCGCGGACGAGTACTTTGACGCCTACGCGAAGCGGGCGGCGGCCGACGAGCTCGGCGCCTACCTGTGGCGAGCGGAGCCGGGGCAGGCCGGCGCCGCAGACGGTGAGCTGCGCGGGGTGCCGATCGCGGTCAAGGACATCTTCTGCACCGAGGGAATCGAGACCACCGCGGCGTCGCGGGTCCTGGAGGGCTACCGGCCGCCGTACACGGCCACTGCGGTGCGACGCCTCGCCGACGCAGGCGCCCGCCTGCTCGGCAAGACGAACATGGACGAGTTCGCTATGGGCTCCTCGAACGAGAACTCCGGCTACGGCCCGGTGCTCAACCCCTGGGATCGCGAGCGGGTCCCGGGAGGATCGTCGGGGGGCTCGGCGGCGGCGGTCGCCGGGCGGGCGGCGCCGTGGGCGATCGGCACGGACACGGGCGGCTCGATTCGCCAACCCGCCTCGTTCTGCGGCATCGTCGGCCTGAAGCCCACCTACGGAGCCGTCTCCCGCTACGGGATGATCGCCTTCGCGTCCTCGCTCGACCAGTGCGGGCCGCTGACCCGCGACGTCGGCGATGCGGCGCTTCTCCTGCGGGTGATCCAAGGCCGCGACGCGTGCGATTCGACCGCGATCGGGATCGAGGGCGGGGTCGCGCTGCCCTCGCGCGAGCGCCTCGAGGGGCTTCGCTTCGGGGTGCCACGGGAGCTGTCGGCGGACGCCGAGGGGATCGAGGCGGGCGTCTCCGAGGTCTTCCAGCGTACCCTGGGCGTGATCCGGGAGCTGGGCGGCGAGGTGGACGAGTGCGAGCTCCCCCACGCGGCCCACGGTCTGTCCGCCTATTACGTCCTGGCGCCGGCCGAGGCCTCAGCGAACCTGGCCCGCTACGACGGCGTGCGTTTCGGGCCGCGCGCGGACTCCGACGGGGACCTGATCTCGATGTACGAGCGCACCCGCGAGGCGGGGTTCGGCGCCGAGGTGAAGCGGCGGATAATGCTCGGCACCTACGCCCTCTCCTCGGGGTACTACGAGGCTTACTACGGTCGCGCGCAGCGAGTTCGCACCAAGATCGCGGGCGACTTCCAGGCCGCGTTCGAGCGTTTCGACTACCTGGTCACGCCGACCTCGCCGACGGTGGCCTTCCGGCTCGGGGAGCGGACGGCCAACCCGCTGGCGATGTACATGTCGGATTTCTGCACGGTGCCGATGTCTCTGGCCGGTATCCCCGCCATCTCCATCCCCGCCGGCCTTGCCGAGCCCGATGGCGGCGGCTCGGAGCTCCCGGTGGGCTTCCAGATCGCCGCCCCGGCCTTCGGCGAGTCCGGGCTTCTCGATGCGGCCCACGCGCTCGAGCGAGCAATCGGCTTCGACACCAGGCCACCGGCGATGGGGCCGCAGGGGTGAGCGTGCCGGACGGATACGAGTCCGTGATCGGGCTCGAGATCCACGTCCAGCTGTCGACTCGGACGAAGATGTTCTGCGGCTGCGAGCTCTCTTTCGGCGAGGAGCCGAACACGCACACCTGCCCGGTCTGCCTCGCCCATCCCGGTGTCCTGCCGACAATCAACGAGCAGGCGGTCCGCTACGGGCTGCAGATCGCCCTCGCGCTGGGCTGCGAGCCGGCCGCACGCTCGATCTTCCACCGCAAGAACTACTTCTATCCCGACCTGCCGAAGGGCTACCAGATCAGCCAGTACGACATCCCGCTGGCGAGCGGCGGGCGGCTCGGGGAGGTCCGCATACATCGGGTGCACCTGGAGGAGGACGCCGCGAAGCTGATCCACCTGGGGGAGTCCGGGCGAATCCACGGCTCCGCGGCTTCGCTGGTCGACTTCAACCGCGGCGGCACCCCGCTGGTCGAGATCGTCACCGAGCCCGACTTGCGTGGCCCGGCCGAGGCGCGCGAATGGGCGCAGCTTTTGCGAACCACGATCAAGCAGCTCGCTGTCTCCGACGTGAACATGGAGGAGGGAAGCCTCCGCTGCGATGCCAACGTCTCGCTCCGCCGCGCCGGTGCTGCGGAGCTGGGAACCAAGACCGAGCTCAAGAACATGAACAGCTTTCGCTTCCTGGAGCGGGGGATCGCCGCCGAGCTGGAGCGCCAGGGGGCGCTGCTCACCGCGGGGGGCCAAGTGGAGCAGGAGACCTTTCACTTCGACCCGAGGACCGGGGCGCTTACTCCGCTGCGCTCGAAGGAGTACGCGCACGACTACCGCTACTTCCCGGAGCCCGACCTGGTCCCGCTGGCGCCGACGCAGGAGATGCTGAGCGCAGCTCGCGAGGCGCTCCCCGAGTTGCCGGCCGAGCGGCGCGACCGCTACGAGGCCGAGCTTGGGCTGCCGGAGGTGACCGCCCGCCAACTTGCCTTCGACGCTGAGCTTGGGGCCTATTTCGAGCGCGCCCTTGACGCTTCGCGCAGGGGCGCGGCTGCGAAGGGCTCCGCGGGCGACGGCGCGGAGCCGAAGGTGATCGCCAACTGGGTCACCGGCGAGCTCGTGGGCCGGCTGCGGGAGGCGGGGGACGGCGAGGTGGATCCCGCAAGCTCCAAGGTCTCGCCGGAGGCTTTGGCGGCGCTGGCCGGCATGGTCGAGTCGAAGCAGGTAACGACGGGCGCCGCGCGGCAGGTACTGGCGACCCTGGTCGCCGAGGGCGGCGATCCGGCGGAAATCGTGGAGCGCGAGGGCCTCACTCAGATGTCCGATGCGGGCGAGCTCGAGGCGATCGCCGAACGGGCGATCGAGGCCGAGCCCGGGGCCGCGGAGAAGGTGAGGGCGGGCAACCCGAAGGCGATCGGCCCCATAGTCGGCGCGGTCATGCGCGAGACCAAAGGCCGAGCCGACGGGGGAGAGGTGACGCGTTTGATCATGGAGAAGCTGGGGCTCAGCTAGCGCCGATCAGCACTTGTAACAACTTGTTACAAGGTGGTAGGCTCGGTGCATGGCCTGGAACGTCGTCATCGCCGGTGGTGGGTTCGGGGGGGCGCATGCCGCTCGTCACCTGGAGCGCCTGCTGCCGAAGCAGTCCGCCCGGCTGATGCTGGTCAACGACGTCAACTTCCTGCTCTACACACCATTCCTTCCCGAGGCCGCGGCCGGGACCCTGGAGCCGCGCCACGTGGTGACGCCGCTTCGCGACATGCTCAAGCGCACGTTTCTGAGGCTGGGGGCGGTCTCGGCTCACGACCCGGCCGCGCGCACGGTCTCGATTCGCACCCACGACGGCGAGACGGAGGAGCAGCGCTACGACCAGCTTGTGCTGGCGCTGGGCTCGGTGTCCCGGCTCTTGCCCATCCCCGGCCTGGAGCACGCGATCGGGTTCAAGAGCCTCGCCGACGCCATCTGGCTCCGGAACCACGTGATCGAGACGCTCGAGGCCGCCAACGCCAGCGAGGACCCCGAGCGGCGCGAGGAGCTGCTCACGTACGTGTTCGTCGGCGGGGGCTACGCGGGGCTCGAGGCGCTCGCCGAGCTCCAGGACTTCGCGGCCGACGCCATGGATGCCTACCCGCGAGCGCGACTCCAGGGGATGCGATGGATCCTGGTCGAGGCGGCCGACCGCGTGCTGCCGGAGATCGACCTGAAGCTGGCCGAGTACGCGGCGCGGGAGCTCCGGGGTCGCGGGATCGACATCCGCCTCGGCACTCGCCTCGAGTCGGTGGAGCCGGACGCGGTGACGCTCTCGACCGGGGAGCGAATCCCAAGCCGGACGGTGGTCTGGACGACGGGCGTCGCGCCGCACCCCAGCCTCGCCGGGCTGGGCGTGCCGCTTGACGATCACGGCCGGGTACGTGTGGACGAGTACATGCGGGTCGAGGGCATGGAGGGTGTGTGGGCGCTGGGCGACTGCGCTGCGGTCCCCGATCCCTCGGCCGACATGGCCAGGCCGTCCCCACCGACCGCTCAGCACGCGATCCGCCAGGGCCGGACGGTGGCGCGAAACGTGGCCGCCGAGCTTGGCATCGGTAAGCCCGCCCCGTTTCGCTACCGCAACAGGGGCGCCTTCGTCAACCTGGGGCGCTACAAGGCGGTCGGCCGGCTGGGTCGGTTCACCTTCTCGGGATTTCCCGCCTGGTGGATGGCCCGCACCTACCACATGAGCCAGATCCCGGGCACGGCGCGCAAGATCCGTGCCGTTGTGGACTGGACCGTCGGGTTGCCGTTTAGCCGTGACGTTGCCGAGGTAGGCTCCATCGGCCACCCGCGGCCGCTTCGCGTCGAGGAGTACGCGCGCGGCGGCAGCCACCGCCCGGTTTCCTGAGCAAGCCTGCCGCCTCCCGCTCTGCGCCAGAATCCAGGCATGGCGGCTCCGTATCTGATCATCGCCCTCTCGTTCGGCATCGCCACCGCGGTCATCGGGCGCGCGAAGGGCAGCTCGTTCTTCATCTGGCTGATCGTTGGCTCGGTGCTGCCGGTCCTCGGCCTGATCGCGGTCGTCCTCCATCGGCCGGAGGTCGACGAGCCCGAGCGCCGCTGCCCCCACTGCGGGAAGGTCCACAAGCTCTACGTCCAAGTCTGCACTCGCTGCGGCGCGGAGCTGTACCTACCGGACCCCGCGGAGGTACGGCAACCGCAGGCTGGCCGGGGCTAGCGCAACCAGGTTCGAACGATCGCGTTCGCGAAGCCGAGCCCGTAGCGGACCACGGCCGGCTTCTTCGAGTGGCCGTGCATGCGGCGCGCGACCGTCACCGGAACCTCCTTGGCGGGAATGCCCCGCCTGAGCGCCTCGATCAGGAATTCCGAGGTGTGGAACTGCTCCTGGCGCAGGACGAGCTGGGGCAAGACGTCTGAGCGCACCGCGCGGTAGCCGTTGGAGCAGTCGCTCACCTTCGTGCGGGTGATCAGCGAGACGATCCGGTTGAACATGACGATCCCCAGCTCACGCGCGTAGTGGTTCGGCTCTGCCTTGCCGAGCACGCGCGAGCCGTGAGCGACGGCGACCTCGCCGGAGACCACCGGCTGCACGAGCCGCTCCATCTCGGACGGCAGGTGCTGCCCGTCCGCATCCAGGGTGACGACGATGGTGGCGCCCGAGTCGGCGAGCAGCCGGTAGCCCGTGCGCAGCGCCGCCCCGCCTCCGCGGTTGATCAGGTGCCGGGCGACCGCCACGCCGTGCTCGGCCGCGATCTCCCCGGTGCCGTCCCGCGAGCCGTCGTCCACTACCAGCACAGCGGTCTCGATCCCGCAGGCCGCCTCCGGAATCCGGTCGAGGACGTAGCCGATGCTGTCGGCCTCGTTGTAGGCAGGGACGAGCACGCCGATTCTGTCCCGGAAGCGCTCGGGATGGCCGGCATCCACGAATTGCTCCCAGGCAAGCCCCTCGAGCACCGCCGAGAGCTCGCGCGTGATCCGGGAGCCCTGAGACAGGGCCCGCACCACGAGCACGAACAGGACCAGGATGGCGATCACGGCGACGCCCACGATCCGGGTGCCGTTCTCGCGCTGGAAGGAGAACGCGCCGAGGATGGCGTCGAGAAGCTCCGTGCCGGCCACGATCGCCAGCCCGAGCGCCACCAGCAGCAGGATCAGGACGTCGACGTTTCGCAGCGAGCGCCGCCGCCAGATCGCGAAGGCGGCCAGCAGCGCGGCGATCACCAGGCCGGCGGCGCGCAGCGCCGTCAGCTCGGGCGGGAGGACGTCCGCTGGGGGCGTCATGGGCGCTACAGGATAGGAGTGACCCGTTCGCTACCCTCGCGCGATCATGCGGGTCCTGATCCTTGGCGGCGACGGCTATCTCGGATGGCCCACCGCGATGCGGCTTGCGGCGCGCGGCCACGAGGTCTCCGTGGTCGACAATTTCTCGCGGCGGCGCTGGCACGTCCAGCACTCGACCGGCTCGCTGACCCCGATCCGCTCGCTCGCGGACCGCATGGAAGCCTGGCATCAGGTGGGCGGCGACGAGATCGGCATGTTCGTCGGGTCGATCGAGGACGACGACTTCCTGGACCGGGTGATCGCCGAGACCCTGCCCGAGGCGATCGTCCACTACGGCGAGCAGCCCTCGGCGCCCTACTCGATGAAATCACGTGCGACCGCGGTTGAGACCCAGTACACGAACGTGATCGGAACCCTGAAGCTGCTGTTCTCGATTCGGGATCAGGTACCCGACTGTCACCTGGTCAAGCTCGGCACGATGGGTGAGTACGGGACCCCTGACATCGACATCGAGGAGGGGTTCATCGAGATCGAGCACAAGGGTCGCCGGGACACGCTTCCGTTCCCGAAGATGCCCGGCTCGCTCTACCACCTGTCGAAGGTCCACGACTCACACAACATCCACTTCGCCTGCCGGATCTGGGGCCTGCGCGCCACCGACCTCAACCAGGGAGTGGTTTACGGGATCGAGACCGAGGAGTCCGCGCGAGACGAGCGGCTGATCACCCGCTTCGACTACGACGAGTACTTCGGCACGGTCCTGAACCGCTTCTGCGTGCAGGCGGTGATCGGTCACCCGCTTACGGTCTACGGCGAGGGCGGGCAGACCCGCGGCTTCCTCAACATCCGCGACACGCTCCAGTGCGTCGAGCTCGCCGTCACTCATCCCGCCGAGCTGGGCGAGTTCCGGGTCTTCAACCAGTTCACGGAGCAGTTCTCCGTTTCCGAGCTGGCCGAGCTCGTGAAGCGAAGCGGCGAGGAGCTGGGCTACGGGGTCGAGGTGCGCAGCTTCCCAAACCCGCGGATTGAGGCCGAGCGGCACTACTACAACGCCACCAACACGAAGCTGATCGACCTCGGGCTGAAGCCGCATCACCTCGGCGAGGAGCTGGTCCGCTCCATGCTGCGGATCATCGAGCGGCACAAGGGCCGCGTGATCGAGCGCGCGATCCTGCCGACCACGCGCTGGAAGCCCGGAGAGCTGATGGGCGAGGTCGAAGCGGCCGAGAGGCCTTCCTGAGGGCGATGGCGGAGTTCCAGTCGGAGAGCGAGTTCCGCGAGGTCATGGACAAGACCTTCGCCCTGATGAGCACCGACCCCGACATGGGGCCGAAGCTCCGAGACGCTCGGGTTCCGCAGCGGTTCGAGTTCCCCGATCAGGACGCCGTGGTGAACGTCACCTACCGCGAGGGGGGCGGCGAGCACAACCTCCGCTGGGAGTGGTCTGAGGACGTCGACTGGGAGCCCAAGGTCGTGATGACGATGAGCTCCGAGGTCGCAAACAGGTACTTCCAGGGCAAGGAGAACGTGGCGCTGGCGCTGGCCAAGCGCCGCATCAAGAGCTCTGGAGACATCAAGTCGGCGCTGAAGCTGATCCCGATCACCAAGCCCGTGTTCGCTATGTACCGGGAGATGGTGGAGCGCGATTACCCGCACCTGGTCGCATAAGCGCTAGCCGCGGTGTTCTACTGTTCATTGCGTGAGAGCAGCGGACGCACTGTGTGAGGCGCTCAAGGCCGAGGGGGTCGAGCACGTCTTCGGCATCCCGGGCGGCGCCAACCTGCCCACCTACGACGCCCTCTACGACGCCGAGCTGATCCACATCCAGTCGCGCCACGAGCAGGGGGCTGGGCACGCGGCGGAGGGCTACGCGAAGGCCTCCGGGCGAGTCGGCGTCGCCTTCGCCACCTCGGGGCCGGGGGCGACCAACCTGGTGACCGCGATCGCCGACGCGATGATGGACTCGGTGCCGACCGTGTTCATCACGGGCCAGGTGCGCACGGACCTGATCGGCACCGACGGCTTCCAGGAGGCCGACGTCACCGGGATCACGTTGCCGATCGTCAAGCACTCCTTCCTGGTCACCGACCCGCGCCAGATCCCCACCTACATCCACCAGGCCTTCCACATCGCCTCGACTGGGCGCCCGGGCCCGGTGCTCGTCGACGTGCCCCAGGACCTCTCGCGCGCGGACATCGAGTACGAGCCGGCGCAGGGGGCGCCGGACCTGCCGGGCTACAAGCCGCCGACCGAGGGCAACATCAAGCAGATTCGAATTGCCGCCAAGGCGCTTGCCAACTCCCGGCGACCCGTGATCTACGGCGGTGGCGGGATCGTCAACGCGAACGCCTCCGAGGAGTTCCGCCGCTTCTGCCTCTCGGACAGGCTGCCGGTCACGCTCACCGTGATGGGTCTGGGCGCCTTTCCTGCGCCGCACGAGCAGTGGCTGGGGATGCTCGGCATGCACGGAACCCGGACCGCCAACTACGCGATGGACAACGCCGATTTGATCGTCGCCGTGGGTGCGCGTTTCGACGACCGGATCACCGGCAAGCTCGCCGAGTTTGCGCCGCGGGCCAAGTTCGTCCACATCGACATCGACCCGGCGGAGATCTCCAAGAACGTCCCCGCCCACATCCCGATCGTCGGCGACGCCGCCGACGTGCTGCCGAAGCTGATCGGCGAGTACGAGCGCCTGAATGCCGACCCCGAGCGGCTCGACGCCTGGTGGAAGCAGATCGGCGCCTGGCAGGAGGAGTACCCGCTCGGCTACGAGGACTCCGAGGACTCGGAGATCAAGCCGCAGCGGATGATCGAGGCCCTGTACAAGGTCACCGACGGCGACGCGATCATCACCTCCGACGTCGGTCAGCACCAGATGTGGTGCGCGCAGTACTACAACTTTTCGACGCCGCGCCGGTGGATCAACTCGGGTGGCCTCGGGACGATGGGCTTCGGCCTGCCCGCGGCGATCGGCGCCAAGGTGGCGAAGCCCGACCAGACCGTGGTCTGCCTGGCAGGAGACGGCAGCCTGGTGATGGTGTGCCAGGAGTTCGCCACCGCAGCCGTTCACGAGATCCCGGTCAAGGTCTTCCTGATGAACAACGGCTACATGGGGATGGTCCGCCAGTGGCAGGAGCTGTTCTGGGACGGCCGCTACAAGTCGGTCGAGATGGGCGACAGCCCCGACTGGGTCAAGCTGGCCGAGGCGTTCGGCTGGACCGGGATGCGCTGCACCGACAAGAATGAGGTCGAGGACGCAATGCAGACCGCGCTCGAGGCGGACGGCCCCGTGCTGCTCGACGTGCAGGTCACGAAAACCGAGAACTGCTTCCCGATGATTCCCGCCGGGGCTGCGGCGCGGGACATGGTGGGGTAGAGGCGATGGAAGCCGGCACGCCAGAGCTCGTCAAGCTCGAGGACCTCCAGGTGGGCAGCGGCCTCACGGGGCGCAAGCACCTGATCTCGCTCCTGGTCGAGAATAAGCCGGGCGTGCTGGCGCGGATCGCGGGGCTGTTCGCGCGTCGCGGGTTCAACATCGACACGCTCGCCGTTGGCCCCACCGACGACCCCGAGATCTCGCGGATCACGCTGACCCTGGACGGCGCCGTGCATCCGATCGATCAGGTGACGAAGCAGCTCCACAAGCTGGTCAACGTGCTCAAGATCCGCGACATGGAGCCGGATCAGACGGTCTCCAGGGAAATGGCGCTGTTTCGGGTTTCGGCTCCGGTTGAGAGCCGCGGCGAGATCGTCCAGTTCGCGGAGATCTTCAGGGCCAAGATCGTCGACGTCTCCCGCCGCGCCTTGACCATCGAGGTGACGGGCTCGAACGAGAAGATCAACGCCTTCGAGCGCATGGTGAGGCCCCACGGCCTGATCGAGATGGCCCGAACCGGCGAAGTCGCAATAACCCGATCCCGACCTGACCAATAGGCCCGCCTTGATCGCGGCGACCGCCGCCCTCGACTCGCTTGAGGCGTTGCTTGCCCAGGCGGGGGAGAGGCGGCGATTGGTCAGCGTTACCGTGCCGGTTGAGCTCGAGGATCCGAGCGCGGCGGTGTTCGCCTCGCGGCTCGCCGGCGATCGCTGGTTCTGTTGGGAGCAGCCCGACCGCGACGGATTCGCGCTCGCTGCGCTCGGCAGCGCCTGGGAGGCGGTCTCCCGCGGCCCGGGGCGCTTCGGTGATCTGGTCGAGGCCTGCGCGGAGGTGGGGCGTGGGCGGCTCAGCGACGAGCCCGAGCGGCTGCCCGCGGGCGCGGGGCCGGTCTGGGTCGGCGGGTTCGCGTTCGGGCCCGACGGCGGGAGGGCGCCCCAGTGGTCCTCGTTTCCACCCGCGCTCATGGTGCTGCCCGAGGTGGCATTCCACCGGTCCGCGGGCCGAACCCATCTGACGCTGTGCGCGCTGGCCGGGCCGGGGGTGGACCCGGGGGCCGTCTCGCGGCGGCGAGGAGCTCGGCTGGCGGCGCTCGCCGAGGCGCCCCTGCCGCTCGCCGATCCCCATCCGACGGGCGAGAGCCGGATCGCCAGCGTGCTCACCCCGAGGCGCTTCGAGCAGGCGGTGGCGCAGGCGGTGGGGCGGATCCACGCCGGCGAGCTGGAGAAGGTGGTGCTCGCGCGCGAGGTGGTGGTGGAATCGCCCCGGGCCCACGAGCCAGCGGCCATCTACGGCGCGCTCCGGGAGCTGTTCGCCTCCTGCTTCTGCTTTTGCTGCGGCTCACCGGAGGCCGCGTTCCTCGGCGCCAGCCCGGAGCTGCTCGTGCGGCGTACCGGGGCCGGGGCGGCGACCGTGGCGCTCGCCGGCTCCACCCGGCGCAGCGCCGACCCCGCGGTCGACGATCACCTAGCAGAGCAGCTCCTGCGCTCGGCCAAGGACCGCCGCGAGCACGAGATCGTCGTCCGGCGAATCGAGCGCACCCTACGCGGTCAGGCGGTCTGGGTCGAGGCGGCGCCCGAGCCGGGCGTGGTCAAAGTGGCCAACATCCAGCACCTGGCCACACCGATCCACGCCCAGCTCTCAGAGCCGCGCTCCGCGGTCGAGCTGGCGGGGCTGCTGCACCCGACCCCGGCGGTCGGGGGAGAGCCTCGCAACTCAGCGCTCGCCGCGATCGCCGAGCTCGAGGAGCTCGACCGCGGCTGGTACGCGGGACCGATCGGCTGGATGGACGCCGCGGAGGACGGCGAGTTCTGCGTCGCGATTCGTTCCGCCCTCTTGCGGGACCGCGTCGCCCATCTGTTCGCCGGCAACGGGATCGTCACCGACTCCGATCCCACTGCCGAGCTCGCCGAGACCGAGGTCAAGCTCGAGGCGCTGTTGCCGCTGCTCTCCGGCTAGTGGGCCACTGGATCAGGCACCGTGGCGGGCGCCAAGCGCCTCGCTGACCCGTTCCGCCATCCGCCTGTGAAGCCCCACGTTTCGCTGCCGGTCGACCGGGATCTCGATCATTGCCGTCCCCCTGCCGGCGGCATCCGCCAGCCCCTCGAGCCGCTCGACGCGCGCGTGCGGCAGGTCGTACAGGGCGGCGATTCGCGCTGGATCCAGCCCCAGCGGCGTTCCGAGGAGCGCCTCGAACTCGTCCCGGTCGAGCTGCTGGGCCTGCGGCAGGAACTCGAAGATCCCGCCACCGTCGTTGTTGAGGACCACGATCCGCACCGGGGCGCTCGCGTGGCGAAGGGCGGCGAGCCCGTTCATGTCGTGGTGAAGGCCCAGGTCGCCGGTCACGATCCAGGTCGGACGGCCAGTGGCGGCCGCGGCCCCGACCCCGGACGAGATCAGGCCGTCGATCCCGTTCGCCCCGCGGTTGCATAGGAACCTCACCTCCGTGGCGGCCGACGGTAGGAATGCCTCCTGGTCGCGGATCGGCATCGAGGAGGCCGTGTAGACGAGGTCCCCGTCGGCGTACATGCGCGCCAGGGCTGCGTGGGCGCCGGGCTCGGTGGGCTCTTCGAGATCCTCCAGCCCGGCCTCGATCGCCTCCGCCGCCCGCCGCCCGGCCTCCAGCCAGGCGGATTGCCAGTCCTGTTGCGGGCCCGCCAAGCGCTTGGCGAGCGCGCCGGCCAGGGACGGGGGGTCGGCCCGTACGATCGTCTCCGCCTTGTTCGAGGGCTCGTTCCAGCCGAACGACGGGTCGACGACGACGTGCCGCAATTGCGGAAGCGACGCGAGCCAGCCACGTAGCGCCTTGCTGGTCGGCAGGTCGCCGAAGCGGAGCACCAGCTCGGGCGCCAACTCCGAGGGCCGCAGGCGGGCGATTGCGTCGTACGGCCACACGACCAGCTGGCGGTCATGGGCGCCCAGGCGAAGTTGCGAGGTCGGCTCGGCGAGGATCGGGTAGCCCGCCCGCTTGGCCAAGGTGGCGACCGGCCCGGCGAGCCTTGGGTCGAGCTGGCGGCCGGCCACGATCAACCCCCGGGGCGAAGCCGCCACCCGCTCGGCCAGCTCGTCGACCAGCGCCTCGTCGGCGAGCGGCGGGTTCGCGGCGACCGCGGTCAGTGGCCGCTCGCCACGCCCCTCGAGGGCGAGCGTCGAGGTCGCCGTGACGTCGTCGGGGCGCGGCTCGGGACCCAATGGGTCGCGCCAGGGCAGGTTCAAGTGGACCGGTTCCGGGCGTGGCTCCCCGCGTGCCGCGGCGTAGGCGCGGCAGGCCACGGAACGAAAG
The DNA here is from genome assembly GCA_038040415.1 of Actinomycetota bacterium. Taxonomy (GTDB): domain Bacteria; phylum Actinomycetota; class Thermoleophilia; order Solirubrobacterales; family 70-9; genus AC-56. Next base: position 69,278 of record JBBPIK010000004.1, read on the forward strand.
TGGAGCAGGCCGGCGTCGTCGGCCTGGTGGTTGCCGACCTCGCAGAACCAGCGCACCGCGGACCCGTAGAGCTTCAGCTGGTCGATGGTCTGTCCGGCGCCGATCCCGCGCAGCTCGGGTGGGCGGTCGGCCGTGAGGACGATCAGCGGCACGCCTGCCTCGTCGGCCTCGGACACGGCGGGATGCAGGTTGGCCGCCGCGGTACCCGAGGTGCAGAGAATGACCGTCGGCCGGTCGGTCGCCTGGGCGGCGCCAAGTGCAAAGTAGCCCGCGGAGCGCTCGTCGACGATCACGGCCACCTCGATCGCCGGCTGGCGCCACAGGGCGAGGGCCAGCGGAGTGGACCGGGAGCCCGGGGACAGCGCGGCTCGGCGAACCCCGCAGCGGGCCAGCTCCTCGACCAGCGCCGAGGCGAGCGCGGTGTTGCGGTTGGTCGAGTCCACCGTCGGCGAACGGTACCCGCTAAAGACGGTGCCGCTCGAGTGCCGCTTCGTCGATCTCGACCCCCAAGCCCGGCCCCTCGGGCAGGTGCAGGAAACCCTCGCGCAGCTCACACTCGACCGAGGCGATTGTGCCCGCGAACAGCTCCTGAGTGGCGAGGCCGTGCGCGAGTCCCGGATCCTCGTGATCGCGGTAGAGCGCCTGGGCGGCATGCGCCGCGGCGGCGATCCCCACCGGTCCGTCCAAGGCGCTGGACAGGTACACCGGCAGCTCGGCGGCGATTCCGGCAGCGGTCCCGATCCCGCCCACCTTCGCCAGCTTCACGGTGGCCAGACGGCAGGCGCCCACCCGCACCGCCCTCTGTGCCTCCTTGGCGCTGGTCACGCTCTCGTCGGCGGCGATCGGGATCGCGGTCGCCTCGGCCACCGCGGCCATCTCGCGCAGTGAGCCGGTGGGTTGCTCGACCAACTCGATCCCCAGCGGCTCGATCTCGTTCAGAATCGCCACCGCCTGTTCGGTGCTCCAGGCGCCGTTTGCGTCCACCCGTATGCGCGCCTCCGGGCCCACCGCCTCCCGAACTGCCCGCGCCCGTTTTACATCGTCGCCGATCCCGAGCTTCAGCTTGAAGGTCTCGAAGCCGCGTTCTCTCCAGGCGATCGTTTCTGCGGCGAGCGCCTGCGGCGAGTCGGCGGCCAGCGTGGCGTTGCAGCGCAGCGGCGCCGAGCTTTCGCCGCGCAGCATTCGCCACAGCGGGGTCCCCGAGAGCCGGCCCGCGAGGTCGAACAGGGCCATCTCCACCGCCGCCTTGGCCGGCGGGGGCAGCCGCCGGCCGGCTGCGACGTGGATCACCGCGTCCACCGCTGCGGCCAGCGGCTCCTCTGAGGCCATCGCCGCCGCATCGAGCTTGGCCAGGCGTCTGGTCAGCCGAATCAGCGATCGCTCGACTCGGCGCGGCGTGTCCCCGCCGCGCAGCGACAGCGGCACGGCCTCGCCGAGCCCGACCACGCCCACCTCGGTTTGCAGCCGCAGCAGGATCATCTCCCGCCGCTCGAGCGTCCCGCTCGCAGTCACGTAGGGATGCTCGAGCGGGAGCGCAAGGGGGATCACCTCGACCTCCGTGATTCGCATGGCTCAGGCGGCGACCCACAAGCCGAGGGCGAGCAGGCCGCTGAAGGCGGCGAGCAGAGCACCGGTGCCGGCGAGGGCCCCGTTCAGCGAGGGCCCGTCCGTCCGCGTCATCACGGCCGCGAGCGGGCGAGGGACCAGCGGCGCCGAGAGCAGCATCAACAGGCCCCCAAAGGGTCCGTCCACGGCGACGAGCGTGACAGGCACGGCCACGAAGGCGGCGGCGATCAGCAGCGCGTACAGGCTGCGGGTTCGTGATCGGCCCAACCTCACCGCGAGGGTGATCTTTCCGGCCCGCCGATCGGTCTCCAGGTCGCGGATGTTGTTGACGACCAGGATCGCGGTGGCCAGGAAGCCGACGGCGAGCGACAGCCCGAAGGGAAGCCAGTCGAGCCGCTCCAGTTGGACGTAGTAGGAGCCGTTGACTGCGACCAGGCCGAAGAACAGGAACACGAACAGCTCCCCGAGGCCCGCGTAGCCGTAGGGGCGGGGTCCGCCCGTGTAAAGGACCCCGGCGAGGATCGACGCGGCGCCTACGATCAGGATCACCACGCCGGCGACCGTGGCCAGGTAGATGCCAGCGGCCACAGCCACGGCGAACGCCACCCAGGTCGCGACCAGCACCCGCCGCGGTGCCACGAGCCCGGAGGACGTCACCCGCACCGGCCCCAGCCGGTCGGCGGTGTCGGCGCCGCGCCTGGCGTCGGAGTAGTCGTTGGCGAGGTTCGTCCCGATCTGGATGAAGACGCTGCCGATCAGAGCGGCGAGGAAGGCGCCGACACGGATCTCGCCGCTGACCTCGACCGCGGCGGCCGTCCCCACCAGCACCGGCGCGATCGCCGCCGGCAGCGTGCGCGGCCTGGCGGCCATCAACCAGATCCGAAAGTTGCCCACCGGCTACGGACGCTTGGGGAACTTCGAGAAGTCCGGTCGTCGGCCCTCGACATAGGCGTTCCGGCCCTCCTGGCCCTCCTCGGTCATGTAGAAGAGGAGGGTCGCGTCGTGGGAGAGCTGCTGGAGGCCGGTGAGCCCGTCCTCGGCGGCGTTGAAGCTCGCCTTCAAGAGCCGCAGGGCAAGCGGCGAGAGGCCGGACATCTCGCGGCACCAGGCGACCGTCTCGCGCTCCAGCTCGGCGACGGGGACCACGGCGTTGACGAGCCCCATCTCGACCGCCTCCTCGGACGTGTAGAGCCGGCACAGAAACCAGATCTCCTTGGCCCGCTTGACGCCGACGTTGCGCGCCAGGAGAGCCGCCCCGAAGCCGCCGTCGAAGCTGCCCACCCGGGGGCCGGTCTGGCCGAAGCGGGCGTTGTCGGCGGCGATCGTCAGATCGCAGACGAGGTGCAGGATGTGGCCCCCGCCGACGGCGTAGCCGGCAACCATCGCCACCACCGGCTTCGGCGTGCGGCGGATCTGGACGTGCAGGTCGCCCACGTCGAGTCGGCCGACGCCCTGCTGGGCGACGTCGTCGTCGCCGATGTAGCCGTCATCCCCGCGGATCCGCTGGTCGCCGCCCGAGCAGAAGGCTTCCTCGCCGGCACCGGTGAGGATGATCGCTCCGACCTCGAGATCGTCCCGGGCGAGGGTGAAGGCGGTGCGCAGCTCGGCGAGCGTCTGGGGGCGGAATGCGTTCCGGCGCTCCGGCCGGTTGATGGTGAGCTTGGCGATCCCCTCGGTCTTCTCGTAGAGGATGTCCTCGAACTCGGCCGCCGCGCGCCATTCGACCGGCGCGTACAGCTCCTCGGCTGACGGTGCGTCCTTGTGTGGAATCGGCACGTAGGGGATTATCCCTGGCGATGATCCTCGACAACTGGCTCGCTCAGCGGGCCCAGACGTGCCCCGACCGCACGGCGCTGATCGCCGAGGGACGCAGCATCACCTACGAGGAGCTGGAGGCCGACGCGACGGCGGCCGCCAGGCGGCTCGCCGCTCACGGCGTGCGTCGGGGCGCGACCGTGACCCTGGAGCTGCCGTTCGGGACCGACTACGTCGTCCTCCTCCACGCCTTGATGAAGCTGGGCGCTATCGCTGAGCCGCTGAACACCCGGCTGGCGCCCACCGAGCGCGCGGCCGAGCTCCAACGCGCCGAGCCGGTGCTCGCCGTCTCCCAGGCCGGCGACGTGGGCGGGCCCGAGGCGGACCTGCCGTTGCTCGGCGAGCACGACCTCGACGCGATCCAGTGTCGTGTCATGACCAGCGGCACCTCGGGGCATGCCCGTCCGATTGAGCTCACCTATGGGAATCACCTGTGGAGCGCGGTGGGCTCCGCCTTCAACCTGGGAGTTGACCCGTCCGACCGCTGGCTCTGCTGCCTGCCGCTCTACCACGTGTCCGGGCTGGAGATCGTGATGCGCTCGGTGATCTACGGAACCGGCGCCGTGGTGCACGACGGATTCGCGGTGGAGGGCGTCGCGGAGGCCCTGGAGCGTGATGGGGTGACCCTGATGTCGGTGGTCACCACGCAGCTCACCCGCCTGCTCGAGGCCGGGATCGACCTCTCCGGGCCCCGCGCGATCCTGGTCGGTGGCGGACCCGTGCCGCTCGAGGTTCTCGAGGAGGCGATCGGCCGTGGCGCCGCCGTGGTTCAAACCTACGGCCTGACCGAAACGGCGTCGCAGGTGACCACGCTCGCCCCGCAGGAGGCGCGGCGTAAGCTCGGCTCGGCGGGGCGAGCGCTGCTCACGACGCACCTGCGGATCCAGGACGGCGAGATCCTCGTTCAGGGGCCGGTGGTCGCCCCGGGGTGTGCCGACGAGGACGGCTGGCTCCACACCGGCGACCTGGGCCGGATCGACCACGGGGGCTTCCTCTACGTCGAGGATCGGCTCGGCGACCTGATCGTGAGCGGCGGCGAGAACGTGCTGCCCACGGAGGTCGAGGAGGTGCTGCTGCGCCATCCGGACGTCGCCGACGCCGCCGCCGTCGGCCGCGCCGACGCCGAATGGCAGGAGGCCGTGGAGGCCGTGGTGGTGCTGCGGGACGGCGCCGCGGCAGGGGCAGCCGAGCTTCGCCGGCATTGTGCCGAGTCGCTGGCCGGCTACAAGGTTCCGAAGCGCTTCGAGTTCGTCTCCGAGCTGCCGCGCACCGACTCGGGCAAGCTGCTGCGCCAGGCGCTGCGCTGAGCCATGGATGCCGCCGCCGTCGCTGCTTGGCTTGCCGCTTACGTCGAGGCCTGGAAGTCCTACGACCCCGACGCGATCGGCGCCCTGTTCAGCGACGACGTCAAGTACCGCTTTCACCCGTATGACGAGCCGGTGGAGGGCCGCGAGGCCGTGATCGAGTCGTGGCTCGGGGAGGGAGAGCACGAGGGCGCCCCGGGCCGGGACGAAGACGGCACCTATGACGCTTCCTATCGCCCGGTGGCGGTGGATGGCGACGTGGCCGTGGCAACCGGGACCAGCACCTATGCACGCGGGCTTGGCGGGCCGATCGATGAGATCTACGACAACTGCTTCGTGATCCGCTTCGACGGCGACGGCCGCTGCCGGGAGTTCACGGAGTGGTTCATGGAGCGCCCCGGCGCATAGAGTCTCGGTCATGAGCGCCGAAGCCGGGATCTACTATGACGCCGACGCCGACCTGGGACACCTCCAGGGCAAGACGATCGCGATTCTGGGCTACGGGTCGCAGGGGCACGCCCACGCGCTCAACCTGAGGGACTCGGGCTGCGAGGTGGTGGTCGGGCTGCGCCTCGAGTCGGCGAGCCGGGCGGCGGCCCAGTCCGAGGGGCTGACCGTGCTCGAGGTCGGCGAGGCCGCAAGCCGGGGCGACGTGGTGATGATCCTGCTCCCCGACGAAAAGCAGGCAGAGGCCTGGGAGGGCGAGATCCGCGACGGAATCGCGCCCGGCAACCTGCTGATGTTTGCCCACGGCTTCTCGATCCACTTCGGGCAGATCGAGTCGCCGCCCGGGGTCGACGTCGGAATGGTCGCGCCCAAGGGTCCTGGCCACCTGGTGCGGCGGCAATTCGCCGAGGGTCGGGGAGTTCCCTGCCTGATGGCTGTGCACCAGGACGCGACCGGCAACGCCAGGGACCTCGTCCTCGCGTACGCGAGCGGCATCGGCGGCGGCCGGGCCGGGGTGATCGAGACCACGTTCAAGGACGAGTGCGAGACCGACCTGTTCGGGGAGCAGGCCGTGCTGTGCGGCGGCGCCACCGAACTGGCCCGCGCCGGCTTCGAGACCCTGGTCGAGGCGGGCTACGACCCCCGCCTCGCCTACTTCGAGTGCCTGCACGAGCTGAAGCTGATCGTCGACCTGATGTACGAGAAGGGCATCCAGGGCATGCGCGACTCGATCTCCAACACGGCCGAGTACGGCGACATGACCCGCGGCAAGGAGGTGATCACCGCCCAGACGCGCGACGCGATGCGCAAGCTCCTCGCCGACATCCAGTCGGGCGAGTTCGCGAAGGAGTGGATCGCCGAGAACCGCGCCGGGGCCGAGAACTTCCAGCGGTTGCGCGAGGAGGCCGCCGGCCATCAAGTCGAGCAAGTGGGCAGGGAGCTCCGCAAGATGATGCCCTGGATCGACGCCGGGCCCTCCTAACAGCCGAACTGCGTGCGATCATGCGCCCGCTTCGTAACCGAAGGGAGAAGCTATGACCGAGACGCCAGAGTCGTCCGGAGCACCGGAGACACCGACGGGCCCGCCCGGGGGAGCCGAGCCACCGGCACCGCCGCCGCCCCCTCCGGCGTCGCCCGAGGCTGCCGCGGAGGACTATCCGCTTCACGCCGACATCGACCACCAGCCCGAGTACAGCCGGTTCATGCCGCTCGTCAAGTGGCTGCTCGCGATCCCTCATTTCATCGTCCTGATCCTGCTGGCGATCGGCGCGCTGTTCGCGATCTTGATCTCCTTCTTCGCGGTGCTCTTCACGCGCCGGTACCCGCGCGGGCTGTTCGACTACGTGGTCGGCGTCTCTCGCTGGGCCTGGCGGGTGCAGGCGTACCTGCTGCTGATGGTGGACCCGTACCCGCCGTTCTCGCTCGAGGACGACCCGAACTATCCGGCCCGCTTCGAGATCGAATATCCGGAGGACGGCGTGGATAGATGGCGGCCGCTCTTTGCCTGGATCCTGGCGATCCCGTATCTGATCATCGCCTCGATCCTGTTCTATCTGGCGGAGATCCTCGCCTTCTTCGCCTTCTTCACCATCCTGTTCGCGAAGAAGTACCCGGAGGGGATGTTCAAGATCGCCCTGGTGGGCCTGCGCTGGCAGGCGCGCGCCAACGCCTACGCTTACTGGATGACCACCAAGTACCCGCCGTTCGTCTGGGCGTAGCCCGGATCGCGAATCCGTCGGCCTTCACTCGGCGCGGCCGCGTCGCTACTCGCCGAGCACCTTGATGATCAGCCGCTTCGGGCGAAGGCCGTCGAACTCCGTGTAGAAGGTCGGCTGCGAACGCCGGAATCCCCTGCAAATCGAGATGTCGTCGGGTCGGTGGGTACGGGCATGGGCACGGCTACCGATCAAGGTACGCGTTGAGCCGGTCGCGAGCTTCGGCTTCGGAGCCCGGCATCAGGTGTCCGTAACGGTCGAAGGTGATCGCGATGTTGGCGTGTCCGAGGTAGCTGCTGAGTGCCTTCGCATTCACCCCGGCGGCGATCATCATGGAGGCGAAGGTGTGGCGGGCCTCATGGAGCCCCAGCGGCTCCAGTTTGGCTTTTCGCCAAGCGGTGTGCAGGCGGCGACGGAGCGGGGTGGGGTGGACCGGCTGATCGGCTACCCGATCGCTCACGAACAAGAGCCCCCCGGTGGGGTGATTCGTCAGCACTCGGTGGTCAGCCAGCAGAAGGGCCAGTCGGTCGATGATCGGCACGGTGCGGGTGCCCGCCTTGGACTTCGGCTTCACGAACTGGCGCGAGCTCGCGTCCCAGCTTCGCTCGACCCGGAGCGTCAGCCCCTCCAAGTTGATGGACTCCCAGCGGAGCGCCAGGATTTCGCCCAACCGCAGACCGGCGTACACCGCAAGCCCGAACAGGGCTTGATCGCGTGGCTGAAGCGCCTCGACCAGCGCCGCGGCCTCGGTGGGGGAGGCGATCCGGTCACGCTCTCTCTCGCCGGACGGGAGGCGTAGGTCGCGGGTGGGATTCACCTGCGCCAGCCCGCGCGGGATTGCCCAGGCGTACAGCGCACGTAGCGCCGTGACCGCATTCCTGACCGTGGACGGAGCGCCATCGAGTGAGTCCACCCATAGCTGAACGTCTTGGCGCGTCAGCCTTGCCAGCCGCGTGGCACCGAAGGCCGGAAGAACTCGGCCTCGTAGGTTCCGCTCATACCCGCGGCGAGTGCTGGGCTTGTAGGGGTGCCCGCTGCGGTCGCGGATCGTCCCGGCCTCGATCCCCTCTAGGAACCGTGCGATCCCTTCGCGGGTCGTCGGTCCCAGATCAGCACTCAGAGTGCCGCTCTGAAGTCGAGCCAGCGCGTCTACGCGCCATGCGCGGGCTTCGGCTAGGTGCGGGGTCCAGTGACCGCGTAGGTGGCGCTTGGCCAGCTTGTCGTAGGCCGTGCCGCGGTACTGGGTCCGGCCCTTGGAATCGGTGCGCTCGGCGATGCCGATGCGGGCAGGGCTTCGATCCTCGGTGGTCATCTCAGCTTCCCCTTCGTTGGAGTCGTGTTGCACCACCAAGTCTACGTCCTCAAGGCGCGAAGCAAGTGGCCCGCGACCGGGGGAAGCTGCAACACGACCCCGATGGCCGCGGGCCTCGGCCACCTTACTCACCACCCCCCGCAAGGGAGGCATTCTCGGATGCCCATCGCTCGAGCTCCGCGATCGGGACCAGGCGGCAGGACCCGGAGCGGATCAGCTTCACTTGCGGCTGGACGTGGCGCTGGAAGTGGGCCAGTGAGACACCGAGAGCTGCGGCTGCCTCCTCGCGGGTGAGCGCGACTCGCGGGACGGGTGCGAGGGGCTGAGGCTTCACGAGTCCGTCCCCGTGCCTGCGTTCGGGGTTGCCGTGACCGCTGAGAGGGGGGTCATACACCGCATGGACAAGCCAAGTCGGTGACGTAACTCGGGAGCCATAGTGGTCTAGGACCTCCCCTTGTGCGCCAGCTTCCGGCAGGTGTCATCGCAATGGCGCTGACGGAGGGTGCGGGGTACGAAGAAGGCCCCGCAGTAGCGGCACTCCCTCTGGCCCAGCTTCATCATCGGCCCCCGCTGCTCCGGCGGCAGCTTCGAGCGGCGGTATTTCCACTGCTCCCATTCCCGTCGCAGAGTCTCCTCACGCCTTCGCTGATGCCAGCCCAGCTTGGCGAGCCGGTTGGCCTCCTGGTCGGCTTCGAGGTCTTCCCGGACCTCGGGGTTCACCTTGGTCTCCACCTCGACGATGCGCCGGATCAACTCGGCCCGCTCCTCGGCTAGATGGGCTTCGCGGCCTGAGCCTCGGTGGCCGTTCTCGCGGAGCGCGAAGAACTCGTTCTCGACACGATCTAGCTGGGCTTCCAACCGCCCCAGCATGGCCCGATTCACCATCACGCTCAGTCAGTTGTCCTCGCCGATGCCGTGCATGTCCATGTAGAGGGCGAGGGAGATCCGGCTATCGAGATCCTCGTGGAACTCCTCGACGCTCATCCGGGATATGGGGTGATCGGGATCGTCTCGGCGGCACAACTCGATGATCACCGCCGCCCTTTCGTCGTCGCTCAGCCTCAGTAGGAGCACCTCTATCCGCTCCGCCAGGTTGGGGTCGTCTTGAGGGATTCGGCTGATGGCGTCGGCCAACTGCCTGATGCGTTCCGGGTGTCCCATCAGCCTCTAGCCCCTCCTCCCGCTCGGCGATCTTGCGGTGATGCTGAAGCGGGCATCAGTCCATGTCCCTTTGGACACCCGAGCAGCGAACGTGGACCAGCCGCCCGTCAACCAGTCGGCGAGAGTCGGAGCGGCGGACCCCCTCCCCGCAGATCCGGCAGTCGACCACGACTTCGCTCAACATCCTGATCACCGAGTCCGCCCTCGTGGGGGAGAGCGGGCGAAGCTGATCCCGCCAGCGGGCGACCTCGCCGGGGGTGGCGGCACGGCGCATCACTCGGGCCTTCCAGGCTGGTAAGGCAGCGGATCTATGCCAAGACGGCGGAGATCCTCAGCACCACCCTGATCATGGCCATCAGATTGGGTACGAAAATCGCCGTCACCGCCGTCACCGCCGTCACCCTGTGCGTGCGTGGGTGACGCGGGTGACGCGGGTGACGCGGGTGACGCGCTTTTCCGGGCCTGTTCTGGTGACCCCACCCAGATGACTCGACGCCCAGTGTGTGCCTCGCGGTCGAAGTTGATCTCTATCCCCGGATCGGCGCGCCGCAGGTTCGGCGCTAGCCGCCGCAGCGCACCCGAGAGGGCACTGGCACTCTTCGGCCACTCCCTGGACTTCTGGATCCTCTCGTCGTTGACCTGATCGTTCAGTGCGACCAGTAGCTCGGTTGCCGTCCCCTCGAACTCCTCCGACGCCACAAGCACCCGGAGCGGGCCGACCAGCGGCGAGGCCTCCAAGGTGATCTCGTTGGCGGCCTCTCGGTTCTCGTCATAGGCGTCCAGGAAGTCGCCCGGATCCCAGCCCATCGCTGGCGACGCAGCCATAACCCAGGCGGCGAAGTCGGCCATCCGAGGCAGGTCTGTGAGCTCGGTCGTCTCCATGTTCGCCATCGCGGCCGAGACGACGTCGAGCAGCGCGCCGAGGATCTGGGGATGGGCTCGCTCAAACTCCGCCCAGAAGGTCTCCTCCGTCCGGTGCCTGCGGATCCGGGGCAACTCCAGGACGATCGAGCGGTCCTGGAGGTCGCCCCTGGTCGCCAACTCCTCGATCCCGTTCAAGATCACCGGCCGCTGGGCTTCGAAGATCGCCTCTTCTGCATCCGAGTAGAGCTCGCGGGTGGCAAAACCGCCGCCGGTCGCCAGCCGACAGATCCCATCCGAGAGCCACCCCTGGAGATGCGAGAGGTTGTCGAGCGCCACGACCCAGCCGTTGGTGGCGGCGATGATCAGGTCGTGGCCCGTCTTCGGCGCGGCGCGAAGTGGAGCCTTGTTCGGGTCCACCGTCTGCCGCAAGATCCTGGTCTCGGTCGATTTCGCTGAGCCTTGCTCACCGTGGAGCGCGAGGACGGGATACGGACCAGCGGGGCGCAGCGCCGCCACCAGCCAGGCGACGACTAGGATCCAGTCCTCCTCGCTGGCGAAGTTTCCGAACGACTTCAGAACGTCAATGGATCCACCCGGCGCTGGCTCGGGCAGGGAGAGCATCCCCCGAGCTCGGCGGAAGCGAACGGGAGGATCCACCACCCGCGCACCCGAGGCGGTGACCTCAACCGCGCGCCAATGTCGATCGGCCAGGTCTAGGTAGATCGCACCCTGATGTTCAGCGGTGCGGACATGAACTCGATGCTCCTGATCGCCGAACAAGGCGCGACCTTCGAGGACCCCGATCGCATCCTGGATCGCCTGTGCGTTCGGCGTCGCCGTGTGCGCGTCGAAGTAGCACCGCGCCAGCCAGCGGCGCACCGCTCGGGCTCTGAGCGGCCAGGTCTCGCGGTGGCCGTCCGTCGAGATGGTGGCGAACGCTTCGCCATCAGGGGTACGGAACAACTCCGCGCCGGTCGCGAGCTCGACCAGGAGGGTGGCCTGGGAAGCGCCAGCCATCAGCCCAGCACCCCGATCAATCGGGAGCGGATCCGGGTGAAGTCGGCACGCACGTCGAGGTCCCAGACTTCGGCCGCGAAGCTGTAGATGTCGCCCCCCTTCTGGCAGCCGAAGCACCAGACCCCTCGCGCGGCGTCCTCGTAGACGTGCAGGTTCGGCGTCCGCCGATCGTCGTGGAGGGGGCAGAAGGCCTTGCCGTCGCGGCCGACCTCCTGGCCGGTCAGCCGCTCGACGTAGACGGCTGGGGGGATCGCCTGGAGGTGATCATCTCCACGAACATGTTCACCGCCAGCAACACCAGGACGAACTTGATCGAGATCACAGCGCTGCACCAGGGCTGGCCGTGGCGCGGGCTCCGGCCAATCGAGATCCCCGTCGCAGATCCGCTGGGCCTCAAGCTGCTCGGCGAGTCGAGTCCAGCAGTCGGCCTGGTGATCGGCCGGGAGCTGGGCCCACAGCTCGCAGCGTTCATGCGCGGGGAGATAGTCCGTCGCTCGCTGCCAGCGCCGGAAGGTCGCCAGCGGCCCGGTCACCGGCTGCCGCTCGCTCGGTTACTCTGAGACATGTCGGCCCTGCCCGGCCGATTCTTCGACACGACCCGGAGTGGCCAGGTCGTTGTCGTTGTGGACCTCCGTACGCCGGTCGATCAGCGCACGCACGTCCTCGAGTCGGTAGCGCGTGGAGCGCCTGCCCAAGACGATCCGGCGAAGCTGACCTTCGGCTGCGAGCCGCTTCACCGTGCGGGGATCGACGCCGAGGATCGTGGCGACCTCATCAACCCGGAGCAGACGCTCCGGCAACGTCGTCGGGGCGGGATGAGACGATTCGCTCACTATCGGCCAGTTTGAAACCAGCGATGGCCCGCCAAAAGGGTCGATTTCGGAGTCGATTTCCGACCCGGCGCGACACCCTTTCGGGCCGATCGAGAAGTGGACGGGTCGTCCGGTCGCGATCCCCGTCCAAGAGGGTGCCCGCTGGTTCAAATGCCCGACCTCAGCCAGCGTCGGTCGGCGACTCCTTGTCTGCAACTGGCCACTAGCAGTGATCCCCTCGCTTATGCCCCAGCTGCTCGTAGGCCCAGAGCCACCTGGGCGCCGCGGGCGGCCGCGGCTTAGCGAGAGTGATCAACAGCGAGTCCTATTCACTGCTTGGGCCGTCGACCTCGGCGGCGCCGGTCAACGCCAGCTCGCGCGCTCTCTCCATACCGATGCCGCACGAGCTCTCGATGTTGGGGAGAAGGCGCGATCACGGGTCCGACGCGACCTAGCCGCTGGCCGTGTCGCCTATCGAGAGCTAGGCGTATTGCCCTGGGCCGTGTGCCACGACGAGGAGTTGCGCGGGGAGTGGTGGGACGGGGATGCCTTCAGAGAAGGGGTCCGGCGCTGGCAGGGCGAGGCACTTGCCGAACCGACTCATGAGCCGCAACCTGACCCTGAGCGCGCCAAGCAAGAACTACGCGCCGAGCTGACAAGGAACCTAGGACGCCTACTCCCCGCAGGAGCTGTGGCCTCCCTGACCGATGCGTTGCGCCCTCCCATGCCGAAGCTGAACCTGCCACCAGCGAACGAGCTACGCGACCACATACTCAGGTCTCACGGCGTTGAGCCGTGGTCGCCTCCCGGCTAAGCGCCGCCCGCGGCAGCCTGACGCCGGCTTGAGCAGTCCTGTTGTCGCTGTGTGGGTTGTGGCGAAGGCGCTGGCTACGGGATGGCCGGGGGGTTGGTTGCCACCTCGAGTGGCTGGTTACCTGCAGGCGCCTTGGCGGGGCCCTTCGGCGAGAGCTTTCCGCGAGCGGCGATGTTGTACTGGGAGATGCTGTCACCGTTGTAGTTGGCGACGTAGAGGCTTGTGCCGTTCGGGGTGATCGCCAATCCCGCCGGGCTGCTACCTGCAGCAACGCCCGCCGGGAACTTGGACAGGAGCCTCCCAGTTGGGCTGCGGTGGTACTGCCTCACGCGGCCGCAGGCGTTGGTGACGTAGACGCTCCGGTCATCTGGGCTCACTACGACCTCCCAACTCCCGTCACAGGCCACGTAGAAGAAATCGCTATGCGAGAGCACCCCGCCATGACCGACGTCGAACGACTCTCCGGCATCGCTCTGGCAGGTGCTTCCCCCACAGAAGAACCCGGCCATGTAGACGTCTTGTCCGTCTGGGCTGATAGCCAAGCCGCTCCCCTGCCCCCACGCCGAGGCGCAATGGGGAGACTTAGCCGAGAGGCTTCCGTGTGGACTCACGTCGTATTGGGAGATGGAGCCGATATGTACGTCGTAACAGGGGTCCGGCGCTCCGGCGTCGTTGAATATGTTCCTCACGTAGACGCTGTCGCCGTCCGGACTTACGACCACATCTTGCGGGCCGTATCCGGCCCGAATCGTGGCGGGCGTCTTCGGTGAGAGCTTGCCTCTCCGGCCGACCGTGTACTGGGAGACGTTGTCGCTGCGCTCGTTTACGACGTAGACGCTGTGCCCATCCGGGCTCACCGCGATGTCCTGCGGCCTGAGGCCGGTGGGCACCCTGGCCGGAATCTTCGGAAAGAGCTTTCCGCCAGGACCGACCGTGTATTGGGAGACGTTGTTGCCGATCACGTTGGTGACGTAGACGTTCTTGCCGTTCGGGCTCACCGCAATCCCTGTGGGCCGGTTGCCCGCGCCCACCGTGCGAGGGGTCTTCGGCGAGAGCCTGCCGCGCGGGCCGACGTCGTACTGGGAGACGGTGTTGGCGCCATAGTTGATGACGTAGACGGACGCCGCCTGGGCCACCGACGGCGTCGCCATGAGCGCGATGGCCGTCGCCGCTACGAGCAACAGGTCGAGCCTTTGGCCGAGCAAGGGGAACCTGAGCACCTGAGCCTCCTTCCAGCGCACGCCGCCGCTTCTTGGTGACCAAACGACCTTCAGCGACCCTATACGTCGGGGCAGGGCCCGGTCAAGCCCTCACCCATCAGACACCCCAGGCGCCTTGTGTATTCCCCTCGACGGCCTTCTCGAGGTCGCGCAGCCCGGTTTGGGCGACGTCGAGCGCCTCGAGGAGCTCAGTCGCCGAGGAGTCGCTCGAGCTCATCGTCCCAATCCTCATCGGATTTCCGCGAGGCGCGCAAGGCCCGCTCGAGCGCGATCGCGGCACTGATCGAACCCTCGCGTGCTCGCTCGCTCAGGAGCTCGAGGACCTCTTCGTGGCTGAGGATGCTCTTATCGGCCATTTGTGACCTCCTTCCCAATTTTTCCCTCCTTCCCAATTTCCCACGGCGCGCGCAGCCTGCCGCTCGGCGGTCCGTGGGAGTTGCGACCTTGGTCATCTCAACCCTCCCCCCGGTATAGGGTGGCCATGAGTCGTCCAACCTAGGGAGGAGCCATGCGCCGTATCCGCCGCCATCTGACCTTCGCCAATGTCGTCTCGGTGATCGCGCTGTTCGTCGCGCTCAGCGGGGGCACCGCCGTCGCCTTGAGTGGCTCGAACACAGTCTTCACCGACGACATCGCGAATGACACCCAACCGGCGGGCGGAGGAAATCCGGCGGGCGGGCTCGCAGCCGCCGACCTGCGCCCCAACTCTGTCGGCGGCAGCGAAGTGGCCAACGGCAGCATCGCGGGTGCTGACATCGCGCCCTCGGCACTGCCATTTGGCCGGAAGATCACCAGCAGTTGCGACCCCAGCAGCACGACCTACGTCGACTGCGGCACCTTGACGATCAACCTGCCCCGGTCGGGCCTTCGGGTCCTGATCATCGCGAGTGCGATGTGGTACAACGACGCCCCCGGTGGCAGCGCGGGCGTGTGCCGGATCGGGGTGAACGGGGCGCCATTCGGCCCCAATGCCTTCCCAGGCGAGGGTACGGACAGCACCGGGAACATAGTCGAGAACTCGCTGACGCTCACAAATGTGACGGATCCGAATCTGGGCGCGGGCAACCACACCTTCGGCCTTGCCTGCAACCAGTGGAACGGCGACATCAAGTTCAACCCGACTTACGTCTCGGTGGTGGTACTCGGCCCCGGCTAGACGACCGCGATCCAGTCCTCGGCATCGTCCGCGCGAGATACTGCGCGGGCGATGTCGGAGGAGAACGTGGAGATCGTTCGTGCGATCAACGATGCCTTCAATCGCGGTGACGCCACGACGGCTCTGCAATGGGTGGACCCGGAGATCGAGGCCGAGTCCTGGGTGGCCTTGGGCGCAGAGGGGGCGTATCGCGGAAAAGACGGCATCCTGAGGCTGATGGCGAGCTTCTGGGAGTCCTTTGACAATCCCCGCGCCGAGATCGAGGAGTGCATCCCCGCAGGCGATGATGTCGTGATCGGGGTGCGTTACTTCGGGCGGGGCAAAGCCAGCGGCATCGAGGTCGATACGGATGGCGCACAGGTAGTGACTCTGCGTGACGGCAAGGTTGTGCGGTGGCGAATCTTCCAGAGCATGGCCGAGGCCCTCGAAGCCGCCGGGCTGCGGGAGTAGCCCTCTCACCGTCCGCCACCTACTCGCAACTTCGGAGCAACCAAAGCGTTGGGACGAAGGGGGGGCGATTCTCTTGAGGCAGGACGGATCGCCCCCCTGCCATCTCCCTCTCGACGCTGCGTCGTTTCATG
>JBBPIK010000066.1:0-12999 GCA_038040415.1 Actinomycetota bacterium
ATCGCGTGGAAGACGTTTCGAGACAAGGACGCCGCTCTGGAAGCCGCCGGGCTGCAGGAGTAGCGCTCCGCAGCTCATCGCGCCGCCTCCTCCTCGGCGATCTGGCGGCGGACCTCGGCGACTAGGGCACGGGAAAGGACGATGGTTCTCCCGGCGACGCTGTAGGTGCCATGGACCTGCATGCCGCCGCGGTAGCGGTCGGTTCGGCGCAGCTCGAACTCGGCTAGAGCACGCCGTCGCTCCTGGGTGATCTTCTCGCCAAGGCGTCCCTCGGCCCCCTTGCTTCGCGCGTCAACCGCCAAGATCACGGCGATGCGCCGGCAGCCGAGGCAGACGAGGCGACCCTGCTTGCCGGCCCAGCCATCGGGCAGCTCACCGGCCGGCCCGTGACCGTCCATGAAGCGGACCTCCACCCCGCAGCGATCACAGCGCCAGCTCACGGCAGCAGCTCCGCTCGCTGGAGGAGCTCGAGCCAGTCGTCAAGCGGGACGGCGACGTACCAGCCCGAGCGGTTGCGCCGGAAGTGAAGCGCCGGCACCTGGCCCGCAGGCGCCTCGGCCTCGGCCTGGTCGAGCGCCTCGAAGATCCGCAGCCGCTCCGTGCGCTTGACCTCGACGTGGATCGTCGGCACTCCGAGCACGTCGCCCTTCGTGTCGAGCCCGCCGCTGTTCGGCACGCGAGCGGCGGGGAAGCCAGCCTGACGGTAGGCGGCGGCGATCTCCTGCTCGCCTCGCGTTCCCTTGCGGCGTGAACGTGCGCTCATCGACCCTCACCCCGCGGACTTGCAATCCGTAGGACGTGCGTGAGCCACGCATGCAGGGCAACGGGTGGGCAACGCCTCAAGGCCGCTTCCCTCCCCCGGCCTTGAGCCATGCGTCGAGCTCTGAGCGACGGAACAGGAGCCGCGCCCCGTCGCGTCGGCAGGGGATGCGGCCGGCAGACGCGAGCGCGTAGATGCGGTTGGTCTTGCAGGCCAGATGCTCGGCTGCCTCCTCGACCCTGATCCACGGCTCGCGCTCGGCAGTTAAGCGCTCGCCTACCAGCTCGGCCGCGCGCATCGCGATCGCCTCGATGAGCGGTGCTGGAACCGCAACGCTGAGGGAGTGGTCGAGCCCCATTCGCTTGGTGAGTTCCTTGGTGAACTCGTCCCACTTCGGTGCCTCGCTCACCTGTAACGCCCCCAGGGGCACGGTGGCACCGTGGCGTTTCGCCCCCCGCCGCTCACCTGTCGCCCTTCGTAGCGTCGTCACCGTGACGGGCGGCGGCCGGAGTCTGACGCCTGCGCCCCGTCCCTCTACTACGTAGAGGGGGGCGGTAGCGCATAGGGAATCTGAGCGTTCTGACCCCCGTCTGACTGCGTGAGCCCAACCCCTGTCTGACCCCCGTCTGAGGAGTCTGACCCCCGTTCTGACCCCTCACGGCTGCACCGTCCTGTAGATCGTCGGCTCGCCGGGCTGGACGATCGGCTCCAGCCGACCCGCGGTAGCGAGCTTGTCGAGGCGGTAGCGCGCCTTCTCGATCTCGTTCGCGCTCGGGTCGTTGACCTCGTACAGCGTCCGCGCGGCATCCTTGACGGTGATGCCATCGCCCGCCAGGTCGAGAAGATCGGGCGCCTCGTGGACCTCCGTCCGTCCCGCGTCGTGGTCGTGGCGAAGGGTGAGCGGGCCGACCTCGGCCGCCGCCGGTTTCAAGTGCCGCGCCTTCACGATCAGGTCTCCTGGCTTGGCGTCGAGGTACAGCACCGAGCCCGCGGCAGCGGTGATCCAGCGGGAGCCGTAGAGATCATCGAGGGTGCGGACGCGCTCCGGCCCTTGGTCGCGTTTGCGCGGGTGATAGGGGGCGCAGACCTCGATCCCCGCAGCGCTCGCCGCCGAGAGAGCATGTGCGACGCGAGAGCCTGCCTCGTCACTCGCCAGGTCGGCGGCGACCAGCCCCAGTGAGTCGAGGATCAAGGTGTCGATCTCCCGCTGCCGCAGGAACGGGACCAGCCGCTCCGGCTCGCGGCCGATGTCAAAGGGCAGAGGTCCCCGCCAGACAGACAAGGCGAGCTCCAACGCCTTCCGGTCGGACTCATCGACCATCCGCCGGCCGCTGCGGGCGATCTGGCGGGGTCGGTCGGCGGCGACGTAGAGCGTTCGTCCCGAGCTGGCCTCAACCGGATAGCCGAGTAGCGGTCCTTCGTGTACGCCAGCGCGCCGAAAAGCGAGCTGCTGGGCGACTGATCCCTTTCCTGCTCCGTCTGGGCCCGCGAGGATCATCGGCTCGCCCTTCGGCCAGAGAACCTCGCCCGAGTCGGAGTCGCCCCAGATCGCCTCGACCTGCTCCGGTGCGTCGAGGAAGAAGCTCGCGCCGTCGACAAACTGATCGTCGCCCTTCGGCGCGTCGCTGTTCTCACACAGCTCCTCGCCAAGCCGGGCAATCTCGCGTCCGAGCTCGGGTGCCCTGGCGTCGTCAGGGTCCGTTTCGAGTAGGAGGGCGCGGTCGCGGAGCCTGCCGGCGATGTTGCGGGGATCGCTCACCGCGGCTCCTCGACCCACTCGGCCTCGCCCTTGTCGACCAAGCGCTGCGCGGCGAGTAAGCCATGGCGCTCGGCGGGGCTGAGGCTCGGCGAGAAGATCCACGGCGGGGCCCTCAACGGAGCGTGCAGGGCGGCGCGCGCGCCCGGTTCTATCCGCCGGTCGGGTCCGCTCACGGCGCTGCCCTGCTTGCCCTTGCGGATGGCGCTCATCGGCGGCGCCTCCGCCGACTTATCAGCTCAGATCGCCGGCCTAGCGCCGGCTCGTCGTCACCTGGAGGGTCGTCAGGCGAGCGTGCTCGGGCGGCAGTTGTGCGCCGTGAGCCGTGGCTTCTGGCCGGGGCCGAACCCGACGCGCGGCGATGGCGTGCCGCTCGGCAGGGTCCGGCGACTGCACGGGGCCGCGGCCACGTCCGGGAAGCAAGCGCCCAAGCGGTCCGCTTACGTTCCTGTCGGGTACCCCACCACACGGCGCGATCGCCGGGCGTGGACGGGAGCTGCCTGTCGCGCTCGAATTCCGCCTCAAGGTGTCGCTGCGCCTCGGGTGTTATGCCGTTGGTGCTGATCCCCCCGGATGTCCAGCCTGTGTGGCCTGCCCGGATGCGCTTGACGCCGGGGGCGATCTCTACGGACTCGCCATCGGCAAGTTCGGCGATCTCTGACGCCGGGGAGGGCGTCCGCCTCAGCTTACGTGTGGTACGCCCGCACACGGCTCGCAAGTAAGTCTCTGATTTGCATCGCACTACACATACTGCCGAAGCGAGAGGCGGCAAAAAAGAGACGCCCCCGAAGGGGCGCCCCCGCGACGATGCAAATGAACTCGAACTTGCGAGTAACCATCAGGCTACCGGGCCGAGCGGTCGCTCCGACGCGCTTGCGATCCTGTGGACAGGCTCGGCCATTCGCGAAAGCCTTCGCCGGCCGAGCTCGCGAGGTCGCCGCAAATGGCCTGCGGCGGCTCAGGGGCCACCCGAGAAACGATCGCGGGTGGCTCCGTCGCGTTCCGGCTATTCACTCACTGTGACGATGCCGAAGTATCCGGCCCGACCTCAGCGAACCGTACTCGCTGTGTTTAGTTGCTCCTGCGCGGGCGCTTGAGTACGTCGTGGTTGCAGTGCGTCAGCAACACGATCTCGCCGCCGTCCCAATACCAGGTGACGCGGTTCTTCAGGTCCACGTAAGCCTCAAAGATCTTGGGGTTGCGCGTTCCCTGGATGGGGTGCGTTTGCAGGCCGGGAATCCGGGGGTTCTTGCCGAGCTTGTGAACGCAACGGCTTATTGCCCCGGCAAGGTTCGGTTCCTTGCGGTCGAGCGCCTTGACGAACTCGTCAGGAATCCGTAGGTCCGGCAAGATCAGCGATCACTGCCGAGGAGGTAGCGCACAGCGGCCATTGGATCGTCAAACGTCCGGGACCGTCCGGCGCGTAGATCCTCCATAGCCTTACGCTCGGCCTCGCGCCACGCGTAGGACCAGTAGTAGAGCTGATCCGCAGGGATGAATGCGGGCATATCAGGCGGTCGTGAACCAGCGGTGTTGCTGGCGGCCACCGCACCAATCGGCTCGGGCGCTCGCCCGGTCGCAGCCTCATTCGTAGCGTCAACGGCATAGATCATGATGCTCAGGTAGTCCTTGGTAGCTTCTCGTAGTTTGACAGCGTCTGCTGAAGCACTCCGATCAGTTCCTGCAGTCGCGCCGGGGTGATCGCAATGCGAGCCACTGGCTTGACCTGGATGAACTGGAGGCTCTCAGCCTGTGCTTTGCGCTCCTCTTCCGTCCCTCCCATGATCGCTGGCGGTACGAGCGATCCAAGCGTGATGAAGATCTCGTTGGGTTGTACGACGCCAACGAACTGGTTTACGAAGTGGACGGGTAGCTCCTCGGCTCCGACCCAGACGACCGGGACCGCGACGGTCCCTTCTGGCGGTGGTTCTGGCGTAGCCACGTCCCTCTCTCTCCTCGTCAGGCGTCGGCTACCACTTGAGCCAGTGGGGCCACGATGCCAGCATACAGCCGATTTCCGCCGCCATCAGCACCTCACCCGGAGCCCCGAGCTGAGCCAGGCGAGCTCGTTGGGATCGGGCTCGCGTTCGGCTTGCAGGGACCGGACTCGCTGCGGAGGGCTTCCGCGAAGCTCCTCAACCGGCGCGAACAATCCGCCCACCGGGTCGCCCTCCCACGGGACAGCCGCACCCTCCACGCCGCGGGGCTTCACGGTGTAGGGAACAGCTCTGCCGGCAACTCCCGTATCCCCCCCGAGCCCATACCCGGCAAGCGTCCGAACGGCGTGAGCGGCGCTGTCGAGCCGGTCGGGCGAGCGCTCGCCGCGGGCACCCGTGAAGGTCGTCATCTGCGCCTCCAGCTCCGGGTGATGGCCGATCAGGTGCAGCCGGCCCTGCTCCGCGAGCACGCTCAGCGGTTGAATACGCAGGGCCTTCGATTCATGGACGTGGACGTGCTGGTAGGGCACCCTCACGCCGCAGTCCCTCATCGCCTGCTCGAGCAGCTCCAGAAGCGGCCGGCCGCCGAAGTTCCGCTCCGCGACGATCGACCCGTCGTGCTCGACAGCGAGCCGGACCGACCGCTTCAAATACTGAAGTGGACTGATCCGGTGACCTTCACTGCGGACGATGTAGATGTGGCCGCTGTGGTCGAGCGTCGCGACGCAGATCGCGGCCTCGTCGGAGGTCGCGTTGCCGTCGCTCGGGTCCAGCGCGACCACGGTGCGCTTGAGATTGGACGGGTGGGGCAGGCCCTCGACTCTGTGCTCGTCAAGCCAGGCCCGCTTGAAGAGCGCGTCGGGCAGCTCGTCTATGAACCGGCCGTAGAGTTCCTGCTCGGCGATCCGGCTCCCCTCAAACAGATCCACGACCCGGTCCTTGAACGCCGCTGGCAGGTTGGGCAGGTTCTCGTGAGTCGAGCCGCTGGTCACGACCGTTCCCGACCGCTGCAACAGCGCCCGCAGTTCGGGCCGGCCTGATGGCGTCGTGGCGCAGACGAAGCGCGGATCGGAGCCCATGCGGAGTCCGAGCAGAAGGTTGTCGATCGCCTCCTCCAGCCGCCGCCAACCGCGCAGCTCGTCGCCGATCGCGAAGTCGTGCTGAGGGCCTCGAAGCCGCTCCGGCTCATCGGCGCTGTAGAGATGGGTGATGGCGCCGTTCGGCCAGGAGAGGCGTCGAAGCGACGGCTCGTAGGTAGGCCGCTCAGCGTCGGTACAGACTGCGAGGACGCCGCTGGGCCCGGTGACCATCACGTCCCTGACGTCGGCCGCCGTCGAGGCGACGATCGCCGACTCCCGCGAGGTTCCGAGCCGGACCCGGCGTCTGAGGGCCTCTGAGAGCGCCCTCGACTTCCCGAAGCCGCGTCCGGCGAGGATGCACCACGTCGACCATTCGCCCTCGGGCTCGCGCTGGGCAGGGCGCGAGAGAGCGTCCCAATCGTGCTCGGCCTCGTCGCGCAGTCGGCGAAGGTGGGCGAGCTTCGCTCGAAGCTCAGTCGACGTCGCCATTGCTCGCCGCCAGCTCTGCGTTTCGCTCCCTCGCCGCGGAGAGTTCGGCCAGCTCGCGCTCGATCTCGCGCTCCAGGTCGGTGACCTCGACCCGATCAGTCGGGTCGCCGGCGAGGAGCTGAGAGCCCCGCAGGGCCTCTCCAAACGCCTTCGTGAGAGCGAGCGCGTTCGACGGGTTCGCGCCGTCCCGCGAGCGCTTCAAGAACTCGGCCGCGGCCTCAAGCGCCTCGGCGGCGATCTGCTCTGCTCGCTCCTCGCGGCTCAGCCTGGCGGCGGCGGTGGCGGCTGCCGTGCGCTTCGCGTTGGGCGACGTGACCCCCGCCCTCTCGGCCCATTTCGAGATCGTCTTTCGGGCGATGTTCGTGCGTCGCGATGCCTCGGCCGGCCCGACCTCGGCGTACTGCTCCAGAGCCTCGCGCTTTTGGTCGTCCGTATAGGTTCGGGGCGGACGCCGGGTGCCGCTCATGGCTCCCCCTAGTCCGAGGGCTCCTCGGCGGTGGCATGCTCAGCCTCGGTAGGTTCCTCGACTGGATTCTCCTCGGACTTCTCGGCCTTGACGACGTCCGGCGCCAGGTCAGCGGCGATCTCCAACGCGCGCTCACGGTCGGCCTCCCGCTTGCGCTCATGCTCGGCCTCGACCTCGCGGCGCTCGGCTTCGAGCTCGGCGACCCTGGCGTCAAGAGCCGCACGGTCCTCGGCCTCATTCGGTAGCTCGACCGACTCGGAGGTAAGCAGCCGGTCAAGGTCGAGCTGATCGAGCTCGAAGCGCTCGCCCCTGTGGCGCTCAGCGACCCGCAGCGGGACGTTGACACCCTCTACGAGCTTCTGCGCGTGGAAGCGGCGATTGAGGATTTGATCGAAGCTGTCAACGGCCAGGACGACCTCGACTCGCTGATCTTCCGGGGCGTCGCAGACGAGCTCGGTACCCGGCGGTGCCTCAACCGGCTGTATCTCACGCACATGGGTCATTGACTCCACTCCTTTGTCCAGCGCTCGGCGAGCGCTTTGGCCTCGTTTACCTCGTCACAAACCTCCGGGCTGGGGTTCGCGAGCTCGATGACCCCCGGCAGGGGCTCCTCCTCGCCGACTGGCTCTGACAGGTCGATCACGTTGGACCCGGCGCGCCACGGCTCACCCGTCTCGATCCAGTGGGTCTCCGTCGGCGTGCGGGCCGGCGGGGTCAGCTCGACCGGCTCGCGTTGGCGCCGCAGCTCGGCGAGCTCGGCTTGGAGCTGATCGGCTGTGGCGTTGTCGAGCGCAGCTTTGGCCTCCAGATCGGCGACGACCGCTGCCACGTCGACCTGAGCGACGGGCTCCCATGGGGCGTCGCTGAATGGCAGGTCGATCGCAAGGCCCATGTATCCATCGTCCCGATCGCGCCGCTTGACCCCTTAGAGCGTTTGCGGATAGCCCTGGGTCCGAACAGTTGCCCAATGCGTTGCCCACCGACGCGAAGCGGCTCCCCGGAGGGAGCCGCTTTCCGCTTGCCTATGCGATGGGCCGGGTTGGACTCGAACCAACGTCCTGCGGATTATGAGTCCGTTCGGGGACTCTCCGCTGTTTCCGGCGGTTCGGCGTTCCCCCCGCTAATCGGTGATTTTCGCCACTTCCGACGCGGCTGGATTTCCGGCTGTTACCGAACCTTGTGTTGACCCGGTGTTGACCCGGACGGCCGCGTCGAGGAAGCCGGCGTCGCCGATCCCTTCGTCCATCAGGTGCACGTAGGTGCGCAAAGTGAAGCCCGGATCGGCGTGGCCGAGCCACTCCTGTACCTGTTTCACGTTGCGCCCGGCCTCGAACAGCAGCGACGCGCAGGTGTGCCGGAAGGTGTGGCAGCTCACCCACCCGAGCCCGATCGACCTCGCAGCGGGCTTGAGGGCCCGGCTGGCGAGACTCGACGGGTTCAGCGGCGTCCCCCACCGCAGACGGGAACACGGGTGCCTGGTCGCCGCCGTAGGTGTCGCGACGGTGCTCGGCGAGGCGACGCGTCATCCCCTCCGACAGCGGGATCTCGCGCCGACCGTTCCGACTCTTGAGCCGGCGGCGCTCGCCGCGGTAGACCTGCTCGCGCACGAGCACGCGCGGCGTGCGGCCGAGCTCGACGTGTTGCCAGGTGAGTCCGATCGCCTCGGAGATCCTGAGCCCTGAGTGGGTCAGGAACTCGAAGAACAGCCGCCAGCGCGCGGGAAGCGCGGCGAGGACGAGTGCCAGCTCGGCCCGCGTGAGCGCCTTCGCCTGCTCATCGGCGGACTCCGAGCCAGATGGTGCCGCCGGTATGCGGACCCCTTGTACGGGGTTGGCCCCCACGAGCCCATCTTCGACGGCGGTAGCGAACATCGCCGAGAGCGCGGCCCGGAGCTTCTTGATCGCCGACGTCGACGCGCCCTCGCGGCGCAGCTCGCCGAACGCATCGCGCACGTCAGCGGGCTCGACCTCGCCGAGCTTCCAGGTGCCCCAGCGCGCGAGTGCGTGGGCCTCAATCGGACGCCGGTACTCGGGCCGAGTCGTCTCCGAGAATCCGCGCGCGGTGCGGCCGGCGTAGGACTCGATCCATTCGGCGAAGTAGTCGGCAAAGCCGACCCGAGCGACCGGACGACGATCGCCAGCGTCGCGGTTGCCCTTCGCCTCACGGGCCTCGGCGAGCGTCCGGTAGGTGTCGGTGTGCTGGCGGCCCCGGTGGCGCCAGACGACGACGTAGGAGCACTCGCAGCGCCCCTCGCCAGCGCACCCCTTCGCGTGGCGCCGAAAGATGCCCGGCGTGTTGGTCCGCTCGAGCTTCGGCGGGGCCACCTGGCCGGTTGGGCGGCGGGCCATCAACTCGCCCCCGCTTGGAGCGCATCCTGTTGGGCGAGGCACCATTCGATCCGATCCATGTCGAGGCGGATCGCCTGCGGTTTCGTCGGCGCATCGCCCATCGTTTCGCTGATCCCATGGCCGAGGTCGATCAGATAGCTCACTAGGAGCGATCGCAAGAACTCCGGGTCGCCGGTTAGCTCGTACCCGTTGTCCTTGATTTCGTCCGTCCAACCGAGCTGATCCATCGCAGCGCCCAGGGCGGCGATGCTGCCGATGGACTCGCTCACACCGCTGGCGTACCGCTCGATGTTGTCTCGTTCCTTGTCGGGATCGTCGTTGGCGATGAACTTGTGCCAATGCTCGCCGCCCGTGGAACCGAGTGTCTGGGCTTGCCCTTCCAGCGTGTCCGCCTCCCCGGCGAGGCTGGCGTAGACGTTCCTGCGGAATCCCTCGACGTGATGCGGGGGGACCTTCAGTGTTGCTGAGCCCATTAGGGGGCCTCCTCTCGATAGAGGCGCCAGGTCGCGGGGTAGCCTTCCCGTTGCGTCGGGGCGAGTAGCCCTTGACCCGACGCCATGCCCCCGGCGGTTTCGGCCGCGCGGGGGCTTCCTTTTGGTCGCCACGACCCTACACCCATCGGCGGCCGGGAGCAAGGGAGCGAGCACGCTCAACCGCCCCCCGGCGCCGGGATCAACTTGAAATCATTGGTGCATCGCCAGCTGCCCACGAGGTCAACGCCTTCGCCCCTTACGCGAGCGTGTACCTCGAACTCAGGACCGGGGAGCGCGAAGATGTCGTGGCGGCCCCCGGAGAACAGGTTCCGCGTGTTCATCCCGAAGACCGTCCCATCGCTGAACCTAACCGCGACGTCGACCGATTCCGGTTGGGCGGTTGGTGGCAAGTCAATTCGAGTGAACTTCGCGGCTTCGAATGAATCGCCGAGCCTCGCCCGCGGATTTTGTGACCAGCGTCCCGGAAACTTACGGGGCGGACCGCCAGCTGGGTGGAGCTCGATCTCTACCCACAGGTTCTTCGCGACGGCGCCGCCGACATTTCGAACATGGAAGCCGACGAACTCTGCCCATTCGCCCGCTCCACCCCCAGGGTCTCCCGAAAGTATGAACTCGACCTTGTCCCAGGGTCCCGCGAACTCCACCTTCGGACTCGTCTCCCCGATCGAGTCGAGCCGACCTTGCAAGGCCCAGGCCACGCGAGCGGTCAGAAGGAACAGCGCGCCCGCAATCAGAGCGATGCCGCCTGCAAGGGAGACCTCGTGCCCCAGCGCCGTCCCCCCGACCAGTATCGCCGCGAGGAGGATGACCGCCTGCACGGTCGTGTCAAAGGCGGGAATGGGCGCGATCACTTGTACCGCCAGGCGTTTGAGCCTTGCCACGCCCCCACCCTAAATCCCGCGTGGATCACGCCGCCCATCCCCCCGGCTGCTCTTGTGCCGTAGAGAGGGTCATGGCCCCGCTCGCCGCCCCCGTCGAGCCGCCAGCTCGTCCAGGGCTGCGAGTGTGTCCGGCTCGGCCTGGCCGCGGGCCTTGCGGGCGCGCAGGATCTCCCACACTAGCCTCAAGGCTTGAACGTTCCCCCTGCGGGCGATCCCCGACGCGACGCGTAGAAGCTCCTCGGCGTCCATCGCCTCGCGCTCGGCAGGGGTGGGCAGGGCTCGCTCGGCGCGCAGCTCGTCGACGGCAGCGGCGAACTCGCCATACGGCCCATCGGGCGCCGACCGTCCACGGGCGACCCAGCGCTCGATCGTGCGGGCCGAGCAGCCGGCGTCGAACGCGGCGTCGGCAGCCGAGCAGCCGGCGCGGATCGCCTCTAGCACGTCGTCCGAGAGCGCCTCGAAGGTCACCGAGGGGTGTCGCTGTCGGCTCATCTCAGTACCGGCGCGCGCGACGGCAGCCCTCCCCGGTCCTGAAGCACTCGAAGGAGGGTCACCCCCCACCGCCTCTCCACCGCGCGGCAGATCATCGCCGCCGCCCCAGGGCTCGCCCAGATCGTCGCCCACCAGGAGCGCGTCGACTTGAGCCAGGCCGGGGCCTTCGCCGCGGCAGCGGAGGGGGACGCTTGAAGGGTGCGGCCGCCGGCAGGGTCCGCCAGCGCCCTTGCGTAAGGCGCTCCCGCCGTCGCTGGCCGCGGGGCTTAGGCAGCGGCGCCATCACCACCCTCTCGCGAGATACTCCGTGGACGATGTCGCGGGAGAACGTCCTTCGGTCGCTCTTGACCGTCCTGTCGGCCGCGTCGGCACTGGCCCTGGCGCACGTAGCCCCCGCCTCCGCAGCCACTGTCACGAACACGGACGACTCCGGAGCAGGCTCTCTGCGGGCGGCGATCCAGAGTGGCGACGGCTCCATCACGTTCGGCGCGGGTGCCTCGGGGACGATCAACCTGGCTTCGGCTCTGCCTGTGATCTCGCACGACGTGCAGATCCAGGGGCCAGGAGCTGGACAGCTTTGGGTGCGTCGTGACTCGGGGGGGAACTACCGCATCTTCACCGTGAATAGCGGCTCCACCGTGAAGATCTCCGGCTTGGGAATCTCGAACGGATACGTGAGCGCGTTCCCCATACTCGGAGGCGGGATCTTCAACCAGGGGACGCTGACGGTCTCGGACAGCGTGGTCATCGGGAATACCTCGGAAGGGTCCGGCGGCGGCATCTTCAACGGCAACCTCGGCGCGCTCACCCTGCTCAGGAGCACGGTCAGCGGGAACCAGGCAACGGGCGGCATCAACGCATACGGGGGCGGGATCAAGAACGACGGCACCCTGAAGGTCGAGGGCAGCCTCGTGATCCTGAACACCTCGACCCGTGACGGCGGCGGCATTCACACGAGCAACCAGGACCGTTCCAACCAGACGATCAGGAACACCACCGTGACCGCCAATCAGGCCGATGGGGTTGGCGGGGGCATCGCCGCCGACGCTGTCAACGGAAGCATCGTGGCGCTGATAAGCAGCACGGTCGCTTCCAACACCTCCGGGAACGTTGCTGGGGGCGTGATGACGGTGAGGAACTCGATCATCGCCAACCCGCAGGGCGGCCCGAACTGCGGCCAGCCCGGGGTCGAGTCCAACGGCTACAACCTGGAGTCGGCGGACAGCTGCGGTTTCGACGAGCCCACCGACCTCGTGGCGGTACCTCCGCAGCTCGACGACCCCATCTACAACGGAGGCCCTACCGACACGATGCGGCTCCTGGAAACCAGCCCAGCAATCGACTGCGGCGACAGCGGCAACTTGGCGAGCGACCAGCGCGGCAGGCCAAGGCCCGTGGACCTCGGCCGGATCGTGAACGCGCCAGGTGGTGACGGCGCCGACATTGGTGCTTTCGAGGTGCAGTCCCCGGTAGGAATCCTGGGCGGGACCTGCGCATCCCAGCCCCCGAATCAGTTCACGTTCGGCAGGGTGATCCGGCACCGGAAGCGCGGCACTGCGACGCTCGTCGTCCAGGTGCCGGGCCCCGGCAAGGTCGCGCTGTACGGCAAGCGCCTCAGGACGAACACCAAGAACCCGGCGGCGGCGGGCAAGGTCAGGCTCGGTGTCAAGGCGCGGGGCAGGGCACGGCGCACGCTCCGTAGAGCCGGTCGCGTCAGGGTTCGTGTGAAGGTCACGTTCACCCCGACGGGCGGTATCCCCCACACTCACGCCAAGACAATCCGGTTGATCAAGAGGCGCTGAAGCCCGCCTCGGGACTGCCCTGCCGGACTGCGGGAATAGGGCGCTCACTTCACAGCCCGGTCGGCATCTTGTGGATGCGTCCACACCGTGCCGAGCAGTCCTCCCCGGTCCCGCGAGGGTCGATGGGGGTATGTCCCCCGGCACCCCACGGGCCCCAGTGTGCGGACCTGCACAGACCTCGCGAGCGGGCCTCGGATAGGGTCGTCCCAACTCGGTCTATCTAGGGAGGAACCATGCGCCGCATCCGCCGGCACCTCAGCTTCGCCAACGTCGTTTCCGTGATTGCGCTCTTCGTCGCCATCAGCGGGGGCACCGCCGTCGCCTTGAACGGGGCGAACACCGTGCAGTCCGACGACCTCGGGCCAGGCTCGCAGGTGACGGCGCCCGACGTGGCCGCCAACGCGGTCAACGGCACTGACGTCGTCAACAACAGCATCACCGGTGCTGACGTCAGCGAGTCGACGCTTCAGGGCGTGAACGCAAGCTCGGTGAGTG
>JBBPIK010000067.1:0-11486 GCA_038040415.1 Actinomycetota bacterium
CCAGAGCCCAGACCCGCTCTTCCTCCAATACGCCCGCAGCACCGACAGCCTGGAGGCGACGATCAACCGGCTGTGGCTGTTCCTCGGAGGCGGTGTGGTCGGCGGCACTCTGCTCGCCGCCCTGGCCGGAATCGCGATCGCGGGGCGGGCGATGCGGCCGGTTTCCACGCTCACCACCAGGGCACGCGAGATCGCCTCCACGCGAGACCCATCGCTCCGGATCCCCGAGCCGGAGACCGACGACGAGGTCGGGGAGCTGGCGCGCACCCTGGAGCAGATGCTCCGCCAGCTCGATGCCGCCCGCTCGGAGACAGATCAGATGATGCAGGCACAGCGCGAGTTCGTCGCCGACGCCTCGCACGAGCTGCGCACCCCCCTGACCAGCATCCTCGCCAACCTGGAGCTGCTACAGGAGCGCCTCGAGGCGACCGAGCGGCGTGGCGAGGAGGGCGAGATGATCGATTCGGCGCTCAACTCGGCGCGGCGGATGAGCCGCCTGGTCTCCGACTTGCTGCTGCTCGCCCGCGCCGACGCCGGCCGCACCGGCGCCCGGCGTGAGTGCGACCTTGCCGCCGTGGCCGCCGCGGCGCTCTCCGAGGTGCGCCCCGTCGCGGACGGCCATCGCCTGAGCCTGGACGACCACGGTCCGGTGCCGGTGGAAGGCAACCCGGACGAGCTTCACCGGCTGGCCGTGAACCTGCTCGACAACGGCCTGCGGCACACCCCCGTGGGCACCGAGATCCAGATCGCCGTCGAGCGCCGCAACGGCGACGCGGTGCTCGAGGTCTCAGACGATGGCCCCGGGATCCCGCCGGGGATGGAGCAGCAGGTCTTCTCCAGGTTCGTTCGCGGTGCCGGTCCCGCCGACGCAGGGGGCGGTGCCGGGCTTGGCCTCGCGATCGTGAAGGCGGTCGCAATCTCCCACGACGGCGAGGTCGATGCCGGCGCCTCCCCTGCCGGCGGGGCCCGCTTCACCGTCCGGTTGCCGCTGCCAAGATCTTGAAATCTTTGGCCGGCGCCGCCAGAATTCTCGATTGGCAGGCGTCACTCTTAGGAGGCCTTTACACAATCCCTATACTTTTCCGCTGGACGAGACAACCCACCCGCCGGGGACCCCCCGACACCACCTCGACGGGTGAACGTTGGCCAGTCTGAGCCAAGCGACCCGCCGGTGTTCTCCCTCCCTGACGCCGGCGGGTCAGTCTTTTCGGGCACCCGGCGACTCACTTAGGGACAGCCGGCGACGGAGATCCCGCGCTGGGTCTCCATCTCGGCGCAGATTGCGCCGCCGTTCGCACCGCCGCTCGAGGCCTGATCCGCGGCGATCAGCGCCTGGACCGCGTCGTCGAAGCGCTCGTCGATCGTGTACATGAACTGAGAAGAGAGGACGATCCGATCGAAGCCGCGGGGGCCGATTTCGCGGCGCAGGTCCCACAGGGCGCTCGACCAAATCTCCCCCACGCAGTGGATGTCGTTGACCCCGCAGCTCGCCTGGGCCTCGGCCAGTGTGTCGCCGCTGTCAGCGCGCCGGCCGCACTTGCGGTCGAACGCGGGGACGAACCTTCCCCAGCTGACGCCATCCCATTCGAAGATGCAGACGTCGTCCCTGCGGCTCGTCCCCGGTGACTTTGACGACATCGCGGCGGCCCAGTAGTCGCCGAAGCCCTCGCCAATCGACCCGGCCTGGTTGCCCTCTCCGAACCAGCGGACCTGGGCGTCCTGGATCGCGTGGCCGTATTCGTGCAGGATCACGTCGGCGTCCTCGGCGTCGTCAACGCCACCGCTGCCGTACTCGATCCGCCGGGTCGCCGGCGAAAAGAAAGAGTTGTCGTCCCTGAATGCGGCCGCCACTGCCACCTGGGTCCGGTCGCTGATCCCGTTGCGGCTGGTGTCGCTGAACCCCAGGCCCTGGATGTACCGCTGGGCGCGGGTGATGTGGAAGTAGGCCATCAAGGCCTCGAAGCGGTCCTTCGAGCGCCTCACGCCCCACCAGTGCAGGTTTCGCTTGCAGACCTGCCTGGGCTTGTGGCCCAGCTTGGCGTGTGCCCACTTGCCGCGCAGGCAACTCTGTCCGCTCCTGATCTTCGGCAGTTTGACTGGACGGCGCAGCTTGGTCAGCAGGTCCGTGTCCCGATCGTGGTGGTCGCGGCGGAGTCGGTTCATGTTTCCGTGCTCGACCACCGGGTTGGGGTTGTAGAGCTGCGCGCGCCCGGTCCTGAAGCTCTGAGTCAGGTTGCGCTTTCGCACCACGCCTCCCGAGGTGGCGTCGATCAGCACCTCGAAGTCGCCAAGCGGCCGGGCGGAGGGGACGACCACGCGCCAAACCAGCCTGCCGCCGTCGCCGGGCTCGATCGCCAGCCTCGCCCACCCATGCCCGCGCAACCGCTCCACCCCCACGCTGCGCGAGGCGGCCTGCACCGCTGTCGCCTTGCCGAGTCGTGGCGCGGGGGGGTTCTCGATCGCGGGCTTGCTCGAGTCGGCCACCAGGTCGGGCGGGGCGCCCCTCGGGTCGATCACCGCCACCTGGCCGTTCAGGACCTGCACTCCCGAGACGCGCTGCTGGAACCGATAGACGACTGCGCCTCCAGGTAGGGGGATTGCGGCAACCGGCTTCAACTCGCCGGCAGGGGCGCCCGCCGCCTTCAGCTTCGCCGTCGCCCTGGCGGGCGTCGCGACGGCTGAGGCCGGGGCGGTGAGCGCCGCGACCAGAGCGCCCGCCAGTGCCGCGCGACAGATCGCGCGAGCGCTGCCCTGCCCAACCGGGCCCGCTTCAGCCACCTTGCCGGGCCCCCCTAAGCATTGCGGCCAGGGTAACAGCCACCCCGGCTCAGACTTCGACGATCACCGGCAGCACCATCGGCCGCCGGCGAAGCCGCTCATAGACGAAGGCGGCGATGTCGTCGTGCAGATCCTGCTGGAGCAGAGTCGCCTCGCGCTCCTCGTGCTTGGCGGCTTTGGCCAGCGAGTCGCCGACCACCTCGCGCAGCTCCTCGACCAGCCCGTCCGCCTCCTCCACAAAGGGCACCCCCCGGAAGATGATCTCCGGCGGCGCCACCTGCGAGCCGTCGTCGGAGGAGATCGTGGCGACGACGATGAACACCCCGTCCGCCGACAGGTCCCGGCGGTCGCGAAGCGCGACGTCGTCGGGATCGCCGATGTCGACCCCGTCGACGAAGATCATCCCGGCCCGGGTCTGCGAACCCAGGCGGGCCCCAGACTGATCGAACTCGAGCGCCAGCCCGTTGCGGCCCTTGAAGATCCGCTCCGGCTCGATGCCCACCGACTCGGCCAGGGTGGCGTGGAGCCGCAGGCGCTTGTGGTCGCCGTGAACCGGCATCACGTAGCGCGGCCGGGTCAGGTTGAGCATCAGCTTCAGCTCCTCCTGCCACCCGTGGCCCGAGGCATGGATCGGCGCGTCGGCCGCGGTCACCACCTGGGCGCCGATCTCGAAGATCCGATCGATCGTCTCGTTGACCGAGCGCTCGTTGCCGGGGACCGGCGTCGCCGAGAAGATCACCGTGTCGCCGGAGTGCAGCTCGACGTCGGCGTGGTCGGCGTGGGCCATGCGCCGCAGCGCGGACAAGGGCTCCCCTTGGCTCCCGGTCGAGATCGCGACCACCTCGTGGTCCGGAAAGGACTCGATCTCACGCGCCGGGATCAGCATGCCCTCGGGAATGCGGGCGATGCCGAGGTTCGAGGCGATGTTGAAGTTCTTGCGCATCGAGCGACCCACCAGCGCCACGCGTCGATCGAGCTCGGCGGCAGCGTCGATCACCTGCTGGACGCGATGCACGTTGGAGGCGAACGAGGTGACGATGATCCGGCCGCGGCAGCGTGAAAACAGGTCGAGCAGGGCGGGGCCGACGCTGGACTCCGATGGCGCCACCCCGGGTCGGTCGGCGTTGGTCGAGTCGCCGAAGAGCCCGAGGACGCCCTCCCGCCCCAGCTCGGCGAGCCGCGAGACGTCGGCGGGGCGCCCGTCCACCGGGGTCTGGTCGAACTTGTAGTCGCCGGTGATCAGCAGCGCACCGAGGTCGGTGCGCAGGACGACCGCGCGCGAGTCGGGGATCGAGTGCGACATGTGGACCAGCTCGAGCTCGAATGGGCCGAGGCGCACCCTCTCCCCGGCCTCCAGCACCTTCAGGGGCGCCTCGCGAAGCCGGTGCTCCTCGAGCTTCGAGCGCACCAGGCCGATGGTCAGCGCACCGCCGTAGATCGCAGGCGGCATGCCCACCTCTCGCAACACGTAGGGCAGCGCCCCCACGTGATCCTCGTGACCGTGGGTGAGGACGATCGCCTCGATCGCCTCGGCGCGATCGCGAAGATACGAGAAGTCGGGAAGCACCAGGTCGATTCCCAGCATCTCGGTGGTCGGGAACATGAGCCCCGTGTCGACCACGACGATCCGCCCCTCGTACTCGACGACGGCCATGTTCTTGCCGATCTCGCCGAGCCCGCCGAGCGGCAGGACGCGGAGCGTGGCCGTCACCCGATCTTGCCGATCTCACCCATCGTATGGATGAACCAGATAGGGCACGCGTCGGCGATCGTCAAGTCCTCAGACGGTCCCGCCGGCCACCAGGAGGCCGTGGGCCTCCAGCGCCGCCCTGATCTGAGCCCGCTCCTCGTGGCTGGCGGGAACCATCGGCAGCCTCAGGTGGCCCTCGATTATGCCCAGCATCTCGAGCGCCGCCTTGACGGGTATCGGATTGCTGGTCACCGCGGTCGCCTCGTAGATCGGCTGAAGCTCGGCGTCGAGCTCGCGGGCCCGGGGGCCGTCACCCCCGATCACGGCCTCGTACATCGCCCGCATCTGTGCGCCGACCAGGTGCGAGGAGACCAGGATTCCACCGGTCCCCCCCAGCTCCAGGCACCGAAGGAAGGCCGCATCGTTGCCGGCCAGCAGGTCGAGCCCCTCGATCGGGCCGAGGTCGGCGTCGTTGGCCTGCTTGACCGCGGTCACGTTGGGGATCTCCGCAGCCAGCTCGGCGAGGAACTCGAGGGGCAGGTTGATGACGCAGCGCGAGGGGATGTTGTAGAGGATCACCGGGGTTTCGCCAGCGGCCTCCGCGACCGTTTCGAAGTGTGCGCGCAGGCCGGCCCGGTTGGGCTTGTTGTAGTACGGGGTGACGACCAGGGCGGCGTCGGCTCCGCGGCGGCAGGCCGCCCGGGTCAGCTCCACGGAGTGGCGAGTGTCGTTGGAGCCCGTGCCGCAGACGATCGTCGCCCGGTCGCCGACCTCCTCCTTGACCGCCTCCAAGAGACTCAGCTTCTCCGCGTTCGAGAGGGTCGGCGACTCACCCGTGGTGCCCGAGATCACGAGTCCGTGGGAGCCGTTCTCGATCAGGTGTCGTGCCAGCCTGCGGGCCGCCTCGAGGTCGAGCGCGCCATCCTCCGTGAATGGCGTCGCCATCGCCGTGAGCACGCCGGAGATCGTCGCCATCGTCCGACCAGTATCGCTCAACTGGCGGCGGCCACGCCGGCGAAGGTGGGCGGCAGGCGGTCGGCCCAGGGACGCGCCCGCTCGAGTTGCGCGGCGACGCTGATCAGCACGTCCTCGCGCCCGAACGGGGCGGCGAGCTGGACGCCGATCGGCAGGCCGTCGCCGCCCCAGTACAGAGGCAGCGAGATCCCCGGCTGCCCCGTGGCGTTGAGAATCGCGGTGAAGGCCGCGGTCAGCACCCCGCGCTCGATCACCCGAATCGGCTCCGCGCCCGAATCGTCGAAGGCCCCGAGCGGGGTCGGCGGCTCCCCCATGGTCGGGGTCACCCACAGATCGAAGCCGGACTCGAACCAGCCGGCGATCATCCGCGCCGCCTCTTGGTGCTGCGCGACGGCGCTCAGGTACCGGCCTGCGCTTCGCCGCCGCCCCTCCTCCGCCAGCGCCCAGGTGAGCGGCTCCACGTCGTCGGGTCGCACCGGGCTGCCCACCGCCGCACCCAGCTGATCGAGGGTGGCCGCCTGGCCGGCCATCCACCTGGTCAGGAAGGTGTCGATGATGTCCATCCCCTCCGGCCTGCCTGGACCGCCCTCCTCGACCGCGTGGCCGAGCGACTCGAGCAGCCGGCCGGCGTCGCGCGCGGCCTCGACCACAGCCGCGTCCGGGGTCGCATCCAGGAACGGTGTGGTCATCAGCGCGACCCGCAGCGGCCCGGGCTCGGCGCCCACCTCGTCGAGGTAAGGGCGCTGCGGCGGAGGCGCCGTGTATGGATCCCCCGGAGCCGGGCCGTGCACCGCGTCGAGCACGGCGGCCGTATCGCGCACCGACCTGGAGACCACCAGCTCCTCGCTCAGCCCGGACATCTGATCTCCCGCCAGGGGGCCGGCGGAGGTTCGCTGCCGGGTGGGCTTCAAGCCGACCAGGCCGCAGGCGCTCGCCGGAATGCGGATCGAGCCGCCGCCGTCGTTGGCGTGGGCCACCGGCACCATGCCCGAGGCGACAGCGGCGGCGGAGCCGCCGCTCGACCCGCCGGGCGAGCGTTCCTGGTCCCAGGGGTTGCGCGTGGGGCCGTATGCGTCCGGCTCGGTGGTGGGCAGGATGCCGAGCTCGGGGGTATTGGTCTTGCCCACGGTGACGAAGCCGGCATCACGGAAGCGCTGCGCGAGGTAGGTGTCAACAGGCGCTCGGAACCCCGCCTCCTTCAGGAACCGCATCCCCAGGTGGAGCGGATCGCCGGCGAACGCCGCGCCCAGGTCCTTGAGCAGGAACGGGACGCCCGCGAAAGGTCCGTCGGGAAGCCCGCCGGAGGCTGCCTCGCGGGCCTTCTCGAACAGCGGGTGGATGACGGCGTTCAGCTCCCCGTTCAGGGCCTCGATCCGTTCGATCGCGGCGTCCACGAGCTCCAGCGGGCTGGCCACGCCATCGCGCACCAGCTCCGCCTGGGCGGTGGCATCGAGGCGTGCAAGGTCGTCGCTCATCGTCCGCGGAACGGTATGCGACTCGGGTACATGGCGTCGCGCGTCATCTGGTCGCGCAGGCGTGCCGGGAGCAGCCGCGCGAGACGCAGCCTCGCGTGCTCGCGGACGGGAAAGTAGAGGGCCTCGCGCCGCGCCGCGGTCGCCATGTAGATCCGTTCGGCTGCGTCTCGAGGTGCGACGCTGTAGGTGTGCTTGAAGGCGTTGGCGCGGAACATCGGCGTGTCCACGAAACCCGGAAAGACCGCCGTGAAGCTGATCCCCTCGGGTTCGAGCTCCGCCCGGGCCGACTCCGCGATCGCCGCCAAGGCCGCCTTGCTGCCGCTGTATGGGGCCTCGTACGGCATCCCGACCAGCCCGGCGAGGCTCACGATCGCAGTCACGTGACCGCCGTCGCGCCCAGCCATCGCCGGGGCGAGATGGGAGAGCAGCACCAGGTTGGCGAGCGTGTTGACGCTGAAGTCGTCGCGGGCCTGGCGCCAGTCGAAGGCGAGCAACGACTGCGCCCGGTCGAGGCCCGCGGCGGCGATCAGGAGGTCGACGTCCGGGTGCTCGGCGACCAGCTCCGCGCTGGCCGTGTCCACCGCCTCCAGGTCGGCGAGGTCGAGCTGGATCGTGGCCACCTCCGCCCGATCCCCCAGCTCGGCCGCCCGCCTCGACAGGCCTTCCGCGTCGCGGTCGACGAGGACGAGCGAGGTCGCGTCCTCGGCCAGCAACCTGCTGAGCTCCACCCCCAGACCACCCGCGGCGCCCGTGACGAGCGCCTTGGCGAAGCGCCGTTCGGCTCGCAGGCGCGCCGGGGTACGCCCGGCGAAGGGGGCCAGCCTCGGGGTCGCCCGGGGGCGAAACCCCATCTGGCGCTCGTACCAGGGCTCGACGTGGAGCAGCTCGACGCTGAAGCCCTGGTCGTCGTTGACGTAGACGACCGACCAGGCTCCGAGCCGAAGCGGCGGACCATTGGCGCTCAATCCCGCCTCCAGGCAACGCCTGTGGGCGGCCTCGAACTCGTCGCGCCGGCGAAACCCGAAGGCGATGTTGAGCAGGCCCTGGTCCGAGATCCTGTAGCCGGGCGGCCACGGCTTTCCCCCCGGCTCGGTGTAGTGGACCAGCTCGATGAGCATGTCGTCCGCCCACAGCAGGAGCGACTCCCGCGTTGCCCCCTCCAGGCCCCACAGCGCCTCGTGCTCGGGCCCGTGGAGCTCGAGACCGCCGGCCACCTCGAGTCCCAGCGTCCCGGCGAAGAACCGCCGCGAGCGCTCCAGATCCGGCACGGAGAGCGTCACCGAGCGCGCTGCGGCACCGAGCCCCCGCCGGGGACGCTCACGGGCCTCGGGGCCGCGTGGGTCGTCCTCCATCAGCTCGACCAGCACTCCGTCGGGGTCCCGCACGCAGGCTCGCCGAGCCCCGGGCTCGCCCACCGGATCGCTCAGGGGTGCCGCGCCGGCGGCCGCGGCGCGCTCCAGGGCCGCCTCGAAGTCGGCGACCCAAAAAGAGACCGTTGTGTAGCCGATGTCGCACGGGCGCCAATCCCGCGGCAGCCGGCGCACCAGGGGGCTCCGGAACTCGAACAGCTCGACCTGGAACAGGTCCTGGCGGTCGACGAGCCACCAGCAGGTGGAGGCCGACCGCGGCACCCCCTGCACCATTGAGGCGAGCGGGCCGGCGAACAGGTTGGTGCCGCCGGCGGCCTCCAGCCCGAGCACGTCCCGGTACCAGCGCTGGGCCCGGCGCACGTCGGCGACGCTCAGCGCAATCTGGGAGAGGCGCACGAACGCAGTCTGCCAAGACTTTTCCGCAGGCGGCCTATCGCTTATGTGCGATAAGCACATTT
Source organism: Actinomycetota bacterium (assembly GCA_038040415.1). GTDB lineage: Bacteria > Actinomycetota > Thermoleophilia > Solirubrobacterales > 70-9 > AC-56. Next base: position 8,747 of record JBBPIK010000067.1, read on the forward strand.
ACGCTATACTCGCCTGGTGACCCCAGGACAGCTCCTCAGAGAGGCTCGACGCAGGCATGGCGTGAGTCAGGCGAGCCTCGCCACCCGGGCGGGAACCACCCAATCCGCGATCTCGCGGATCGAGCGCGACGGGGTCTCTCCCACCGTGGAGACGCTTCGCACGCTGCTTCACCTCGTCGGCGAGGACCTGGAGCTTGCGAGTCGCGACCGCGACGCCGGCATCGATCGCACGCTGATCGAACAGAGCCTGGCGCTCAGTCCCGGTGAGCGCGTGCGCCGCGGCCTCGAGTTCTCCCGGTTCGTGCGCAGGAACCGAGGTGCCGCCGTCAGGGCTTCGGAGCGCAGCACCAGGTGACCGAGCGGCTCCCTCCCGACTTGAGCGCCGAGCCGATTCTCGACACCCTTCAGCGCCACGCGGTGGACTTCGTGGTGATCGGTGGGCTCGCCGGAATGGCTCACGGATCGACCTACCCCACCTTCGATCTCGATGTCGCGTACTCGCGTGATCGATCGAACGTCATACGCCTGGTGGCCGCACTCAGGGAGCTGGGGGCGCGGCTCCGGACTCCGGGGGACGAGGAGGAGCTCCCCTTCCAGCTCGACGTTCGCAGTCTGGAGAATGGCGCGAACTTCACCTTCAGAACTCGATTCGGGAACCTCGACGTGCTCGCCGACCCTGGTGGAATCCGCTCCTATGAGAAGCTGCGCGCCGCCGCGCGGGACACAGCTATCGAGGGGGCGCCGGTGCTGGTCGCCTCGATGGACCACCTGATCGCGATGAAGCGGACGGCCGCCAAGCCAAAGGACAAGATCATGGTCGAGGAGTACATAGCCCTGGCGGAGGAGCAGCGCCGGCTCGAAGGCAACGGCGAGTCGAGCTAGAGCAGGCTCTCCAGCCCCACGGTCAGCGGGTCAGGCAGGTCGCCGACCCTTCGCACCGCCAGCAGGACACCGGGCATGAACGAGCTGCGGTCGGTCGAGTCGTGGCGGATTGAGAGCGTCTGGCCCTCCCCGCCGAAGATCACCTCTTGGTGGGCCACCAAGCCCGGAAGCCGCACCGAGTGAATTGGGTCGTGGACCTTTCCGCCCGCCTCACGGACCAGGTCAGCCGTGCGCTTCGCAGTCCCGGACGGAGCGTCGAGCTTTCCCTCGTGGTGGAGCTCGACGATCTCGCATTCGGGCATGTGTGGAGCGACCTGGCGGGCCATCTGCATCATCAGCACGGCCCCGATCGCGAAGTTCGGGGCCACGAACATCCGCGCGCGCTTGCCGTCCCTGGCCGCCGCCTCGGCATCGCCGCGCAAAGCGTCGAGGTCGAACCCGGTGGTCCCGACCACGGCATGGACATCCGCCGCGAGGCACTCGCGAACGTTCCCGGTCGCCGCCTCGGGCGTCGTGAAGTCGACCACCACGTCGGCCCCCCCAAGGACCTCCGAGAGCGGCACCTCGAGGGAGGGATCCGCACGCCCCGCCAGCTCCAAGTCGCCGGCGGCCTCCACGGCCTCACAGACCGCCTGCCCCATGCGCCCTGCGGCCCCGGAGACCGCGACCCTGATCAAGATGCAAGCGCGTCGCTGACCGCGGGGGCCGCCGCCCGGAAGTGCTGCTCATTCGGGCCGATGCAGGCGGTGGAGAACCGCTGCGGGTCAAACAGCTCGGTGGCCAGCTCGGCGACGTCGTCGGCGCTTACCTGCTCGATTCGCTCGAGCATCTCGTCGAGGGACAGCAGCGGCACACCGAACAGGATGGCTCTGGCAAGCCGCGACATGCGCGCCCCGGTCGCCTCCATCCCGAGCACCAGCCGGCCCTTGACGTGCTCCTTGGCGCGTTCCAGCTCCTCGGCGCTGACGCCGTGATCGCGAAGCGTCTTGAGCTCGTGGCCGATGATCTCGCACGCCTCGCGCACGTTCTCCTCCCGGGTGCCAACGTACGTCGCGACCATGCCGCCGTCCACGTACTGCTCGCTGTAGGAGCCAACCGAGTAAGCGAGCCCCCGCTTCTCGCGCACCTCGCGGAACAACCGCGACGAGGTCGAGCCGCCGAAGATCGCATCCAGGACTCCGAGCGCGAACCGTCTGTCGTCGGAGCGCGAAATGCCCGGGCCCCCAAAGCAGATGTGGTACTGCTCCGTCTCCTTGACTTGGAACGCGAACCGCGGCACGGGGTCATACCCGGCCTGTGGGGGAACGCCGTTGCGCTCGCCGGCCGGCAGCCGAACCTGGCGTTCGGCCAGCTCGACTATTCGCCCGTGCTCGAGGTGTCCGGCCGCGGCGATCACCAGGTTCGCCCCGGTGTAGCGGGCGTCGTGGTAGGACATGATCTCGGCGACCGGGATCGAGCCGATCACCCCCGCGTCGCCGAGCACCCGGCGTCCCAGCGGATGGTCGCCATGAACGGCAGCCGCCAGCACGTCGTGGACCCGCTCCTGGGGCTCGTCGTCGTACATGGCGATCTCCTCCAGCACAACCTGCCGCTCCGAATCGACCTCGCCCTCAGGTAGCGACGGGCGAAGCAGCATCTCGGCCAGCAGGTCGAAGGCCTCTTCCGTGTGCTCGTCCAAAAGGCGCGCATGCAGCTGAGTGGCCTCCTTGCTGGTCGCGGCGTTGGTTGCCGCCCCCATGCCGTCGAACAGCTCCGAGATCTCGATCGCCGAGTGCCGCTCGGTGCCCTTGAACAGCAGGTGCTCCAGGAAGTGCGAGACGCCCGCCTGCGCGGGGGCCTCGTCGCGGGAGCCGGTCCG
>JBBPIK010000067.1:11586-12853 GCA_038040415.1 Actinomycetota bacterium
CCAGGAAGTGCGAGACGCCCGCCTGCGCGGGGGCCTCGTCGCGGGAGCCGGTCCGAACCCACATACCCAGCGCGACCGACCGCACCGAGGGCACCACCTCGGTGACTACGCGCAGACCGTCCGCCAGCTCCGTGTAGGAGACGCCCTCGGGGAGGTCGGTCAACGTCGCGGGCGCCCGCCGCCTCGCCCGCCGCCCCCGTCGAGGCGCTCACGGTCCCGGCGCCCGCCGCCATTGCCGCCCCCACGCGGCCCCGAATCGCCGGTCCCGACCGTGCTCAGCTCGTCGGCGGCCTTGCCCTCGACCGCCGGATCGCTGGAGAGCCGCAGGCCGATGCGCCCACGCTCGCGGTCCACCTCGACCACGGTGACGTCCAGCTCGTCGCCCTGCTTGAGCACGTCCTCGACCGCGTTGACGCGCTCGCCCGGCTTCACATTGGAGATGTGAAGCAGGCCATCGGTCCCCTTGGTGAGCTCGATGAACGCCCCGAATGCGGTGGTCTTGACCACCTTTCCCGTGAACCTGTCGCCGACCTCGGCCTCCTTGGTCATCGCCTCGATGCGCGCGATGCACGCATCGACCAGGGCGCCATTCGGCGCATATACCTGCACCGTGCCGTCGTCCTCGACGTTGATGTCCGCCTCGAACTCCTCCGACAGGGCCCGGATCGTCTCGCCGCCCTTACCGATCAGAGCGCCGATCTTCTCCGGATCGATCTTGATCTGCTCGATCCGTGGGGCGTGCGCCGACAGCTCCTCTCGCGGCGCCGGGATCGTCTGCTTCATCGCCTCGAGGATGAACAGCCGCCCCTGGCGAGCTTGCTCGAGGGCATCGCGCAGGATGTCGAAGGTGACCCCGGAGATCTTGATGTCCATCTGCAGGGCGGTGACTCCCTCGGCGGTGCCGGCGACCTTGAAGTCCATGTCACCGAGGTGGTCCTCGACGCCGGCGATGTCGGTGAGCACGACGTGCTCCTCACCCTCCTTGATCAGCCCCATCGCGACCCCGGCCACGGGACTCGACACCGGCACGCCGGCGGCCATCAGCGCCATCGACGAGGCGCAAACCGAGCCCATCGACGAGGACCCGTTCGACTCCAGCGTCTCCGACACCACCCGAATCACGTAAGGAAAGTCGTCGGCGTTCGGAATCGTGGGCACCAGCGCTCGCTCGGCAAGCGCGCCGTGGCCGATGTCGCGGCGCTTCGGGCCGCGCATGAAGCCGGCCTCCCCGACCGAGAACGGCGGGAAGTTGTAGTGGTGCCAGAAG
>JBBPIK010000068.1:0-12809 GCA_038040415.1 Actinomycetota bacterium
GCGAGCTTGCGGAAGCGGCTCGGATGGAGTCGCATATAGGCACTGAAGTCGGCGTTCAGGTCGATGATGGGAGACGTATGGAGCGATTCCATCAGCGCCACGCGCCGAACGTCACGGGAGTCCCTCGCGAGGAGCGGAAGAGCCGAATCCGTCGAGGCAAGCGCGTCGACCTCGAGCGCTCCCGGCGCCGCCTCGAACGCCGCGGCGAACGCCGCTTGGCGAGCCTGGTGGTCGGATGCCGGCACCTGGAAGACCGGGGTGTGGACGTTCGCCATGGCCCGCAGCGCTCCGCCTCGTCGCCAAAGCGGAAGCACAGCCACCAGGCGTTCACCGCGCCAGACCGCGCAGATGCTGAGCTCTCCCCCTGAACCGAAGGCGTTCCACCATGCCCAGAACCAGGCATGGCGCCCGAAGGGCATCGGCTGCCTCGCCGCCAGCCAGTCCCACTGCTCCTGCAGTTCCTCGAACCGCGCCGGGTCGTCGATCCATTCGATTCGATGGACAGCAGTCGAACGGACGTTTCGATGCGGTCGATGTGCCACCAGGTCCGGTGGCAGGCGGAGGGCCGTCCGCGCCTGCTCCACAGCTGTTGTCAGAGAGGTCACGCCTAGAGGGAGCGAAATTGGGTACTGCTAACAGGTAGAACTCCGAAGGAGCTCAAGAGTTGCGGCCGGCGCCGGACGAGCTCAGAATCGGGCTCGGGTCCGCGGCTTGATCCGTCGTCTCGAGCGCGGCGCCGAGCTCGTCCTCGAGCCGCCTGCGCTTCCGCCCCAACTCCTGCCTGTGCTTCGCCTTCATGGTCGGGTAGTCGTGCGCGGCCGCCCGGCGCTGCACCGCGGCACGCTCGTATGCGTCAACCCACAGCTCCTCCCCGCCCTCAGCCTCGATTGCCGCGTGAAGAGCGCCTCGCGCCGGTCCCCCGTCGACGAGCGAGTCGAAACCCAGGAACAGCGCCGCGCCCTGGCGCATCAACTCCCGGGTCATTTCGCCCGCGGCCACCTCCAGGCGATCCGCCCTGAGGAGCGGAGTCCCACAGAAGCAGTACCTGTGCTGCCAGGTGGCCACCCCCCACGCGGGCACCCGGTGCCACCGCCGCGGTCGATGGATCGGCAGGCAAGCCGACCACCCGTCAGCCGCTCGAACGACCATCAACGCCAGTCGGCGTCCACCGATGAACTGGGCCGCGGGAAGCACGTACTCGGGCTCGAAAAAGGGATTCGGCTCGGCCGCCTGAGCGGCGAGCAGCCTCCATTCCTCGATGTCCCGGGGCGAGAGATCCTCCAGCGCCAGAAGCGAAGCGGGCGCAGCCGCAGACTACGACCCCGGCTTGCCCGAGGCGGTTGAGCGGCGGCGCCGGGCGAGCGCTGCGGTGCGCAGCTTCAGGTACGCCTCACCCCCGACGGCCTTCGCAACCTTCCGCGCGTCCCAGGCCAGCCGTCCCCGCTGCCAGGGGAGCGACCGTCCGGTGGCCAGCTCGGCCGAGCGCGCGGCCAGCGTCCCAGAGTGCACTGAAGCCCGGCCGATCACCAGGCAGCCATCGACGCGCCGAACCGCGCGCACAGGCTCCGAAGTGAACAGCGCCGTCAGGCCGGCGGCCGCCGCGGCGCGCGCCACTCGGCGCGAGTAGTAGCCGCCGGGGACGGCGCCGATCTCCACGGGCGAACCTACGAGCTCTTCGAGCGCGAGGGCGCTGCCGCGCCATTCCTCCAGCAGCTCCTCCTGGGGAAGGGCGGACATGCGCCGGGGATGTGAGACCGAGTGGGTACCGATTACGTGCCCCATGCCAGTCAGCGCCCGGATGCCGTCGGCGCCCAGGAACCCGGGCGTTCCGACGCGCGCGCTGACGACGAAGAATTGCCCCGGCCAACCCCGGCGCGCGAGCTCCTCGCCGATCGTGACCGAGCTCGACCCCCCGTCGTCGAAGGTGATCGACCACGAGTCGGCCCCCGCCCGGCCCTCGATCAAATCACTCGCCAGGACCGGGGCGCGGCCTGTGGCCGCGGCGATCGCCTCCAAGTGGGCGTTGAACTGGTCCCAGTCCAGCTTGTAGCGGGCCGGCCCCGGCCCCTGAAAGCCGCTGGCGTCGGGATTCCCGCCAACGCCGATCACGTCGTGATAGGCAAGCACGCTCGTCCTCATCTAGCTGCCCGCCGCGGACTCGAGCAGGCGGGCGAGGCGCACGGCGTGGTCCTCGCGCAGGTAAGCGGCGGCGAAGTCCCGGCCATGACTCGCGAGGCGAACTCCCAGCGCCGGGTCATCGCGCAACCGCTCCACCGCCGCGGCAAGTGCGCCCGGGTCCCCCGCCGGAACCGTCAGCGCCGCGCCCGCCTCGGTGACCAACCGCTGCATCTCCCCTTCCGCAGCCGAGATCACGGGACGACCGAGCGCGCAGCAGTCGAAGAGCTTCGAGGAGACGACCTTCGGGATATCGGCGCGCTGAATGACGAGCAGCGCGTCGCACGCCCGCAGAACCCCAGCCAGCTCGCGCGGATCCATCGTCGGGCGGAAGGCAACGGTCCCCGGCACGAGGTCGGCGGCCTCCTCCTCCAGGATCCGGCGCCGGGGACCATCGCCGATCACGAGCAGGTGGAATCCCTCGCCGAGGCGCCTCGCCGCCTCGATCGCGACCTCGAGCCCGTGCGAGAGGCCGAGATTGCCCCCGTATGCCCATACAAAACGCCCTTCCGGCAGCCCGGCACCACCACGGTCGACCGCTTGGGCGCCAAGGTCGAGCCAGGCGCGAGTGGTCCCGTTTGGGATCAGCTCGACCTTCGACGGATCCGCCACCCTGGCCGCAATGTCAGCGAGGAACGGCTCGGTCACGGTGACGATGCGGGTCGCGCTGCGATATAGGCGGCGCTCGAGCCTCGAGGTGAGCGCGATCACGCGCCGATTGCTCAGCTCGCCCAGCGTCACCGCGACGTCCGGCCATATGTCGCGCACGTCGAGGACCCACGGCACTCTGTGCCGCGCCGCCACCAGGGCCGCCGCCGCGCCTACCGAGAGCGGCGGCGAGGACGCGAACACCACGTCGGGCCGCGCGCGCACGGAGCCGACCGCGGACGCCATCAGCGCGTACGACCCGTATGACGCCATGCGGTTCAAGGCGCTCTTCGACGGACCTGCCCGGACCCAGACGTACGAGGCGTCGAAGCCATCGAGCCCACGCCGCTGAACGAGCTTTCCGCGGTACTCGGGCTCGACGATGCCGCGCGGATGGTTGGGGACTTCACAGATCACCTCAACGTCGTGCCCTCGCTCCGCAAGCCCCACCATGAACGGGTGCAATCGCACCGCTGTGGCGGTGATCTCCGGAGTGAAGTACTGGGTGAAGACGAGGATCCGCACGCGTTGAAACCTATGCCGCGCTGCGGCCGGATCCCAGCCGGCTCGGACAGCTCACCCCGGCAAGCGCGCGCCGAGCGTCGGGCGGTCGCTCAGGCGAGAACATCACGAAGGATTGCGAGCGCGGAATCGACGTCGTCCGGGGCGATCACAAGCGGCGGCAGGAATCGCAGCATTCCCGGTGCGGGGACGTTGAGGACGAGGCCGGCGTCGAGAGCGCGGGCTGCAACCTCGCCGGCGTCGAGGCCGTCCACCAGGGAGACGCCGACCATGAGGCCGCGGCCGCGGACCTCGGCGATGCCGTCGAGCGCGGCCAGGGCCTCTAGGAGGCGCACGCCCAGCTCGTGGACGCGGCGGAGCAACGCCGGGTCGTTGATCACTTCGAGGGCCGCAAGCGCCGCCGCGGCCGCGACCGGCGCGCCGGCGAAGGTCGAGCCGTGGTCACCGCGCTCGAGCACCTCGCCCAGCTCGGGCTTGGTCACGCAGGCGCCCACCGGGAGCCCTCCGCCGAGCGCCTTCGCGGCGGTGATCACGTCGGGACGAACGGGGAGCTGCTCGTAGGCCCAGAGCGAGCCGGTCCTCCCCATTCCGGACTGGACCTCGTCGAGGACGAGCAGCGCTCCCACTGCGTCACACGCGTCCCGCGCGGTGAGCAGCACCTCGTCCGCGATCGGGAAGACCCCCGCCTCGCCCTGGATTGGCTCGATGATCACGGCGGCGGTGTCCTCGCCGACTGCGGCGCGGAGCGCGCCGGGCTCGTCGCGGGGCACGCTGGCGAAGCCCGGCGGCAGGGGCCCGAAGAGATCCTCACGAGCGAGCCTGGGTGTGGCAGCGAGCGCGCCGAGGGTGCGCCCGTGGAAGGCGTGGTCGAGGACCACGATCTCGGGAGCCGCCACACCGCGTCCGTGCGCATGCTTTCGGACCAGCTTGATCGCGCACTCGTTCGCCTCCGCGCCCGAATTGCAGAGAAAGACCTTGCCCTCGAGGCTCGAGTCGGCCAGCCGCTCGCAGAGCCGCATAGCCGGCTCGGTGTAGTACAGGTTGGAGGCGCCGCCCAGCCGCTCCGCCTGGTCCGAGATCGCCCTGACGATCCGCGGGTGGCAGTGGCCGGCGTTGTGGACCGAGAGCCCGGAGAAGAAGTCCAGGTACTCCTTGCCGTCCACGTCCCACAGCCGCGCCCCCGACCCGCGCACGAACTCGACCGGCGCCCGCGCATAGGTCGGCATCGCATAGCGCGCCTCAAGAGCTTGCAGCTCCTGAACGCTCATGGCGTGACCATGGTGCCGATCCCCGCATCGGTGAACAGCTCCAGCAGCAGGGAGTGGGGCTTGGAGCCGTCGATGATGTGTGCGGACTGCACGCCGCCGCCGATCGCGTCGATGCAGGCCCCGAGCTTCGGCCGCATGCCACCCTCGACCCCACCGAGCGCGGCACCCACCTCGCTGACGGTGGCGCGAGATACGAGCGAGCCGGGATCGCCGGGGTCCGCGAGCCAGCCGCGAACGTCGGTCAGGAAGATCGCCTTGTAGGCGCGCAGCGCCGCGGCGACCTTGCCCGCGGCCGTGTCGGCGTTGACGTTGTACGAGTTTCCCTCGCGGTCGGTGCCGGCGGAGGCGATCACCGGGATGTAGTCGCCCGCGATGTGGTTGAGGACGCCGACGTCGACGCGCTCCACCTCGCCGACGAAGCCGACCTGGTCAGCGTTCGGATGCGGGCGGACCTCGAACAGCGTCCCGTCCTCGCCCGATAGCCCCACCGCCGGCTGCCCATGCCGGTTGAGCCGGCTGACGATGTCGGAGTTCACCTTGCCGAGCAGGACCATCTTCGCCACCTCCACCGTCTCGGGATCGGAGACGCGCACCCCCTCGACGAACCGGACCTCCATTCCCAGCCGCTCCATGTAGGTGGTGATGTCCGGACCCCCGCCGTGGACGATCACGGGGTTCAGCCCCACGTACTTCAGCAGGACCACATCCGTCGCGAAGCCCTCGCGCAGCTCCTCCTCGCGCATCGCCGCGCCGCCGTACTTGATCACCACGGTGCGGCCGTGGAAGTCCCTGATGTAGGGGAGCGCCTCGAGCAGGGTGCGGACGTTGTCGCCTGGCGCGCGTCGCTCGCTCACGTCGCGTACTCCGAGTTCAGCGCAACGTAGTCTGGGGTGAGGTCGGAGAAATAGATCCGGGCCTTGCCGTCGCCGCGATCGAGGCGGAGCCCGATCTCGGCCTCGGTTGTTTCCGAGCCGAGCTCGGCTGCCTCGACCTCGTCCGGGCCGAGCTCCGGCAGCTCGACGCCCACCAGGGCCATGCCGGCGGCCTGGGCGATTCGGCCCCAGTTGGGGTCACGGCCGTAGACGGCGGTCTTGACCAGCGGCGAGTTGGCGATTGCCCGCGCCACGCGCTCCGCCTCCTCGGGCGAGGCACCTCCGGTGACCTCGATCCGGCCTACCCGTGTCGCTCCCTCCCCGTCGGCCACGATCTCGAGCGCGAGCTGGAGCAGGACGGCGTCCAGCAGCCCGGCGGGCAGGGGCCGGCCGGATGACCCCGTCGCCTGGAGCAACACCGTGTCGTTGGTGCTCATCTGCCCGTCGACGGTGATCCGCTCGAATGAGTCGGCGACCGCGGCCCGCAGGGTCAGGTCCGGATCGGGCAGGTGAGCGTCGGTCTGGACGAAGCACAGCATGGTCGCGAAGCCCGGCTCGATCATCCCGGCGCCCTTGGCCTGGGCGGAGATGGTGACGCCGTCGGCTCGAACCGTGCAGCGCTTCGGGCCGCGGTCGGTGGTCATGATCGCCGATGCGAAGTCCTCGCCGCCGCGCGCTGACAGGGCGCCGGCCGCCTCGGCCACGCCGCGCCGAACGGATTCCATTGCCAGCGGAACCCCGATCGGGCCGGTCTCGGCGATCGCGACCGAGCGGGCATCCAGCCCAAGCGCCTGCGCGGCGGCGCCGCGCATCGCCAGGGCGTCGCTGAAACCGCGCTCACCGACGGCGGCGTTCGCCGTCCCCGAGTTGACCACCGCCGCCCGGATCGAGCCGCGGTCGCATTGCTCCCTGCATACCCGCACGGGTGCGGCGGCGGCGGCGTTGCGGGTCAAAAGCAGAGCGGAGCCGACCGCCTCGGCATCGCAAGCCAGCAGACCGAGGTCGGTGCTGCCACCGCGCTTGAGCCCGCAGGCCACGCCCGCCGCCCTGAATCCCGGCGCCAGCCCGGCGGGGTCGAGCTCCTCCGCGCCCGGCGGCGCGTCCACCCAGCGTGAGCGGAAGAAGGTCACCCCAGCCCCTCGGTCTCGGGGAACCCCAGCATCAGGTTCAGGTTCTGGATCGCCTGCCCTGCCGCCCCCTTCCAGAGGTTGTCGATTGCGGCGAAGGCAAGGGCCCGGCCGGCCTCGTCGAGCGAGACGTGGACTCGACAAAGGTTCGTGTCGCGCACGTCGCGAACCCCGGGCGGCTCGTCGACCAGCTCCACGAACGGTTCGCCGGCATAGCGCTCCTCGTACAGGGACCTGAGCTCCTCCTCCCCCATGTCCCGGGCCAGGCGGACGTAGCAACTGGCCAGCAGGCCCTGGTCGAGCGGCAACAGATGGGGAACGAAGGACACCGGCGCCGAGCTGCCCAGCCCCTCGAGCTCCTGAACGATCTCCGGAGCGTGGCGGTGGCCGGCCACCCCGTAGGGGCTGAAGTTCTCGTCCACGGTGACGAACGAAAGGCGCTCCCCTCCCCCCCGCCCGGCGCCCGAGATCCCCGACGCCGCGCTGATCACCACATCCTCCGCCAGCCCGGCCTCTGCCAGCGGGGCGAGCGCCAGCAGGGCGGCGCTGGGGTAGCAGCCGGGGTTGGCGACCAGCTTCGCCTGGCGGATCTGCTCCCGGTGGAGCTCCGGGAGCCCGTATACGGCCTCATCCAGGAGCTGCGGCGCGCCGTGATCGCCGTAGGTGCGCTCGTAGGTCGCCAGGTCGTGCAGACGGAAGTCCGCGGAGATGTCCACCACCGGCACGTCCGCCCTCCGAAGCGCGCCGACCAGCTCCGCGGCCGCGCCGTGTGGATAGGCGACCAGAGCGGCGTCGCAGGAGGCAGCTCGCTCGAGATCGAGCTCCACCAGCTCTACGGGGACGCGGTGGCGCGGGTAGAGGCGATCCAGCCGCGTGCCGACCTCTCCGCGCGACGTGGCCGCGGCGAGCTCCAGATGCGGATGCCTGAAGACCAGGCCCGCGGCCAGCGCGCCCGCGTACCCGGACGCCCCGGCAACCAGCACTCGCGCCTCACTCACGGAGCGACCCGCCGATCTCGGCAAGCTCCGCGTTGATCGCCTCGCGGCGCTCGGCGACCTCCGCGTCGGTGAGCGTGCGATCGAGAGCGTGGAACTCGAGCCGCAGCGCGAGGCTCTTGCGTCCCTCTCCCACCTGCTTGCCGCGGTAGAGGTCGAAGACCGTGGCGCCGCGCAGCAGCTCACCCCCGCCCCGAACCACGGCCTCCCGTACCCTGGCGGCCGGCACGCCCTGGTCGACCACGACCGCCAGGTCCCGATGAACGGCCGGGTACGTGGTGACGTCCTCGTACTGCTCGAGGCCGAAGGACGACCCTGCTACGAGCTCCGCAAGCCCGATTTGGAACGCCGTCGCGGAGTCGAGGTCCCATTGGCGGCAGACGACCGGGTGGACCTCGCCCAGCCATCCGGCGTCGAGACCGCCCACCAGCACCCGGGCCGCACGGCCGGGATGCAGGAAGGGCTGCGCCTGCGGCTCGAACGCCAGCTGGGCCCCGAGCTGACCGGCCAGAACCTCGAGGACCCCCTTGAGCGCGAAGAAGTCCGTGGGTCGGTCGCCCGTCCCCCAGCTCGGCGTCGCGAGCGGGCCCTGGGCGAGGGCCGCGATGCAGTGTGGCTCGAGCGCGGGCGCCTTGCGCTCGCCCGCGAACTCCCCGCCGAGCACGCCCCCTGCCTCCGATTTCCCCGTGGCCAGGTAGGCGCGCCCCGACTCGAACACGGCGACGCGCTCGGCGCCGCGGGCCAGGTTGTAGCGCGCCGAGTCGAGCAGCGAGCCGAGCAGCGTGGTTCGCAGCTCCGATTGCTCCACAGAGAGGGGATTCGAGACACGGATCGGCGCCCGCCGGGGATCACCCTTGGCCAGGCGCAGGCGCCCCGGAAGGCCCGGATCGACGAGGCTCAGGTTGACCACGGCGTCGAAGCCGAGATCCCGCATCACGTCCTCGGCGCGGCGGCGCAACGCCTGCTCGCGGGTCAACCGCCCCCCCTGGCTGGCGTGCGGCAGGGTCACCGGCAGGTGTTCGTCGTAGCCGTGAATGCGCCCCACCTCCTCCACCAGGTCGACCTCCCGGCCGACGTCGTAGTAGCGGTCGCAGGGAACCTCTGCGGTCAGGTCGCCTCCTTCGCGCTCGACCCCGAAGCCGAGCCGCTCCAGGTAGGTGGCGCAGAGCTCCGGATCGATCCGCATCCCGAGCAGCGATTCGACGCGATGCGCACGCATCCGCGGCCGGCGCACAGGTGGCGGCTGCGCTGCGACGTCGATCGTTCCGGGAACGAGCTTCGCACCGCACAGCTCCACGATCAGCCGCGAGGCGACGCGCTGGGCGCGCATCGCGAGCTCCGGGTGAAGCTGCTTCTCGAACCGGTTGGACGCCTCCGATCGCAGGCCGAGCTTTCGTGAGGTGCGAAGGATGTTGACGCCGTTCCAGGTCGCGACCTCGAGCAGGACCCGGGTGGTCGACTCGGAGACCTCGGAAGCCTGGCCGCCCATGATCCCGGCGATGCCCGAGGGCCCGTCGCGGTCGCAGACCAGGACGGCCTGGTCGTCGAAGGCGCGCTCGACCCCGTCGAGCGTGGTCATCGCCTCGCCTTCAGCCGCCGTGCGGATGATCAACCGCCCCTCCGAGACGCGGTCGAGGTCGAACGCGTGCAGCGGCTGGGCGGTGAGCAGCATCACGTAGTTGGTGACGTCGACGACGTTGTTGACCGGCCGCTGGCCTGCGGCGACCAGCCGCGCCTTCAGCCACAGCGGTGAGGGGCCGATCGTCACCTCGGTGAACACCCGAGCGGTGAAGCGCGGACACAGCTCCGGGACTTCCACCTTCACGGACGCGTAGTCCGACGCCTGGCCCTCGCCGGCAGCCTCCGCGTCGTGCTCCCACGGCGCCTCAGCCAGCGGAGCGCCGCTGAACGCGTGCACCTCTCGTGCCACCCCATAGACGCCGAGGCAGTCCACCCGGTTCGAGTTCACCTCGAGCTCGAATACCGGCTCGGCAATCGGCAGAACCCGGTCCAGCGGAGTACCGGGCGCCCATCCCTCAGCAGACCTGTCCGCCCCCGGAGTCGAAGACGAGGAGGCGGACAGCACAATTATCCCCTCCGTGTCGCCGCCGATTTGGAGCTCGGCCTCGGAGAGGATCATCCCGTCGGAGTTGACGCCGCGCAGCTTGGCGCGATCGAGCTTCTTCCCGCCGGGCATCACCGCACCGGGAAGCGCCACCGGAACGGTCTGCCCGATGGCCACGTTGGGGGCGCCGCAGACGATCTTGCGCGTCGCGTCGCCGGTCTCCACCTCACAGACGGTCAGCCTGTCGGCGTTGGGGTGCTGCTCCACCCGAACGACCTTTCCGACCACGAAGCCTTCGGTCGACGGAGGGCCCAGGTACGAGATCCGCTCGACCTCGGTGGTCCGGAGCGCCAGGAGCTCGCCCAGCTCGTCGACGGTCAGCTCGGGATCGCAGTACTCACGGAGCCAGGAGCAGGGGGCTCTCAACGGAACTGCTCCAGCACCCGAACGTCGTTTTCGAAGAACTTGCGCAGGTCGGGGACGCCGTGCTTCAGCATCGCGATCCGCTCGATCCCCATTCCGAACGCGAAGCCCTGGATCCGGTCCGGGTCGTAGCCGTTGGCCTCCACGAAGCCGAACACGTTCGGATCCACCATCCCCGACCCGAGGACCTCGATCCAGCCCGTGCCCTTGCAGATCGAGTCCCGTGTGCCGTCGCGGAGCTCCCCCGAGCCCCCGCAGCGGAAGCACGAAACGTCGACTTCCACGCTGGGCTCGGTGAAGGGGAAGAAGCCGGGACGGAAGCGCGTGGAGCGCTCGGGGCCGAAGAGCGCCCTCGCGAGCTCGTCCAGGGTCCCCTTGAGGTCGGCCAGGGTGATGCCCTCCCCCACCGCGAGGCCCTCGACCTGGTGGAAGACGGGGCTGTGCGTGGCGTCGAACGGGTCGCTGCGATAGCAGCGCCCCGGGACGACGATGAAGATCGGCGGTTCGTGCTCCTCCATCGCCCTCACCTGCATCGGCGAGGTATGGGTGCGCAGCACCACGTCCTCGGGCCCGGGCGCAAGGTCACCCTCCAGGCTGTCCGGATCGACGTAGAAGGTGTCCTGGGCCAGCCGGGCCGGGTGCCCCGGTGGGTGGTTGAGGGCGGTGAAGTTGTAGTAGTCGAGCTCGACCTCGGGGCCCTCCATGACCCGGTAGCCAAGCCCGACGAAGACGTCCTCGATCTCGCGCATGGTGCGAATCAACAGGCTGCGTGAGCCAACCGGCACCGCCGGGGTGCCCGGCAGGGTCACGTCGACCGCGTCGGCGGCCAGCCCCTCTGCGAGCTCTGCGGCCTCGAGCTCCGCCCGCCGGCTTGCGAGCAACTCCTCAAGGGCATGCCTGGCCTCGTTTCCCGCCGCGCCCACGGGGCCCCGCTCCTCTGCCGGGAGCTGGGCGATCCCGCGCAGGATCCGCGTCAGCTCGGCCTTGCGGCCCTGATAGCGCACCCGCAACTCCTCCAGCTCGGCCGCGTCCGAGGCGGCGCCGATCGCCGCCTCGGCATCGTGGCGAAGCTCCGCAATTCTTCCCTGGACGTCAGGCATGAGCGGCCATCCTATGACCCAGCTCATACAGCGCCACAGTGGCCGCCATCGCCACATTGAGCGAGTCGGGGCCGTCGGGCCGCATCGGGATCCGGACTCGGGCATCAACCTCCGCCGACAGCTCGCTGGGCAGGCCGTGGCGCTCGGCCCCAAGGCAGATCACGACCGGCGGCTCTACCTCCAGCTCGCCCAGCGGGGTCTCCGCCCCGCCATCCAGCGCCAGCTTCGTTGCGCGCAGCCCGGCGAGCTCCGCCCGGGCGGGCGGACGGGCGAACACCGATCCCATGCTGGCTCTCACCGCCTTCGGCGAATAGGGGTCGGCGCAGCCCGGCCCGAGCACGACCGGCCCGTCGCACAGAGCGTGGGCGGCCCGGAGGATGGTGCCGACGTTGCCCGGGTCGGCGACCCCGTGGAGGTAGACAGACAATTGCGCCGCCTCCGGGATTTGCGACCAGCGCTGGCGATAGACGCCGATCGCCCGGGTCCCGGAGCCCAGCGTGCTCACCGCGCCCAGCAGCCGCGGCTCCACGTCCTCTCCGGCAACCAGGAGCAGCTCGGGCTCGGCGCCGGCGGCCTCGGCCGCCGTCACCAGGTCCTCGCCCTCGACCACGAACAGGCCCGTGCGCTCGCGCTCGCGGTGGGCGCGGAGCTTCCGGATCCGCTTCAGCTTCTCGTTGTCAGGGCTGGTGATCAATTCGTCGTTCGTGATTGGGCATTGGTCACAAAGAAAGGGCGGTCCCACATCGTGAGCCGCCCGGGAGTCAGTGGGTATGAGCCGTCGCGTGTCTAGGCCGCGGCGGCCTCCCGGGCTAGCTCGGAAAATCGGCGAAACGCCTCAGGGTCGTGGACGGCGATCTCGGCCAGCATCTTGCGGTTGACCTCGACCCCGGCCTTGCCCAGGCCGTGGATCAGCTCCGAATAGCTCATTCCCTCGCGCCGCGCGGCGGCGTTGATCCGCACGATCCACAGGCGGCGAAACTCGCGCTTGCGGGCGCGCCGATCGCGATAGGCGTAGCGGCCCGAGCGCATCACCTGCTCGTTGGCAAGCCGGTAGCTGGAGTGCTTGCGTCCCCAGTAGCCCTTCGCCTCGGCGAGCACCTTCTTGCGTCGCCTGCGCCTGGCGACCGCGTTCGTCGTTCGGCTCATCTCAGCCCCTTCCCGCCAGCAGTGTGCGCACGCGCTTGCGGTCGGGCCGCGCCACCTCGGTCGGCCGAGCCATGCGCCGCTTGCGCTTTGGCGACTTCTTCTCGAGCATGTGGCTCGAGTTGGCCCGCCGTCCGCGCAGCTTGCCCCTGGCGGTCTTGCGAAACCGCTTCTTGGTGCCGGAATGCGTCTTCGACTTCGGCATCGAGCGGCTATTGAAGCAGACAGACTGTCGGCCTCAAGCGGCGGGGCGCTCGGCGTCTCCGCCCCGTGCCCTGACCGGGGCCAGCAGCATGCTCATGTTGCGCCCCTCCTGCTCGGGCTCCTGCTCAATCGTCGCCAGGTCCTCGATGTCGTCGTAGAGGCGCTTCAACAGGGCTCGGCCGCGCTCGGGGTGCGCCTGCTCGCGGCCGCGAAACATGATCGTCACCTTGACCTTGTCCTGCTGGCGCAGGAAGCGCTCGACGTGGC
>JBBPIK010000136.1:0-3273 GCA_038040415.1 Actinomycetota bacterium
CGGCCGTGTCGCGGACGAACAGCACGGATATCACCAGCGCAGTCAGGGCGATCGCGGCGCCGCCGACGACCAGCACGCCGCGCGCCGCGAACTCCGTGGCCAGCCAGCCACTGAGCGCGGCGGCCACCGCGACGCCGCCGTAGCCGGCCGACTCGTTCAGCCCGAGCGCCAGCCCGCGCCGCTTGGGCCCGACGAGGTCGATCTTCATCACGACGGTCATGGACCACGCCAGTCCCTGGTTCACACCGAGCAGGACGTTGGCGGCCACGACCCAGGACCAGCTCGGAGCCAGGCCGATCATCAGCGGCACGGGAAGCGCGAGCCCCCAGCCGACGATCAGGAGCCGGCGTCGCCCCAGCCGCTCCGCGAAGACCCCGGCGCCGAGGTTGGTGAACGACTTCGCGAGCCCGAACGCCACGATGAAGGACAGCACTGCCGCGCTCGATGTCAGCCCGAAGTCGGCTTCGCCGACCAGCGACAGGGTCGAGCGCTCGAGCCCGACCATCGCGCCGACGAAGGCGTTGATCCCCACGAGCAGCGAGAACTGCGCGATGTTCTCGCGCAGCCCGAGCCGCACGGGGCCCGGACTCACGTCGAGGAGACGAGTGGCCGCCCGGTGCGGTTGGCGGCCACGATCTCGGCCTGCTGCGGAGGAGCCGGGGGGATGTCCTTCACCAGCGCCTCCACGAACGCGTCCTCCGAGGTGAACTGGAGCGCCTTGTTGTGACGGCGCTCAAAGCCGATCGTCGAAGCCGGGTTCGCGGACAGCCCGCGACCGCACACCGACCCCGAGAAGTGCGCCGGGTAGAGCAGCAGATCGTCGGGCAGCGTCAGCAGCCGGTCCGTAAGCGAGCGGTACAGGGAACGGGCCATGTCCTCGACGGAGCCCTCGCCGTGGGCGTGCAGATCAGGCCGGCCGGCATCTCCCACCAGGAGCGCGTCGCCGGTGAGGACGAACCAGGGCTCCTCGCCCCGGGTGTGATCGGTCACCACGTAGGCGTGGTGGGCCTGCGCGTGACCGGGCGTAGCGACGGCCCTCACGTCCGTGTTGCCGAGCACCACCACCTCGTCGTCAGCCACCGGCTGGTGGTCGAACTCCACCCCCGCCCCCTCGGGCAGATAGGCAGTAGCGCCCGTGCGCTCGACCAGCTCGGGCAGCCCCGACACGTGGTCGGCCTGCACGTGCGTCTCGAACACGGCGGTGATCGGGATGCCCTGAGCCTCCGCGGCCACGACGTAGTCGGCCACCAGGTCGACGTGCGGGTCCACCACCGCGAACTGCTCTTTCGACTTGCAACCGAACAGGTATGAAGCACAGGCGGTCTCGTCATTCAGGAACTGTCGGAAGAACATCCCAACCTCCAGGAGCCGGTCGATTCGCGGGCCAGATCACTTGACAAACTATCAAGCGATCTATTGAATAGCAATATGGCCGCCCACCGCCCGAAGCTCGCCCTGTTCGAGGCGATCGCCTCGATGGGGAAGGCCTTCGCCAGTCCGCGCCGGCTCGAGCTGCTCGACCTGCTCGCCCAGGGGCCGCGGACCGTCGACGAGCTCGCCCGCGCAAGCGAGCAGTCGACCGCCAACGCCTCCCAGCATCTGCTGGCTCTGCACGCGGCCGGGATCGTCTCCCGCGAGCGCGACGGCACGCGCGTGCGCTACTCCCTCGCCGGCGAGGACGTGCTGCGCCTGTGGCTGGCTCTACGCGATGTCTCGGCCGCGCGCCTGGCCGAGGTCGAGCGCGCCGCCCGGGAATACCTCGGCGATGACGTCGAGGTGATCGGCCCCGATGAGCTGACCGCCCGCTTGCGCCGCCGCGACGTCGTGCTCGTCGACGTCCGGCCGCCGGAGGAGTTCGAGGCGGGGCACATCGACGGGGCGCGCTCGATCCCGCTCGAGGAGCTCGAGCAACGGCTCGACCAGCTGCCGGCCGACACCGAGGTCGTCGCCTACTGCCGCGGCCCGTTCTGCGCCTACGCCCACGAGGCGGTGCGGCAACTCCGGGCCGCCGGCCGTCCGGCGCGGCGACTCGAGGGCGGCTGGCCGGAGTGGCAGCTCGCGCACGAAAAGACCGAGAAGACGCCCACGGCCGCGGTCGGGTCGGGCTCACGGTGACCTCGACGGACGCCAACCTTGCCGTGCAGGGCTACTGCCTGAGCCCACAGGAGAGCCGGGCCCTGCGCCTCGGCCTGCGCTTCCCGACCGCGCTCTGCCTCGCACTCGCGGTTGCCGGACTCGCCCTGCAGTCCGCCGTGGTGATCTTGGCGCTGGTACCGATCGGAGCCGTTGCCGGCTGGACAGCGCGGCATCCTTTCGACCTGCTGTGGAACCACAGGCTCCGGCGTCTTCTCGATGCGCCGCCGCTGCCCCCCAACCCCACGCCGCGCCGGCACGCGTTCAAGCTGGCGACCGTGTGGCTGCTGGCGGTCGGTGTGCTCTTTGCCGTCGGACAGCCCACGGTGGCGCTCGTTCTCGGCGGCGTACTAGTCGCGGTCTGCGGCCTTGTGACGGTGACGCACTTCTGCGTGCCATCGACCCTCCTCGGTGCGTGGTGGCGGTGGCGCCGGACGACCACGGCGACGACCTAGACGACCAAGACGACCAAGACGACCAAGGAGACCAAGGAGACCAAGGAGACGAAATGGCAATCGCAGTGGACACCCAAGAGCTCGAGACCAAGGTCAAGACGATGTACCGCCACGTGGCCGAAGAGCCGCAAGGCGACTATCACTTCGAGCTGGGACGGACCCTGGCCGATCGCCTCGGCTATCCAGCCGATGTGCTGGACCGAGTCCCCGAGGGCGCGGTCGAGTCGTTCGCCGGCGTGGGCTACTTCTTCGACCTCGCCGGGCTGCGTAATGGCGAGAGCGTGGTCGACCTCGGCAGCGGCTCAGGCATGGACGTGTTCTTCGCGGCGGTGCAGGTCGGGGCCGCCGGGAGCGTCGTCGGAGTCGACTTCACCGCCGAGCAGCTCGAGAAGTCCCGCCGGCTGGCCGCGGAGGAGGGCTTCACTCAGGTCGAGTTCCGCGAGGGGCGAATCGAGCGCGCTCCCGCCGACGACGAGAGCGCCGACTGCGTGATCTCGAACGGAGTGATCAACCTCGCACCAGACAAGGAGAGGGTCTTCGCAGAGGCAGCGCGGCTCCTGCGCCCAGGTGGACGCCTGGCGATCGCCGACATCGTCAGCGAGCAACAGCTGAAGGAGTCGATCGTCTGTGACGCGGACCTCTGGGCATCGTGCATCGGCGGCGCGGCCCAGCAGGACGCCTATCG
>JBBPIK010000069.1:0-12730 GCA_038040415.1 Actinomycetota bacterium
AACATGATCGTCACCTTGACCTTGTCCTGCTGGCGCAGGAAGCGCTCGACGTGGCCCTTCTTGGTCTCGTAGTCGTGAGTGGCAATCTTCGGCCGCAGCTTGATCTCCCGCACGTTGACCTGCTGCTGGTGCTTGCGGGCCGCCTTCGCCTTCTGCTCCTGCTCGTACTTGTACTTCGAGTAGTCGAGCAGGCGGGCGACCGGGGGCTTCGCCTCGGCCGCGACCTCCACCAGGTCCAGGTCGCGCTCGGAAGCGAGCGCCAGGGCCTGCTCGGTGGGGACGATCCCCACCTGGCTTCCGTCCTCGTCGACCAGGCGGACCTCGGAGACACGGATCCGCTCGTTGATCCGCGTCGGGTCACGCTCGGGAGGCGACCGGTCGAAGCGCGGGTTCGCCACTAGCGGCAGAAGCTCGTCAAGCTAGCGACACTCTGGCGGTTGAGAGACGAGACAGCAAAGGGAGCAAGGGCACGGGCGCTCAGCGGCGGGGCGCAATCCAGATCCAAGTGCCCTTCATCGGCGCCAGTATAGACGGGGAGCCCGAGGGTTTCGGGGGGAAGGTGGCGGTCAGTCAAAATAGGCCGATGGGTTGGCGGACTGGCTTGCCATGCACCGGGTCGGGCGCCTCGAGGGCCCGGAGACTGGCGTGGCTGGCGCTGGGAGCCGCCGGGCTGGCGCTGGGCTGCGGTGGCGCGGACGACCAATCTTCGCCCCATCTGGCCGGGGTCGACCGGACCACTCACGTGGCCTGCGACCTGTACGCCGCGACCGGGGGCTCGGACTCGGCCCCGGGCAGCCGCTCGAGGCCGCTCCGCACCGCGCAGCGCCTGGTCGCCGCGCTCGACCGCGGTCAGACCGGCTGCTTCCGTGACGGCACCTTCACGTTCTCGCTGCTCGAGCTCTCCACGCCGAGCGTGACCCTCGCCCCATACCAGGATGAGGCGGTGACTCTCGAGGGGGAGCTCAAGGTGTTGCCGGACGGGGTGGGGTCGACGATCCAGGGCCTGAAGCTGAATGGCGCCAGCGGCGACAACCAGATCGGCCCCAGGATCTACGCCCACGACGTGACGCTGCGCGACAACGAGATCACCAACGACCACACGAGCATCTGCGTCTCGGTGGGGCGCTATTACTCCAGCCCCCCCCCGCGGGGGGTCGTGATCGAGCGCAACCGAATCCACGACTGCGGGGAGCTGCCCTCGACCAACATGGACCATGGCGTCTACATCGTTGAGGCCAGGGACACGGTGATCCGCGACAACTGGATCTACGGCAACACTGACCGCGGGGTCCAGCTCTACCCGGACGCGCATGGCTCGACGGTCACCGGCAACGTGATCGACTCGAACGGCGAGGGGATCGTCTTCGGCGGCACCGCGTTGAACGTCTCCAGCGACAACCTGGTCACCGGCAACGTGGTCTCGAACTCAACCCGCGGCTGGAACGTCTACTCCAATACCCCCGGGCCACCCGCCAGCGGCAACGTGCTGCGGCGCAACTGCCTCTGGGCCGGCGATGCCGCGCCGGACTTCGATTCCGACGGCGGGGTCGAAACATCGTCGCCGGCGTTCACCTCAAGGGCAAACCGGGTGGTCGATCCGCTTTATGTGGATCGCGACGACCACGACTACACGCTCTCGCCGGAGAGCAAATGCCCGCTTACCCGGGAGCCGGGTTTCCCGGCGCTCAACGGCGCGAGCTAAGCCTCGGAGCTCACCCGGCTCGCGAACTCCGCGACCGTCATCAGGCCGAGGTCACCCTCGTCATGGGAGCGAACGGAGACCGCACCCGCCTCCTGCTCCTGGTCGCCGACCACCAGCATGTAGGGGAGCTTGGCCGCCTCGGCGTCGTGCACCTTCTTGCCCACGGACTCTGAGCGCTCGTCCACCCGGACGCGCACGCCCGCCTCGCCCAGCTTCGCCTCGACCTCACGGGCGTAGGTCAGGTGGCGGTCCGCGACAGGCAGGATCGCCGCTTGCGCCGGGGCCAGCCAGGCGGGGAACCGGCCCGCGTGATGCTCGATCAGGATGCCGGCGAACCGCTCCATGGAGCCCAGCAACGCTCGGTGAATCATCGCCGGGCGATGCTCGGCGTTGTCGGCCCCCTGGTAGCTGAGATCGAAGCGTTCGGGCATCTGGAAGTCGAGCTGGCAGGTGCCGCACTGCCACGAGCGCCCCAGGGCGTCGGTGATGTGGAAGTCGATCTTGGGGCCGTAGAAGGTTCCCTCGCCCGGGCTCACCTCGTAGTCTCGGCCCTGGCGCTCCAGCGCCTCGCGCAGAGCACCCTCGGCCCGCTCCCACTGCTCGTCGGTGCCGATGTGCTTATCGGGCCGGGTGGAGAGCTCAACCCGCACTTGGTCGAAGCCAAAGCGCGCATAGAGCTCGTCGATCGCCTGACAGATCGAGCCCACTTCGTCGGTGATCTGCTCAGGGGTGCAGTAGACGTGCGCGTCGTCCTGGGTGAACGCCCGCACGCGCAGGAGGCCGTGCAGCACCCCCTCGCGCTCGTTGCGAGAGACCAGGCCGAACTCCGCCAGGCGAAGCGGCAGGTCGCGGTAGGAGCGCCGCTCCGAGGCGTACACGAGGCAGGCGCCCGGACAGTTCATCGGACGCAGCGCGAACCGGCGATCCTCCACCGAGGTGAGGAACATGTTCTCCCGGTAGTTGTCCCAGTGGCCCGAGCGGTGCCACAGCTCCTCGTCGAGGAGCTGTGGCGTCTTGATCTCGAGGTAGCCGCGGCGCTCGAGCTGGGCGCGAACCTCCCCCTGGATCAGCCGCAAGAGCACGGTCCCCAGCGGCAGCCAGAACGGCATCCCCGGGGCCTCGCCCGAGAGCATGAACAGTCCCAGCTGGGGGCCCAGCCGGCGATGGTCGCGCGCCCGCGCCTGCTCGAGCCGCTCCAGGTGCTCGTCGAGCTCCCGCTTGGAGAAGAAGGCGGTGCCGTAGACGCGGGTGAGCATCTGGCGGCTCTCGTCGCCGCGCCAGTAGGCGCCCGCGATCGAGCTCAGCTTGAAGGCCTTGATCCGCCCCGTCGAGGGGCCGTGCGGGCCACGGCAGAGATCCACGAAGGGCCCGTTTCGATACAGCGAGACCCGCTCCACCCCCTCGTCGCGCACCAGGTCCTCGATCAGCTCGACCTTGTACGGCTGCTCCTCGGCGCGGAAGCGCTCGATTGCCTCGCCGGCGGCGCTCTCGGTGCGTTCGAAGGCCTCATCGGCTTCCATGTGAGCCACCATCCGCTCCTCGATTCGCTCCAGATCCGCCTCGGAGGGCCGGAACCCATCCGGAAACTCGAAGTCGTAATAGAAGCCGTCCTCGATCGGGGGGCCGATCGAGACCTTGGTGCCCGGCCACAGGTCGAGCACCGCGGTTGCCAGCACGTGGGCGCAGTCGTGGCGAAGGACCTCGAGGGCCTCCGGCCGGCCTGGAGTCAGGATCTCGATTTGCTCGCCATCGGCGAGCGGCGCCGCGAGGTCGCGAACCTGGCCGTTCACTCTGACCGCGAGCGCGTCTTGCGCCAGCCGCGGCCCGATCGCCGCCGCGGCGTCGGCACCCGTCGCGCCCTGCTCCAGCTCCAGAGCCGACTCGTCGGGCAGTCTCACGGTCAGCTTGGCCATCGCCGGCCATGCTACTTATGAGGGGATGGGCGCCCGGAGCACGTTGATCGCGGCGGTGGCCACACTCGCAGTCGCCTTCGCCGCCGCGGGCTCCGGGAACGCTGAAGGCGGGGCCGGGGCGGAACCGGGCCGGATCCTCGCCAAGCCTCCCCATGGGCGCGTCTACCACGCCGCCTTCCCCGACTTCGGCGGCCCGGAGAGCAGGGTCAGCGACGCTCGCATCCGTTCCTTCGAGCGCCTCACGCACCGGCGGATCGCCTGGGCCTACTTCTCGAACAACTGGCTGGAGGGCCGGATCCACTTCCCGGCTCAGAACGTGCGAGCGATCGCCCGTGCCGGACGAGTGCCCTTCATCCGCATGATGGCCCGCTCGGGGTTCGCAGCCGGACCCGACCCGAACTTCAAGATGCGTTCGATCGCCGCCGGCGCCTGGGACCCCGAGCTGACCGAATGGTGCGATCGGGCCCGCGACGCCGGTATCCCGCTGCTGGTCGAGTTCGGCACCGAGGTCAACGGCGACTGGTTTCGCTGGAACGGGCGCTGGAACGGCGGTGGGCGGACCCACGGCTACGGCAATCCCCGGCTGGCGGACGGCCCGGAGAGCTTCCGCGACGCGTATCGCCGCATCGTCGACATCTGCCGCGCCGAGGGCGCCAACGACATCACCTGGTTCTTCCACGTCGACGTCGGCGGCTGGCCCAAGAAGCCCTGGAACAGGATCGCCGCCTACTACCCTGGCGACGCTTACGTCGATTGGATCGGGGTCAGCGATTACGGGCCCTTGAAGCCGCGGCAACCGTGGGTCAGCTTCCGGAGGCGGCTCGACCGCTCCTACGAGAAGATCGCTGGGCTATCGCGAACCAAGCCGATCGCGGTGCTCGAGTACGGAGCCGCCGAGGATTGGGGCAAACCGAGGCGCAAGGCCCGCTGGATCCGGCGCGCGATCCGCGACGTCGCCGCCGATCGCTGGCCGCGCGTTCGGGCCCTCTCCTACTGGCACGAGCAGTGGCAGAACGCGGGCGGAGCGGTGTCCGACCTGCACGTCGACTCCTCTAAGCGGGCCACACGCGCGTATCGCCGCGGGGTCGCCAGGCGCGTGTTCCGCGGCCGTCCCAGGTTCGTGTCCCGCTAGTCGCTCCCCGGCTCCGCGCCCGGCTCGGCCCGCCCGCCGACCGAGATCAGCGGACAGGTTCCACGCCCCCGCCTCGCCGGCTGGGATCGCCACAGCACGTAGGGCTCGGCGCGCCGAGCGAGGCGCAGGCCGGCGTAGGGCGGCAGCTCCGCGGATCCCTCGGTGATCACGTGCGAGGCCCCGTGCGGTGGTCGCCGCGAAGGGGACGCGGTGCCGGCTGCCTCCACGCAGACCCGTCCACCGCGAAGCTCCCACACGAGGTAGTCGCGACCGTGCTCGGACTCCAGCATGTGCTGGGGCGCCAACACCAGGGTTGAGCTCCGGTCGAGCGCCGGCCGTAGCTCGGTGAGCACGGGCGAGTAGCTCGCCGGGCCCACCGGGCCGTTTGCAAGCGCCAGCGCACTGGAGGCCGCGGCGGCTCCCAGGAATGCCACCGCCAGGCCAAGGCGCAGCTGGTGCTGATGGCGAACGAGGGGGCCGGTGAGCCCGCCTCGCCTCCTGGCGATCGCGCCCCGCAGCCCCCCGAGCTGGATCAACGGCTCGGCGCTGAGCAGGGCCCGAGCTGCGATCAGCATGGCGAGCGGCGAGGCAATCACGATTGCCTTGGCCTCCTGATACGGCGTGCCGGCGAAGTGGGCGTACGCGAACAGAATCGCCGCCGCCGCCAGGGCCGCGGGGACGGCCCGCTCTCCGCGGCGAAGCCACCAGGCGAGCCCGTACGCCAGCGCTGCCAGGCCGAGTGCCTCGCCGAGGTAGAAGCCGGCCTCCGGCATGGCGCCATCGCCCGGGTCAAGACGAAAGTCGCCGGATGGCCAGATGCCGAGTGCCTCGAGCGGGGAGATGGGGTTGAAGAGGTTGCCGAGCCCGGGGCCTGCCGGGTCGAAGGTCTCGAAGCTTGCGAACTCGATCATTCGCCCAACCTCCGGCGCAACCGCGATCGCCAGGGCGGCGACCGCCGCTGCGGTGGCGGGGGCGGCCCGCCGGGCGAGCGCCAGGGGCGCCACCGGGGAGTCACGCCGCGCTGCGAGCGCAAGCTCCCCAAGCGCCCACAGGCCTGCGGCGCCCAGGGGCCACAAAAGCCCCGCGAAGCTGTAGGAGTAGGCGGCCCCGGCCGCCAGCGCCGCGAGCGGGATCGCGGCGAGTGTTTGACTCGACCCGGCTCGATAGCCCGCCTCGGCGGTCAGCACCCGGTGCGCCAGCTGGTGCAGGCCGATCGCGAAGCCGAGCACGAACAGCGCCTCCATGGTCTCCTTGAAAGCCCCTTGGATCAGGTACGAGGCAGCCAGGTAGGGGAACGCGACCAGCAGCGCGCCCAGGACCTGCCGCCAGGCGGCCAACCGCTCGAGCAGGGCCAGGGCCGCCAGGGCAGCGATCACTCCGATCGCCAGCATCAGCCCACCGAAGGCGTGAACCAGGCTGGCTCCGGTTGCCTCGGAGACCGCGACCACCAGGGCGTGCGGGCCAAGCGGGTAGCCCTGGTCGAGCAGCCTCCCCCCCGCTCCCTGAGCCAGCCGGTCGGCGGCGAACAGGTGCTGCGACATGTCGGGGTTGAGCCCGGTGCCGAGGATCCCGAAGCGGTCCTCGACCAAGAACGGCGCCGACGCGGCCACCGTCGCCGCCAGCGCCACGACGATCCCAATCGATGCCCGGGGCCCCAGCGTCGCGAGCCGGCCGCGGAGGAAGAACAGCGACCCAGCCGCCAGCACTGCAACCGCGATCACCGACGCGAGCCCCTCGCCGGGGAGCCGGACCGTTCCCCAGGCGACCGCGCTGAGCACAGCGAGGCCAACCGCCGGGGCCAGCCACGACCACTCGCGCCCCCCGCAGAGCGCGAACAGCGCCTGACCGACGAGGCACGAGGCGGCGAGGATGACCAGGAGCGACCCGTACGTCGCCAGCATCGCCGGCGAGCATAGACAGCGGGGGCGACCGCCCCGCAGCGCGGCAACGCGACAGCGCATATGATCGGCGCAGAGTGGGGCGGCGGGGATCCTCCAGCGCACCTACTGCGTCCCGTCGTGGTCGAAATCGCTATGACTAGGGGACGGATGGAAGCAGGGCTTCACGCTAGCGAACAGGTGCACCGCATCGTCGAGTTGAACGACCTCGACTCGTCTGCCCCTGCCTGGGACCGTCTCGCGAGCAGGCCCGGCAGCCCGATCGGGCAGTACATCTGGGCGCAGGCCTGTGCCGAGGCGCTCGGCGACCGCTACAAGCTCGAGGTGCTGGTCGTCGGCCCGCGCGATCGGCCAGTCGCCATCGCGCCACTCGCCAAGCGCCGGCGCCCGCTGGCGCCCCTGGAGCTGCTCGGTGTCCACGAGCTCCGCGAGCCGATGGACTTCCTGTATGCGGATGCCCACGCGGCCACCGCCCTCGGTCAGGCCATCGCGACTCTGCCAGGGCCGCTGAGCCTGAAGCGTTTCCCCGCCAGCTCGCTGGCCCTCGCGGGCGTAGACGACGCGTACCGAAAACGCGGGCTCGTGCTCAATCGCGAGGCAGGCGCCTGCCCCTACATCGACCTCGGCGAGCAACACACCGAGCCCGAGCAGACGCTCAGCGCCCGCCGGCGGTCCGACCTTCGGCGCGCCCAGCGAAGAGCGGCGCAGCTGGGCGCGGTTAGCTATGAGACGCTCGCCCCCTCGCCCTCGGAGCTCGATCCGCTGCTCGAGGAGGCGTTTGGCGTCGAGGCCGCCGGCTGGAAAGGGAGGGCGCGCACTGCCCTCGCGCACGACGCTACGCGCAGGGCGTTCTATCGGCGCTATGCGCTGGCTGCCTCGTCGAAGGGCATCCTTCGGCTGACCTTCATGCGGATCGGCGGCCGAGCGGCAGCCGTGCAACTCGCGGTTGAGACGAACGATCGGTTCTGGCTGCTCAAGGTGGGCTACGACGAGGGGTTCGCGCGCTGCTCCCCGGGCTCGCTGCTGTTGCTCGAGACAATCCGGCACGCCGCGACGCGGGGCTTGCGCTCGTACGAGTTTCTTGGGGATGCGGAGTCGTGGACTCGACCCTGGACCCAAACGGCCCGTCCCTGCGTTCGCCTGGACGCATACCCCCTCCGGACATCGGGGGTGGGCTTGCTGGCGACCGACGCCGCGACCGCCGCCGGGCGGCGACTCAGGGGCGTCGTCCGAAACGGGGCGTGAACAAACGATCGAAGGCGGCGCTGAGGTCCTGCCTGGCGCCGCTCAGGCGGCGGGCCGCCTCGGCCTATGTTGCCGGGCCCCGGATCGACGATGCCCTGCTCGCGTGCCACACGCTGCGTGCACGCGGGCGAGCGGGCGCGGTCGGCTTCTGGAACCGGGGCGGCGACGAGCCTGACCACGTCATGCACACCTATCTGGCGGCGGTCGACGCCCTGTCGCGGAGCGGCCTGGACGCCTACCTGTCGATCAAGGCGCCGGCGCTGGGATACTCGCCCGAACTGATCGCGAAGCTCCTGGAGCGGGCGCGCTCCGCGGCCGTTCGCGTTCACTTCGACTCGCTCTCCCCGGAGTCCGCCGAGCGGACGCTGGCGCTGATCGCCGGTGCGACACAGGACGGCCATCAGCCGGGAATCACCCTCCCCGCCCGCTGGCGCCGGAGTCTCGGCGATGCGGATGCCGCGGCCGAGCTCGGAGTCGGGGTTCGGGTGGTGAAGGGGCAATGGCCCGACCCCGATCCGCCGGAGCAGGACCAGCGCGCGGGCTTCATGGCAGTCGTCGAGGCGCTGGCTGGGCGGGCCCGCTGGGTCGCCGTGGCCACCCACGACGAAGCGCTCGCCCGCCAGGCGCTGGGGCGGCTGCGGGCGGCCGGCACCCCTTGCGAGCTCGAGTTGCTGTTCGGCCTGCCGGCAGCGCCCGCCGCCCGCGCCGCTGACGAGCTCTCGGCACCGGTTCGTGTGTACCTGCCCTATGGCAACGCCACCGTTCCGTACTGCCTCGCGGAGGCTCGCAAAGACGCTCGAATCCTGGGCTGGCTGCTGCAGGATCTGCTGCGAGGCCGGCGCAAGGGCCGGAAGGAGCTTTCCGATCGCCTTGGCCCGAATCGGTTGCCACTAGGCTTGGCAAATGCAGAGTCCCTGGGCCCTCCGAGCGGCTCTCGCGCGAGCGCCTAGTCCACGAAACGAGAACCGCTGGGGAGTGCCGCTGGGGCTCGCCGTGCTGGCTGCCCTGATCGGGGTGGACGTGATCCTGGGCCCGTCGCCCGTCATCACCGGCACCTTCCTCATGGCGCCCTTCGTCTGCGCCGTGTTCGGGGGCCCGCGGGCGACGGCGCTGGTTGCCGGCGTGACGATCCTGATGGGCGCGACGAGCCCTGTCTGGCAGGACGACGGCGGCCTTCCTTACGCCATCCGCCTGGTCGCGATCGTCGTTGCCGGGGCCTTCGCAGTGGCCGGCGCCCACGCGCGCGACAGGTGGCGCGGGAACGCCGGCCGCCTGCGGCTGCTGGATTCGATCAGCGAGTTCGCCGACGGCTCGCTGCCGCTGGCCCAGACGTTGACGCGCGTGACGGAGCTGATCGTCCCCGAAGCCGCCGACATGTGCATGATCGACGCAATCAACGAGGGTCGCGTGGTGCGTGCCGCGGTCCGCGTGCAGGGGGTCCCGAACGCTGCCGAGGTCGAAGACAGGCTTCGGAGCCGACCGCCGTCGATACCGGGGCGCTTCGTATCGGCGGAGCCCGCCTGGACTCGGATCGCGCACTTTCGGCCTCGCATGGACGCCGAGGACCTTCGGCGCATGGCGGCGGGCCCCGAAGACCTCGAGTTCCTGAAGTCGCTGCGTCCGCGGTCGTCGATCGTCGCTGCGATGACCGCCCGGGGCCGAACCCTCGGCACCCTGACACTCGTCACCACCTGGTCGAAGCGGCGCTACACCGCCGACGACGTCAGCTTCGCTCAGGTCTTGGCGAGGCGCATCGGCCTCGCGCTCGACAACGCGGGCCTGTTCTCGGATCTCGAGAGCGTCGAGCGGCGGCTCGACACGGTGATGTCCATGCTCAACGAGGCGATCACCGTCCACGATGCCAGCGGCGACCTGGTCTATGCGAACCACGCAGCCGCCCGCTTGGTCGGATTCACCACCCCCCAGGAGGTCGTGGAGGCCACCGAGCACGAGCTGCTGGGGCGGTTGGAAATCTGGGCCGAGGACGGAACCAGGCTGGACCGCGATCGGATCGCGCAGCGACTTCGCGCCGGTCGGCTGCCGCAGCGGGAGCAGGTTCGACTTGCGCTCGGGGCCGGCAGCGTGGAGCGCTGGGCGGTGGTCAGCTCGGAGCCGATCGAGGCTCCCGACGGGAGCCTCCTGTACGCGGTGACCACGATCGAGGACGTGACCGAGCTGAAGCGCTCCGAGCTGGCCCAACAGCTGCTCGCACGGGCGGGCGAGCTGCTCGGCGCCTCGATCGACTACCAGCACACGCTGCAAGCCATAGCCCGGGTGGCGGTGCCGCAGTTCGCCGACTGGTGCTGCGTGAACATCTTGGATCAGAGCGGGGACCTGCAGCAGGCGGCGGTCGCGCACCGGGATCCGGGGAGGGTTGCCGGGGCGCGGCAGCTCGGCGAGCGCTACCCCGTGCGCATGGGCGACAAGGCGCGGGTGATCCAGGGCGTGGGCCCGGGCTCGGCGGTCGCGGTGCCGATGGCGGCGGGCGCCAAGGAGATCGGCGTGCTCGTGTTCGGCAGCGATTCGAGCTCGCGCTCGTTCGAGGAGAACGACCTGGAGATCGCCGTGGAGATCGCCCGGCGGGCCGGGATCGCGCTGGAAAACGCCCGCCTCGCCGGCGAGCAGGCCGAGGTGGCGCGGGTCCTGCAACGCGGATTGCGCCCGGCGGAGCTGCCGGCGATGCGCGGGTTCGAGGTGGCGACCATGTATCGCCCCGCCGGGGAGGTCAACGAGGTCGGCGGCGACTTCTACGAGGCGTTTGAGATCGAGGGGGGATGGATGCTCGCCATCGGGGATGTCGTGGGCCACGGGGCCGCGGCAGCTTCGGTCACGGCTCTGGCCCGTTACACGATCCGTACGGCTGGCAAGTTGACGGGCGATCCCCGTGCGGCCGCCTTGATGCTCGACGAAAGCCTCAAGCGCAGGACGGATCTGTCGCTGTGCAGTGCCATCCTCCTGGTGCTCCCTGACGCGGACGACGATCCCGTGGAAGCGTCGCTGCTCGTGGCCGGGCATCCCCTGCCACTGCTCGTGCGGGCGGGAGAGATGAATCCCGTGGGACAGCCGGGTCCGCTGGCCGGCACGCTTGACCAGCCCCAGTGGCGGGTCACGCCGCTGAAGCTGTCTCGAGGCGATCAGCTCGTCCTCTACACGGACGGGGTCACCGAGGCCCGCGGAGAGAGCGACCGCTTCGGCGACCACCGTCTGCGCACCAGCCTGTCCGCTGTCAGCAATCCGACAGAAACGGTGGCGCGGATCGAGTCCGCCCTCGACTCCTTCCTGGCCGGGCCATCGCAGGACGACGCCGCCGCGCTGGTGCTGCTGCGGTCAGGAAACACACGTCCCGGGAGGCCCAGCGAGCCCCGAGTCCAGGCCGCGACCTCGACCGGCGGCGGCCACGATGGGTTTGGGCGGGGCGCGGCAGGGTAGATTCGGTTGGGAGAGCACTTACACGCACCCAGCCCTGGACTGCCGAATGAGGACCCTGACGACTCCCCGTATGGAGCAGGACACCAAGACGAGCGCCGAGACCGAGCTTCGTCTGGTGCTGCCCAACCGAGCGGAAAACGTGGCGCTGGTCCGCCGTGCGCTCAGCGGGGTTGTGGACGTCCTCGAGCTGGGGGAAGCGCGTCTGCTCGACATCAATGCCGCCGTGAGCGAGGCCTGCAACAACGTCGTGGTCCATGCGTATGAGGGCGCGGAGGGGCCAATGGACGTCCACCTGAGCATCCAGCCCGACGGGCTCGAGGTGGTCGTCAGCGACGACGGAGTGGGCATTCGGCCGAACGTGCCGGAGCCGGAGCTTGAGGTTCAGGGCCTTGGGCTGTCGCTGATCCATGCGCTCACCGACCGCGTCGAGTTCCTGGGCGGCACGGGAGAGGGCACGAAGGTCCGGATGAGCTTCGCCTTCGATGGCGCCTCCGAGACATTGTCCGACGGCGATCATGGAGACAGGCCCGAAGCCCCTCCGCCCCCCGGCGAGATGTCGGTCGCCGTCTCTTCCGGCCCCCTGGCGGCACCGGTGCTCGGCCGGGTGATCGCGATGCTCGCGGCGCGAGCTGAGTTCTCGCTGGAGGGCATCTCCGAGGCGGAGCTGGTCACCGACGCCGTGGCGGCACACGCACCACGCGCGATCGTTGGCGACAGGATCCAGCTCGGGATCGATCGGCCCAATGGGCAGCTCGTCGTTCGGGTCGGGCCGCTCGAGGAAGGCGGGGCGGAGCGGGTCATCCAGGACTCGGCGCTGGGGGACCTACCGCCGGTGCTCGAGCGGCTCACAGAGGACCACCGGGTCGAGAGCTCCGGGGACCGGGAGCTGCTCTGTCTCGTCCTTGGCGCTCGCTGAGAGCGAGCCGTCAGGCGCTCAGCGCGTCCGGATCATCCACGATCTCCAAGCGTTGATCGAGTTGGGTGACCGTCAGCAGACGAGCGACGGCGTTTGGACTGTGAACTACCGCCAGGCGCCGGCCGTTGGAGCGAGCGCGCTCGTCGGCGGCGACCACGGACCGAAGCCCGGTGGAATCGATGAACTCCACGCCACGCAGGTCCAGCACGAGAGTCGCCGGTGGATCGACCTCGATCGCGGCCAGCTGCTTCTCGAGGCCGTCGGTGCTCGCGATGTCCAGCTCGCCGCTCAGCACGACTCGTGTCTGTCCAGGATGCTGTTCCATAGTCACGTCAAGGGACATCTCAGATGGTCGCCACGATACACCGGCAAGCCGCGCTGGCTCGGCCGGATCTGCGATCACGTGGGGCGGTCAGCCCCCGCCTGGTCGGCCGGCGCCGCCTGCACCGCCGCCAGGAGCTTGCGGAGCGCGCGGCGCATGATCCGCGAGACCTG
>JBBPIK010000070.1:0-12303 GCA_038040415.1 Actinomycetota bacterium
TGCTGGCGCCCTTGACCTGGAACTCGCCCAGGTCGGTGAGCGCGAGGTAACCCTGCACGAGCGACGCCGTGTGCTCGGTGAGATAGGCCTTCCCGGGCTCGGCGAGCTGCTCCATCCGCTGGGCCAGGCCGACCGTGTGGCCGATCGCCGTGTATTCCATGCCCAGGTCCTCGCCGATCGCGCCCACCACCACCTCGCCCGAGTTGAGGCCCATGCGCACCGAGAAGTTGAGCCCCTGCTCGCGGCGGAGCTCCGCCGCGTAGTAGGCGAGCTCCTCCTGGAGGTGAAGCGCCGCGTAGCAGGCGCGCTGGGCGTGGTCCTCGTGGGCGATCGGGGCGCCGAACAGGGCCATGATGCCGTCGCCGGTGAACTTGTCGACCGTGCCCTCGAACCGGTGGACGCCCTGGCAGAGGATGGCGAAGAAGCCCTCCATGATCCGCCGCCACTCCTCCGGGTCGCTTTGCTCGGCGAGCTCCATCGAGCCCATCACGTCGGCGAACAGCACCGTCACCTGCTTTCGCTCGCCCTCCAGGGCGCCGCGGCCGGCGCGGATCTTCTCCGCCAGGTGCTCCGGGGGACGGGAGCGCAGCTCGGGCGCGGCGATCGCGGCGGCGTCGGCCAGCGCCTGGCCGCAGCTGTCGCAGTGCCTAGTTGCCGGCGGATTCGCCGTGCCACAGGACGGACACGTGACGGTGTCGATCAGAGGCGTGGCGCACTGAGCGCAAAAACGCGCGCCCTCACGATTCGGGTGGCCGCAGGAAGGGCAGTCCATGTCGAGCCCGGGACGAGCGCCGGTCAAGACGAGCGTACCCCAGTCGGGCTCGGCTCGAAGGGGGTCGCAGGCACACGGCGGTGCCGGGGGTGCCGCGCTCCGGCTCATGCAGGGAAGGGCAGGCGGCTGTTTCCGGAGCAGACCTGCCCACTTCCGCTTTGCTGGACGAGCGGGCTTCTCCTCTGGCGTTCGGCCCCCGCTCGCTCAGGACGACGTAGAGGAGTCCGAGCCGCAGCTCTTGTCGCGCTTGTTTTGCCAGGGGATTGCGAGCGTCAGCCCTGGCCAGGCCGACGCGCCCGACGCTCGTCCGAAGCGAAAGCCGGGCTGGCGCGAGTGGCCGACCCGTTT
Source organism: Actinomycetota bacterium (assembly GCA_038040415.1). GTDB lineage: Bacteria > Actinomycetota > Thermoleophilia > Solirubrobacterales > 70-9 > AC-56. The sequence continues at coordinate 1,121 of JBBPIK010000070.1, forward strand.
GTCCGCCCCGCCTAGCGGGGGCTCTCAGCGCTCGCAGGTGATGTCATCGAGGCTGTAATGGTCGTTGTAAAGCACGTCAGCTTCGTCGCGTTCCTGGAGAAAGAGGAGCCGCGAACCACCTGGACCGTTGTGCCACGGCTTGCCGTCCGCGGTCTTGATCTCGTTGGGATGGACGATCACTGGAGGCGGGTGACCCCTTTCGAAAGCTCCGCCGCTGGTGCTTAGGGCGACTGCGAACGTTGCGCAATTGTTCGAAGTGATCCGAAAGGCGAAGGGGCCGATCGGCCACTCCGTGGTTGAGCGGAGCCCCCGTGCGAATCTCACGCGGATCTCGGTGTACCCGTCTGGATCGGCCCCGTCCGGTGGGGGCCAATCACACGCCTGAAACACGCGCGTGCGGTTCGATATGTCGCCGATTTGCTTGGGAGCCTTTCGCCACTCCGTGCTCCGCGCTTGCTCCAATCCATGCGCCTTCATGCAGGCGCTGACCTTATTGGCGGCCGTGACCGCAGGGTTGGCGGCCGTGACCGCAGAGCCCTTATCGTCCAGTATGCCCAACGTCCTCAAAGCGTCGGAGCCGTTATTGATTGCCCCGCCGACCGCTGCAACCGCGGTCGCAACCCCAAGAGGGATGGCGACAATCTTGTTACGACGAATCCAGCCGGAAATCGACTCAAGTCGCGACGGCTTGGATCCTGCTGGGGGCCCGGTTGACTTCCTCTGCACCACTGCTTCAGGAAGGCCCTTAGAGACGCTGGTCTGCCGTTGATGCGCTTCCACGATCTGCGGCACACGTACGCCTCGCTGCTGATCGCCACGGGCGAGCACGCGAAGTACATCCAATCGCAGATGGGTCACTCATCGATCACGATCACCTTAGACCTCTATGGTCACATGATGCCTGGCATCTACGGGCACGGCGGGGAGCGACTCGAGCGACTTCTTAGCTCCGGCCGCACTGAGGATGTCGCCGATTGAAGTCGGACCGTGCTGAGGCACTCGCGGTACGAAGATCGCTCGGGATCCAGCGCTGTCGGATTCGTTCGTCCGCAGGCCTGCCGGCCCAGTCGGGGAACGGTTCCTCGTGATACCAGGGCGTCACCAGACCGAGCCGGATCACCCCGGACCAAGCGCCACGAAGACAGAGTGAGGCGAACTGACGAAGTCACCCCTTTGCAGGCAAATCCCGCGAAACGAGCATGGTTCAGCGCAATGAGCTACTGGCTGAGAACGAAGAAGCCAAAATCAGCGTCGGTCTACGAAACCGAAGGTCACAGGTTCGAATCCTGTCGGGCGCGCTGGCTGAATGCCTTTTGCTCAGGTACGTCTAGGGTGCTGCCACGTCGAGACCGAACACGCGACGCGCATTGCCCGCCAAGAAGAGCTCGCGTGTCTCTTCATCGAGCTGGAGCGCGTCGAGATCCGCCAGAGCCGCTTCCGGCGCGATCATCGGATAGTTGCTCCCGAAGATGACCTTGCGCCTGCCGCCCCGGCTGGTCATGTAGCGGACCAGTTCCGGCGGATAGCGCTTCGCGGTGTAGGCCGAGGTGTCGATGAAGACGTTCTCGTGCTTGCGGGCGACCGCGACCATCTCCTCGGTCCACGGATAGCCGATGTGCCCGCAGACGATCACGAGCTCGGGGAAGTCGAGCGCCACCCGGTCGATGTAGGGGATCGGTCTGCCGGTCTCTGAAGGACGCATCGGGCCGGTGTGGCCCACCTGGGTGCAGAACGGCACCCCGAGCTCGACGCAGGCCGCATACAGCGGGTAGTAGCGGCGATCCGTGGGCGGCGCCTCCCACAGCCAGGGAATCATGCGCAACCCGATGAATCCGAGCTCCTCGACGCAGCGCCGCAACTCTCGAACGGCACCCATCGGTTTGGCCAGGTCCACCGCCGAGAGGCCCGCGAAGCGATTCGGGTGCTTCGCGACCCAGCCGGCGACCTCGTCATTGGCGATCAATGGACCGTCCGGAGCGTGCCATGCGCTAAGCAGGCCGAACGAGATCCCAGCGGCATCCATGGCGGCGATCGTGAGGTCGATCGAGAGCTCATCGGCTGGGACCTTCTGCCCCGTCCAGCGCCGAAGCGACTCGAACATCTCATGCCGCAGGAAGCGGAGCGTCGGATGCTGCATCCACACGTCGACCGTCATGGGCGCATTCTCACCAGTTCCCGGTGCGCGGGTGATCGTCGCTGCGGACAGGCCCCGAGACCGTGCGGGTCACCCGCGGCAAGCCCTACTTCGGCGGGATGTTTTGGTTGAGGTGGAAGAAGTTGTCGTGGTCGTACTTGCGCTTCAAAGCCTGCAGGCGGTCGTACTTCTCGGCCCCGTAGGCCTGACGGACGCGCTCCTGGCCCTCGTCCATGAGGAAGTTGACGTAGACGCTTGTGTGGTGGGGCTCGAGCGCCGACCAGAAATTCCGGACCCAGTCACGCTCCGCGTCGAAGCCTTCGGCTGTTGCCGTCATGCCGGTGATGTTGAACGTGTGCCCCGCGCCGCGGCCGTTGAAAGCCGTTTCCCTCTCAGCCGCGCGGGCGACGGCTCCGCCGAGTTGCCAGATCGGGAAGGCCGTCAGCGGCGATCGGATCCGCAGCGCGTGGTCGACCGCGATGTCGATCACCTGGTCGGAGAGCTCCGCCACGTCGCAGGCCCGCATGTAGTACCACCAGTCGTGGGGGAAGGATGCGTCGAACATCGCCTGATGAGCGACGTAGGGCTTGGGCTCACACAGATCGAGCACCGGCGAGTCAAACGCCTTCAGCGGGCGCACAACCGCCTCCCCCTCATCGACGGGCCCGGCATAGCAGCACGCGACGCTCACGACCGGTTTCCCGTGGAGCTCCGAAGGCACAAAGGGAAGCGGCGGCGCCTTGCGCTGGACGACGATCGTCATCAGCTCGTCCGGCGCCTCGGCGCTCCACTCACGGTAGAAGCGCAGGAGCTCTGGCGCCTTCTCCATCGGCCAAAAGATCGGCCCTGCGAAGACGATTGGGCCCACCGGGTGGAGACGAAACTCGAACTCGGTGGCGATCCCGAAATTTCCGCCACCGCCGCGCAGGCCCCAGAAGAGGTCGGAATTCTCGGTTTCGCTCGCTTTCACGAGCTCGCCGTCGGCGGTGACCAGGTCAACGGAGAGGAGCTGGTCGATCGTCAGCCCGTGCTTTCGCTGAAGCCACCCGATACCGCCGCCCAGCGTGAGGCCCGCGACGCCGGTGTGCGTGACGATCCCGCCCGTCGTCGCGAGCCCGAACGTCTGAGTCTCCCGGTCGAGCTCACCCCAAAGCACGCCGGCCTGAGCCCTCGCCGTGCGCGCCTCCGGGTCGACTCTGATCCCCTTCATCGGTCCGAGGTCGATGACCACACCGCCATCGCAGACGGACAGTCCCGGGAAGCTGTGGCCTCCGCTTCGGACTGCGACGGGAAGCCCGGTGCTCCTCGCGAACCTCACCGCCGCAATCACGTCCGCGACGCCACTGCACCGGAGGATCAGCGCCGGGGACCGATCGATCGACCCGTTCCAGACCTTGCGGCGCTCGTCATAGCTGGGGTCCCCCGGCAGAACCAGCTGTCCCCGGAATGATCCTTCCAGCTCGCGCAGCGCGCCCTCATCGAGCTCGGTTTCCGCGGTGATGGCGTTCACGGTCAGCCCGTTGCCGGATCTCGGCCTGCACGCCGCCCGATCAGCAGGATCACGACCACGGCGCCCGCGCTCATCAGCAGGCCGACCACGAACATCCCCAGGCCGGCCCAGATCACCCAGCCGATCTTCACCCCGGCATCGGCCTCGACGTCGATGCCGCGGGCCGCGTCGGCATTCATCACGACCGCGGTCCAGCGACCGAACTCGGCATCCCAGGTCAGCGTCCGCTCGCCGGTGCCCTCGGACTCGGCTACCCAGAAGCCCTGTTCACTGGGTGGCGCACGCGGCGCCCCGCCCTCGTGCAGGTCGAACTCGGGCTCGTCGCCGTCGAAGTCGATGAGCTTGTCGCGTGCGATGTCACCGAGGTAGCGATCGACGTCACCGTCGCGCCCGATGCCGACGAACACCGGATTCTCGCCCTCGACCTGGACCCGGACCTTGCCGAGGATCTCGTCCGGGGCCCAGTCGACCTCGTCTGCGCCGAGGTCGATGTCCTCCGTGGTGATCGCATAGGTGGCGCTTTCGAGTCGGTGGCGATCCGAGTTGAAGTAGCCGTCGTCGTCGCGGCCGAATGCGTAGGCGGCAATCACTGCGATGCCCCCGATCAGCAGCGCGAGGCCAATCAGCCCCCCGATGCTGGTGAAGACCATCCCGATCACCCGGCTCGCCGTCCAGTTCGATCGCGGCCGAGCTGGGCTCTCGGCGGGGTTCGAGGCAGAACGTTGCTCGTCGCCGGGGGTCATCAGGCCAAGCCTAGTGGGACTAGATGGCGCGAGAGCTGGACGTCCCGGGGCAGTGAACGGCGGCTAATTCTGTGGGAGGGCGAATCCGATCAGCGCGAGCTGGCCAGGGTGAAGCGCCCGTGACCCTTGTGCCGGCGTTTGGGACCGGACCCGCTCGAGGGCGTCGGCGTAGGCACCGTGATAGCTGCCGCTCAGCTTGACGTCGCCGATGCCGTAGCCCTCTTGCATCGCCCGCCGCATAGTCGCCTTGAACTCGCGCCCGTGCCAGCGACGGGCACCCGGGGACACGCCGACGAAGAGATGGACCAACTCGTGAACGAGCGTCTCCTCAGCGTCCCCCTGACGCTGTCCCGGGAAAGCCGTCACCGAGATCCGCCACTCGTCCGGGATCGCGAATCCCAGCCGGCTGCGGGGCCGGCTCGAAGCGCGGCGAACGGTCAGGGTGGGAGAGCGCCGCCCGAGCGGCCCGTCCTCTCCACCGAAGACGGGCGATCGGCAAATCCGGTCCATCTCGGTACGCAGGTCCACGCCGGCCACTCGGTAATAGCTCGCCGGCCGCCGCGTTCTCGCTTCCCGCCTGTCGCTCCGCGACGATCGAGCTTCCATGGGTCCGAGGATCCAGGTCGCGCCGGACTGTTTGCGGGGCGAGGCGAGAATGTTCAGAACCCGGCGCTGCGGACGATCTTGCAGTCACTCGTTCAGAGCTTGCCCACCCCCGGAACGAAGCGGCCCACGCGCGCGGCGTAACCGGCGTAGGAGCTTCCGTGGGTCGCAACCAGGTAGGGCTCCTCGACGAGCCGCACGTGCAAGTCCAGCCCGAGCGCCACCACCCCGTAGGCGACCAAGCTCGCAGCGTTGGGGACGAGCAACGCGACTCCGGCGAGATACACGAGCATGGCGCTGTAGATCGGATTTCGCACCCAGCGAAACGGCCCGGTCGTCACCAGGGCGGTTCGCTCACTGGGATCGACGCCGATCCGCAGGCTGTCGCCCATCGACGACTGTGACCAAAGCAGCGCCGTGAGGCCCAGCAATGACAGCGCCAGCCCGAGGCCGTCGAGCCAGCCGCTATCGGCCAGCGGCGTCGCTTCGAAGGCCAGCTCGGCGACCGGCCCCGCGACGAACGCCAGCGCCAGGGCGCCCAGGCCGACCCATCCGCTGATGCCGGCACCGCGCTGAATCGGCGACCGGCCTGTCCGTCGCCTGTGAATCCAGGTTCGCGCGCCGACGGCGAGCAGGCCGAACAGCGCTGAGAGGCCGAGCGAAACGCACGCCATGCCCCCGATTCAACCAGGCAAGGCCACCGAGGAGCCGCCCGCGCGCAGTGTGAGAGGCTGGTCGGCGATGGCTGACCACGTCCCGGTTCGCGGTCTATACGAGACCCATCTCGCCGTCAGCGATCTAGGTCGATCAGTCGCCTTTTACCGCGACGCGCTCGGGTTGCCGCTGGCGCTTGAGGTGCCGGAGCGCGCCGCCGCATTCTTGTGGGTCGGCGATCGGGAGCGCTCGATGCTCGGGCTGTGGTCGCTCGGTTCTGCCCCGCTGGGATTGAACCTTCACGTGGCGTTCGACGTCACGCTGGACGACCTACTCGACGCGCCTGAACGGCTTCGGGCGAATGGAATCACGCCGCTTTCCTTCTTCGGCGAGGAGGCGACCGAGCCGAGCGTGATTGGATGGATGCCCGCGGCGGCGGTGTACTTCCGCGACCCGGACGGCCATCTGCTCGAGTACCTTGCGATCCTCGGCCACAAGCCCCAACCGGACCGGGGCATCCTTCCCTGGTCGCGGTGGATCGAGCAGTCAAGCTCAACGCAGTAGTGGTGCCGATGACAACCACGGGGCCGCATTAGGCTGGGTTCATGCCTTCGGTCGATCCCAACCTGCACGATCGGTTCCTCCTGGTCCAGCGCTTCCGGCCGATGATCAACCAGTACGAGGTCTCCACCCTCGGCGCGGACGAGAAGTCGGCGGGCGAGCCCGTCTGCTTCGTCGAGCAGAAGCGGATGAAGCTCAAGGAGGATCTGCGGGCCTTCACCGACGACTCGAAGACCAGTGAGCTGTTCCGGATCAAGGCGCAGCAGGTTTGGGATCCGCGTGCCCGCTATGACGTCACCGACGCGGGCGGACAGCCCGTCGGACAGCTCGCCAAGGTCTTCGGCAGGTCGCTGCTGCGCTCGACCTGGCGCCTCTACGACGCCTCCGGCACCGAGATCGGCTGGGCGCGGGAGCGCAGCCTGTTCGTGGCGCTCTTCCGGCGGTTGATCGGGTTGGTCCCTTTCATCGGCGAGTTCCTCGAACTGCTGCCGATTCCCTACCACTTCGACTACTTCGTCGGGGACGAGCGCATCGGCGGTCTGCAGCGAATCCTCGGGCTCCGTGACCGGTACCGCCTCGATGTCTCAGGCGATCGCGAGCGCACGATAGACCGGCGGCTCGTGCTCGCTCTGGCCGTCGGCCTGGACGCGCTGCAAGCGCGCTAGCTGCAATCGAGGCGCCGCCGAGCCCCGGCGGCGCCTCGATCGGTCCCCTCAGGGCCTCAAGCGGCCCACTCCTCGGCCCCCGAATAACGCAGCGATCCGGGCGTGTCGAGCGCCTCCCCGGTCTCGAGCAGCGTCTTCAGGCCGGAGAGGATCATCGGCCAGCCGCCGTAGAGCTCCGAGTTTGCTTCCTTGGGTAGCTGGTCGTGGGTCACGGTCAGCCGGCACGAGGTGCCGACCGGCTCGATCTCCCAGGTGACTTTGGAGGTCCCCTCGGCCTTCACGTCCTCGCTCCACAGTGCGGTGAAGCTCTGGACGAGCCGGCGCGGGGGATCAACCTCCAGGTTCTCGCCCGCCGCGATGTCGATCACGCCGGGGACCGAGGACTTGTAGCTCGAGCCGGCCGTCCACTCGGAACTGGTCTCGACTCCGAAGCTGTACTTCGCCCTCGACTCGGGGTCGGTGATCGCTTCCCAGAGGCGCTCCGGGGTGGTCTTGATGTAGATCTCGAACACGGTCATGGCTGCTGCGCCATCGACAACGACGTACTTCTCCATGGCTATTCCTCCAGTTCTCTCTTGAGCCCGCTGAGCGTCGCCGCCAAGGGCTCGGCGTATTTGCTCACCCACCGGTCGTGGACGAGCCGGATCGGGACGGGGTTCAGGAAGTGGAGCTTCTCGCGGCCGCGCCGCTGCGTGGTCACGAGGCCCGCCTCCTCGAGCACCCTCAGGTGCTTCATGACGCCGAAGCGCGTCATCGGAACCCGCTCCCCGAGCGCGCTCAGCGTCTGCCCGTCCTGCTTGAACAGCTCGTCGAGCAGGCTTCGGCGCGTCGGGTCGGCGAGGGCCTTGAACACCGCGTCCATACCCGCAGTATAGGTGACCGTTTAGTCACCTGTCAAGCGGGCTGGTCTGAACCGTTACTCCGAGCTTGACCTGGCCCCGACGCTGAGGGAGACTTGTCCCGCCGGGGTATTCTCGGTGTTAGAGGTAGGCGTGACAGGGATCCCAGCAGCCCTGGGCGCCTGGGGTGGACGTTCCTGCTGGGGCGAGTGACCAAACCGCTATTGCGGTGGAAGGGCCTGGCCATGGAAGGTCGTCCCGGATACGAGGTTCGAGGGGCAACGCCCATTCGCGGGCGTGTCGACTCCTCAAGCCTCACCAGGAAGCGCCTCTTCCTTCGGCTGGATGGCGAACGCCGAGAGCTCGCGGCGCAGCTCTGCGCTCCGTGGCGCCCGAGGGGCCGCTACGAGGACCTCAGCCTCGCGCTGATGTTGGCCCGCTTGGAGCGCGATTGGCTGTCTCAACCCGGGCCCCATCGTTCGGGAGGGGCACATCCAAGTGGCCGTGGGGAGCAACCCGGGCGCCGGCTTGCCGACTGGGCGATGCCGTGGGGTGCCGCTCCGCGGGCGAAGCTCGAGGCCGATATCGGCCACCTCGACGGTGCCTTGAAAAGGCTCGGGAGATGGTTGCCCCGACGATCGATCGCGATGGCAGAGTGCAACGCGCGGCAGCGCGTGGCAGCGATCACGGCCCAGTTGGGGGAGCTCGATCCGCGGGCGCGTGCGGCGTTGGCGGCCGTTCCGCAAGGCCCGGCGACAGATCCACTGCCGTTCGAACGCCCTTCACGCACGCGAGTGGCAGCGATCGCCGGGCTCTTCCTGCTCGCCGTGGGTGCCGGCGCCTTCCTGCTCGCCGCCCGCACGGGCAGCGGCCCGGGCGACTCCTTCGCCCGCCCGGGCGCCGCGGCGCGGGTGCAGCCGCACCCTGGGGCACGCGACCTTCCCGCCGTAAGCCGATCGGGACGACCCACTCAAGGTCCGGACGAGTCAGCGAGTCGTCCCGGCAACCGTAGGGGCAGTGCCCGGGCGAGCTCCCAAGGATCGGCTCAGAGCGCTCCAATCGCCTCGGAGCCTGCGCCCCCGGCGCCCGAGCCGGCCCCGGTTGCGCAGCCGGTGGCCGTGCCGCAGCCGGCCCCGGCGCCACCCAGCTCGTCGTCGAGCTCCGCCCCGAGCCCGGCAAAGGGCGCCGGTGGGTGCCCGCCCGAGTTCGGCTACGAGTGCTAGCCGTGTGGAAGGAGCTGCCAGCGGGCGAGCGGCCGAAGGCGACCAGCGCCTGGATCCTGTGTCCCGCGCTCTCTGTGCTGGCGGCGGCGACCGCGTTCGCGCCCCTGGCGAGGGCCGGGCCCTATGAGGCGCTCCAGTGCGCGCCTCACCTCGGCGCGGGGTATGGCGGGTTCCACTTCTCGCGCAACTCCCCGGAGTTTCATCGCGACCGGTCGTGCTGGTCGGGGGATGGGCTGGGCGTAACCCACGAGCGGAGTCGCACCGGCGCGGGGCGGTACGGGGCGTGGGTGGCGAAGCCGCCGGCCGGCACCTTCTTCACCGGCGGCAGTCTCCTGGCGCGCGGACGGCGTGATGCGGGCTACCACCCGCGTCTCCTGCTGGCTCCTCCGCGGGGGGCGCCCAATCTCATTGGCTCGCCGCGCTGGCGCTTCAAGGCCTTCGAGTGGCGAGCACGCAGCAGGGGGAAGCGGCTGATCGCTCAGCTGACCTGCACTCGCCGCGCCAACCGCTGCGGCAGGACCGACAAGCCGAGGATCCACGTCAAGCGGGCACGGTTCAAGCTCTTCGATGCCTCGCCGCCGGCGATCGGCGGGTTGGGCGGCGGGCTGCTCACCGCGCCCGTCCAGCGCGCCACGCAGGCGCTCATTGTCAGAGCTCGCGACGTCGGCTCCGGTGTCCGGCTGGTCCAGGTGCGCACCAACCGAAAGCTCTTTGACTCTCTGGTATCGAGCTGCAACATCGGCGCCCATCAACTCGCTCTTGGACTCAGCCCCTGTCCCAACTCGGCGCGCAGCGCCCTCTCCGTCAACACCCTTTTGCCCGGCTTCCACGAGGGGCAGAACTCGATCACGGTATGCGTCCACGACTACGCGAACGTGAGCCCCAACGAGCGCTGCGCACGACGGAGGATTCGGGTCGACAACGACTGCCCGATCTCCCAGGTGGCTCCCACGCTCCGCGCTCAGTTCGCCTTCGCGGGCGGCAAGACCGTGAAGCGGGTGAAATTTGGCCGGCGCCCTCGGGTCGTCGGCAGGTTCGCGCGTGCCCTGGGCGGGCCGGGGCGTGGGGCCCTTGTCTGTGTCTCTGAGCGGACGGCACTCCCCAATTCGACTGAGAGGTTGGTCGGCCGGCCCCTCCGCACCGACGCCCGCGGGAGGGTCTTGGCGCGACCTCCCGCCGGCCCCTCGCGGATCGTCTATCTCACCTACTGGCGCGGGCCGGAGCGGGTGGTGACCCGCGCGATCCGTCTCCAAGTGAAGCCGAGGCTGGGGCTTCGGGTGCGCCCGCGTGGAAGGCTTCACAACCGGCAGACGATGACCTTGCGCGCCCGGCTCCGCGGGCCATTCCACGCACATCGCGAGGTCCGGTTTTTGGCCAAGCCCCCGGGCGGGCGCTGGGTGCCCTTCTCGGTCGATTTCGTCAAGCGGACCGACGAGGCTGGTGTGGCACGCGTCTCGCACACATTCCGCCACGTTTCGGGTGCGCAGAAGTTCCGTTTCAAGGTGAGTGTCCCGCGTCAGGCCGGCTACCCCTACCTGGCCGGGCGCTCGCCCGTGCGCAAGAAGACGGTGACGGGCTAGAGCGCCTTTCGCAATGACGGTGTGCGCGGCACGGCCCAGGAAATGGCGGCGTTGGGCGAGCGGCTACTCGACGTCGCGGCTCCGGAGCAGGGCGGCTCCGGCCGCGAAGGTGACGCCGATCCAGGCCAGCATGGCGAGGCCGGCGAGCGCCGGGGAGAGCAGCTCGACGTCGTCGTCGAATCCGACGTCAGAGGACGGAATGTCCTGGACGGCGACCGGCAAGCCGACGAAGGGGCCGAAGCGACCCACGTCGGGGGCGAGCCCCAGAACAGCGGGCTCGAGCACGAAGGACGCGACGAGGACGCCAACGATCGCGACCGGCTGGTTGCGCACCAGGGCGCCGATTCCCACGCCGAACGCGCCCAGCAACGCCGCGACGGTCGCGTTGCGCCCGATCTGGGCCACCAGCTCTCCCAGGTCGGGGACCGGCAGGTCGCGTGCCGAAAGGATGGCGAAGCCCGCGAACGAGATGGCGATCGCGATCAGCAGCGAGAGGACGAGCCCGGCCGCCGCGAAGGCCAGGGTCTTGGCAGCGAGGAACCGCAGGCGATCGGGCGCGGCGAGCAGCGAGCTGGCGATCGTCCGGTGGCGCCACTCGCCGCTGATTCCCACGATGGCCAGGATGAGGATGAAGAGGCTGCTGGTGTCGGAGGTGAACACGTCGGTCAGCA
>JBBPIK010000071.1:0-12290 GCA_038040415.1 Actinomycetota bacterium
ATCAAGCACTCGGCGCGGGCGCCGGTGTCGCTGGAGAAGCCGGTCGGCGACGAGGGGGAGTCGGAGTTCGGGCAGTTCATCGCCGACGAGAAGGCCGAGTCGCCCTACGAGCGGGCCGCGGACATCCTCACCAAGGAGGCGCTGCGCGAGGCGCTCGAGAATCTCTCCTACCGGGAGCGGCGCGTGCTCGAGCTCCGCTACGGACTCAGCGGTGAGCGCCCGCGCACCCTCGACGAGGTGGGGCACACGTTCAACGTCACCCGCGAGCGGATTCGCCAGATCGAGAATCAGTCCCTGAAGAAGCTCCAAAGTCTGGCTGAGGCCCAGAAGCTTCGCGAAGTCGCGTAGCTGATCTGGAAGCCGGGGCGTCCAGGCACGCTGAAGCGCCGCCGCGCGGCGATACAGATGCCGATGTTCGCAAGGAGCCGCGCCAAGCGCTGCTCAAGTACTAGCTACCGGCCAGCCTGGGGCGGAATGGTTTAGCGGGATCTCGCTGCCCGCCAAGTGAGGGCTGCAACGCACCAGCTGGCCAGGAGGAGCCGCATCGACTCCGGGAGTGTCGGCTCCCAAGACGTCCGGTGTCGGCCTCGAAGCGGTCGTCTCTATTAGTGGCTCAGCGAGCAGGAGGTAATCGAGTGCAAGAGGGGCTCCTGGCGGTACTAGATGCCGAGACCGCCGAGGAGGCGAAAGCTCGCGTGAGCGGAAATCTCGACGGTTAAGGGCAGGAACGTCAGGCGGCGACCGGTACCTCCAGCCTGGGCAGGCGGATTGATGGGAACCCGTCCCACTCCTGGAAGGCCGAGCACTCCTGCCCTGTGATGAAGATCGGAACGTTCCGTGTCCTGGGAGGCCTCAGCCGCCCTCGAGGTGCCGCTCCATCAGCTCAAGAAACCTCGCCCGCGTCGGGTCGTCAGCCAGAAGCTCGAGGGGTGCTTCCGGGTCCTCGCTCTCGAGCCTGAAGCCGATCTCGCCGAGTTCTTGCACAAGCCGCCTGGTCGGCTCGGCCTTGGAGTTGACGTCGCTAAGCGACACCTTGACCTTCCCGGGGGGCTTCATCCTGAACAGCTGGCCAGCAGGCACCCTGACGATGCCTCGTATCGGTGTGATGCGGACCTCGACCTCACGAGACTTCTTATCGTCTGCCCATTCGAAAAGGTCTTCCGCCACGATCTGAGCGTCTTCGCTGTCGAACTGCTCGATCAGCGTCCATCGTTTGAGTTTGGGCGGGAGGGCGCAGATCGCGTCCGGGTCATCGCCGTAGCGCTCCGCAGGTCCGCTACCAGGCACCGCTACCGCCAGGAATTGGACATTGGGCAGTTGGCTGTTTAGGAGCGTGACCGTTCGGTTCAGCTTCTTCTTGAGCTGTTCCGTCATCTCATCGACGGCGATGAAGATTCGGAAGTCTCCGTCCTGCAGTTTCTGGGAGATGGCGCGGCCAAAGGTCTCTTCCTTCCATCCGCCAATGCTCTCGAACCGTTTCGTCAACGTCGTGCCACGCGCCGCTCTGAAGAGGCGTTTGAAATTCTCGTAGTCGAGCTTCCAAAGTCCGGCTGCGTACTCGAACACCTGGCCGATAACTTCGCGGCGACTTTCGGAGTTGCTGGCCCGCTTGCACTCGACGATCGCGATCTCGCCCTCGGCATCGACCACCATCACGTCAGCGCTGCCAGCCCGACGAACCGGGACCTCCTTCGCGGCTGCCAGCGGTTCGTCGAAGCCGGGGAGCAGGGATGGCTCCTCGAAGATCCGGTCCCGCAGTGCGCTCTCTTTCTCCTCCCGGCGTTCGCGTTCTTTTTCGTCTTGGCTCATTCGAACAGACACCGGTTCCCTTCGGCCAATCGATTGCCGCGGCCTTCCACGATTCGGACGATAGTCGTGCCACCGTTGGGCTGCCGGACCACCGTCAGAAGTCCCGTCTTGGACGAGAAACAGTGGTTACAACTCCACGACCAGAGGCGGCAGCGCCAGCCCTATCGAAATGGGGCGGTACTCCTGGGAACCGGGGCTCTTCGGAAGCTTCCGCTTCTCGCGCGAAGCAGCAGTGAGGGAGGGCCGGTCTTTGTCCCTAAGCTAGCGCCATGGCGCAGCGTAAGGCCCGGGTCTTCGTCAGCTTCGACTTCGACAACGACGCCAAGCTCAAGGCGTTCATCGTGGGTCAGGCGAAGCTGCCGGATTCGCCATTCGAGATCGAGAACTGGTCGCTCAACGAGCCGGCACCGGACCGAACGTGGCAGCAGAAGGCGCGCGCGCGAATCGCGCGCAGCGACGTGGTGCTCGTCATGGTGGGCCCAAAGACGCACGCGGCCAAAGGCGTGCTTGCTGAGGTGGCGATCGCGAATGAACTGAGGAAACCGATACGCCAGATCATCGGCTACAAAGACTCAAGCCCTACCCCGGTTCCAGGTGCTGGCCGGCTCTACCGGTGGAGCTGGTCGACCGTGAAGACGCTGCTCACCCTGCGATAGCGTCCTCTCGGAGACGAGAGCGTGGCGCGCAAGACTTTTTACAGCTTCAATTTCAAGGACGACTCGCAGCGGGTCGCGAAGATCAAGAATATGGGCGTCGTCGAAGGCCAGACGATCCTCTCGTCAAATCAGTGGGAGGACGTTAAGGCAGGTGGCGACAACGCGATCCAAACGTGGATCGACGAGCAGATGGCCGGCAAGTCGTGCGTCATCGTGCTCATTGGGGCCAGGACCGCCGGCCGGAGATGGGTTAAGTACGAGATCAAGAAGGGGTGGGCGGACGGCCGCGGGCTCGTCGGCGTCTACATCCACAACATCACCGACCTGAACGACGACCAGACGGCGAAGGGCACCAATCCGTTCAGCGCGTTCACCATCGAGGGCAAAGACCTCGACTCCGTCGTGAAGGCGTACGACCCGCCCTTCGCTACGAGCGCCAACGTCTACAAGCACATCAAAGAGAACCTCCCAGGATGGGTCGAGGAAGCGATCGACATCCGCAAGGGGTTCTCGGGTTGACGTCGGGTCCTGCGGGCTGCGAGTTCTGCGCCATCGCTCGCGGCGAGGACGCGGCGGCCGAGGTCGTATGCGAGGGTGAGCGCTGGGTTGCATTCTTCCCCCCGGAGCCGGCGACACCGGGACACACCCTGGTCATCCCTCGAATCCATGTTCCAGATCTCTGGGCGGCAGACGCTGAGCTTGGCGCCGACCTTATGGAGGCGGTCATCCACGTTGGTCATGCGGTAGAGAAGGCCGTCAGCCCCGAGGGCATGAACTTGATTACCTCGGCCGGGCAAGCGGCCGAGCAAAGCGTCTTCCATCTTCATCTCCACGTCGTTCCGCGTTGGGAAGACGACGAGCTCGATATCTGGCCTCCGAAGGAGCCGATGCAGAGGCAGCTGAAGGAGAACCTGGCGGACGCTGTTCGCGAGGCCTGCATAGAGCGGTAGCCGGTGAGCCGGACTCAGGAGAGACAGATGGTGACCGCGACTGTCAGGGCAACGACGATTACGGCGCCGTAGAACAGGAGGAGCGTTTCGCGCCAGAACGTCTTGAAGCGCGATGACACATCTTCCTTTGACTTGTCCTTCTCAGCCTCTTCCTTTACTTGTTGGATATAGGGCTGGCTGGTCGCGCTCATGAAGAAGGGCTCCTCCTGGCCCTTCGCCACCCGAGCGAAGAGATGGCGGAATAGCCGTTCGTTTCGCAGAAACGACGTGTCGAGAATCCAGAACAACAATGTCGGCACTGCGCTTGCTGCCGCCAGCTCCCATTGGTTTCGATCGACGGCAAAGGCCACGAAAGCGCCTGTGACCGTGATCGCCCAGCCCTTTATCAAGAAGGCGTTGCTGCCAAGGCGAGCGACGACGGACTGGATCATTTCCAGGTGCTTGATCTGATGGTCTTCGAAGTCGCCGTACTCGGTCATAGGAACGAGACGCTATAACGAGATCGGGGTGCAGGTCTCTGGCGTGCCGCATGGTCAATCGACCAGTCTTCCGCGTGAAAGCGGAACGGTCCTATCCAGCCGAGATGGGCACCTCCAGCGGCGGCAGCCAGAGCCCCGGGTCACCTCGTCCATTGACCAACGTAAATACCTGCCCGCTCGTGGTCTAGCGTCTAGGGAGATCGAATGGCGCGCAGCATGGCCAGGCGCGTGCCGACCGATGGGCGAGAGCCCGAACGTCAAACGGGCGCTCGGTGAGGGGCGCCCGCCACAACTGATTCATGTCCAACCAGAGAACAGACGCTAACAGCACGTGCGACCGCCGAGACATGCGGAAGCGGCCGCCTGCTGTTCTCTACCGGGTGACTCATCGTCCGGCCCACAGCCTCCCTAGGCCCCGACGCCTATCGGCTAGGGGCCGTCGGGAGGGGCGTGGGTTTTTTGGCGTTCCTGAGCGGTTTATAGACCTCGACGCAGCCGCTCAGGGCAGGTTCAGGAGGGTTTGACCCCGTGCCTAGGGTCGCGGCTACGTTGACGGCCGAGAGTCCGACGGAGCGCGCCCGCATCCTGGCCGAGCGCGCCGCCCGCCAGCGAGTCTACGACCGCGACTATAGGCGCCGCCGTCGCGCCGAGCGTCCCGATCCGCCCCGGCGCATCATGCCGCTCCCTGCGTTGGGGCTGCGCAGAAAGGCGCGCTGGGCGAAGGGCCAGCACACGGCTCACCGGGCGCTGCTGGACAAGATCGCCGCCGAGTATCGGCCGACTCCTGGGCAGCCCTGGTACCTCCCCTACCGCTCCGCGATCCCTGCGACCAAGGAAACCTTGGAGTACCTGGAGCGCGTTCGCCACCGGCTGCGCGTGCATCAGACCCACTGCCCGGTTGATTCCACTCATTCGGTGATGCTCTACGCGGATGATGTCCTGCGCGACCTTGCCGCCGACATCGACTACGGCCGCGAGCTGTTGGCCGGCCTGCGCAAGCCCGGCCCGCCCATGCCGCCCCGCAAGTGGCGCCGCTGGACGGAAGCGGAGGCCCGCGCCGCGTTGGTCGAATGGGCGAACGTCTGCGAGCGCTGGCCCGGTAAGGGTGATCTTGCGGACGCGGGGCTGCCTAGTTACGGCACGGTGCATCGACTGTTCGGCGGCCTCGCCGCCGTTCGCGAGGCGACCGGATGGCGCCCGGAGGACGCGGCCGAGGGGCGCGCCGCGGCGCAGGCCAAGGCGGCCGCTGAGCCCGACTACGGCCCGGTGATCGCGGACGCCGACTGGACGGAGGAAGGCGCCCTGGACCGGCTTGGCGAGTGGGCCTACGAGAACGACTACTGGCCCGAGGACGAGGACCTGGTGCGCGACCCTGCGTTGCCGAGCCCCGAGGCCCTGGATCGCCTCGGAATCACCGTAGAGGAGGCGAGGCGGCGGGAGACTACCTAGGCGGGCTTGACGACGCGAAGCGCCGGGCGGGGCCGCTCCGTTTCGAGGTCGGCACGGCCAACCTCGACCTCGAACAGCTCCCGTGGATCCTCTAGGGCTACGTTAAGGATCACCCGCGCGCTGGACGCTGCGTCCTCTACGACTCCATCGACCATCCGCTGTTTAGCCGGGTCCCGGCCCCAGTCCTAGCGTCCACGCGTCGCGGCCACCTTGCTCGATGGGGTCCCAGATCCGCTCCGCCGCGAACCTCACAAGCTCGTCGCGATCGTGATCCGACAGGTCGTAGAACTCTGCGAGGGCACTCTCCACTGGCGCCCAACCGTCGTCAATCATCGGGTGCCGCGACCAGGCGACCAGCGCCTCCTCCGCCTTGGGGCTCGTGAGCCGTCGCGCGCAGGTCATTGACCACATCCTGGCGAGCGTCTGCCAGTAGCCCCAGAAGTCATCTGGTGGCGGGTCGTATCTCGGCGTCGGCATCGCCTCCCGGATGTGGTCAGCGAGGCGGACCAGCGCCATCTCGTCATGTGTGTCGGCGAAGGGCCAGCCGAGCTGCTGCGCGATCTCCTCCCGCAGACGCTCGGTCGCGTACTCGTCGGCAAAGACGATGCCGAGCAGCTCGCGTGCGTCCTCTGGGTAGACCCAGCCCTCGTCTTCGGCGCGGCGCAGGTCCGCCATCTCGATCAACTCGTGTGAGCAGAGGACCAGTTGGTCGTCAGGCTCGGCGTAGCGAGAGACGACGGCGGTGACGATCCCGTCGTGTGCGACGAAAGTTTTTCCGCTGGCTACTACCGGCTGCTGCTTCGCCTTCTCGCAGTAATCGGCATAGGCATCGGGCTTCATCCACTCCTTCAGCCCGCGGCCGTCGGATCCGGAGACGATGACCATGCGACCCTCGATCGGATAGCCACGCTCATGCGCGGCGAGCGCCTCGGCGAAGCGCTCCAGCTCGGGCTTGACTTCATCCGGCCAGGAGCCGACCCACTCGATCATGACGAGCTGTCTCCATGTGCCAGGACGAAAAGCGGGCGGTTCGATCCAGGCATAGGCTGCCTATGCAGCCGCCCGCTTCCGGAACTTCCCGCCGATCCTCGGCGCGATCACCGCTTCCTCGGCCATCAGGCCGAGCAGCGACATCGATAGCGCTGCCTCGGACCTCAGCTCGTCCTCGATCTGCTTCGAAGGGATCGATCCCTTCAGGTGCTCGGAGTGCGCCACCTTCGCCACGGCGATCTCGCCGTAGGTGTTGAGAACCTCGATCCGGACCTCGTCGGCGAGGTTGTCCGGGTACTGCGCCTGCCAGTGCTCGACCTCCTCCATCAACACCGGGTGCTCGACATTGATCTTGACTACCCCGTTGGGTTCGGTGGGGTCGTTCGGCACCCACGACGCCAGCATGCCCGGTCCGACCTCATCCGCGCCGACAAGGTGGTAGTTCGGGAGTCCACCAGCAGCGTTGACCTTCGTCGCCGAACGCGAGCCCGGCCGCGAGCCAGTGTTGAGCGACCCGGACCGCCCGCCCTGGCCGCCGCCTCCGCCGCTGCCATGTCTCTTCACGCGTCTGACCTTCTTCGGGCGGGACCCTGGCTGACTCGGATCCACCGTCAGCGCGCCCCCCTTTCGGAGCCGCAACCTAGGGATCCGCCAGCGGTTGCCGAAGCGATCGGCGAGGCGATCACGCCACTTCGGATCGCTCAGCGACCCTATTTCCCCAGTTCGCGCTTTCTTGATCGCGTCCAGCAGCGGGGCCGGCATCGGATCGGCAAATTCGGCCGCCCAGTCGTTGAGGGGCAGCGGAGTCCCCGCGCGGGGACCGCCCTTCAGCAGCAGCGAGTTGCGGTCCGTTCTCGGATAGACCCCGTGCTTCCCGTTCTCCTCGCTGAAATTCGGGGGCCGGACGATCAACCAGGTCCGGCTGCGTACCTCCCTCTCGGTGATCCCGAAGGACCGATACGTGGCCTGGTGGGTGCTCACGTCGTACAGCTCCCCTTCGTAGAGCGCGGCGATGTACCCGCCGACGGCGGCGTAGGACCCGATTGACGGGCGCTCGCCCTCCCAAAGGAACCAGTCGATCTCGGTGGCGTCCGACAGCGTGCGGGTCCCGGCCGCCTTCAGCTTGCCCTTTGTGAAGTTGGAGGACGGATAGGTGATGTAGAAGTTCGCGCCGCGAATCTGCCGCAGGTTTGTCCCATGCGTCGGGTCCGGCTCCCGCGGCCACAGCTTGCGGTCCTGAGTTCGAAGCTCGTCAACACGGACATCAACCCCGTCGGGGATCTCCCACAACCGCCGGTTCAGGTACGTCGAGATGCCCTTGATGTCGCTCTCCTGGCGGTTGGGATCTCCCACAACCGTGTCGTCTGTGCCGTCGTTGCCGAGCAGGATGACCACGGTCCCGTGGTCGTCCACCCAGTCGGGGAGCGCCGCTGCCCAGTTGCAGCCGTAGTCGTCGTCGTTGTAGGGCTCGTAGACCTCATCGAGGCTCTGCCCCTCCTCGTCGTCAACCTCCTGGAGCCGGAGCCCGTACTCCCCGCTCTCGGGATCGTGCTCGACCCAGATCATCGCCGGGTCGCCGTCCTTCACCGAGATGACAACCATGCCGGCGCGGTTCCAGGGGAGCAGGCTGGTCTTGGCGCCGACGCCGAAGTTCTCATGAACACCACCGATCGGCTTGCCCCCACCGCCGAAGGTGTTGAAGAACTCGACTAGTTCCTCCGCCGTCATGCCGGAGCCGTTGTCGGCGATCACGCGGCGGTAAACCCCGAGGTTCTCGACAGCCTGCCACTCGATCCCGAACTCGATCCGGGTGGCACCCGCCTCCTCCGAGTTCTTATACGTCTCTCGGACCCACTGGAAGTCGCCGCCTTCGCGATAGGTCCGCTCGATCAGGTGCTGCGTCCCCGTCGTCGTCATGGGCAGGATGCGCAGCTGAGCAGCGTCGCTCATGTCCCACTCCTTCTCCAAGCTCTGCTTGGAATTGGGGCTAGGGCCGCGAGGGACCTAGCCACTATTGAGTTGTCGGACGATCGTAGCACCGGGTTCCAGTGGGTCGATCGACCCAGATCGGATCGTGGGCCTCGGCTCCATCACTCCCCCCGCGACCCTGCGCCGCTCGGAATCGAACTCCGCCCGCTGCTATTTCGACGGGTAACGGTGTGATCCCGAGCTGGCCGCCGCGACCCTGCAGCACAGCAGACCTGGGCTCCAGCTCAGAGGCCGCGCGAGGGTCGCAGGGTCACTGGGCCGCACCCGGCCGGCGGCCCCCGTGGGATCTTGGGAGCACTCCGACCGCGCCTACACGGCCGAGGTCCGCGAAGCCTGCCGCGAGGACCCCACGCCGTGGACGACCATTAGGTGATCGGCGACCCCCGGACCGGGGAAGTGGTCGCGCCCCGCTGCCCATAGCGCCGGGCGCCCGCTTTCACGCGAAAGCGAAATCCGGGCGACTCCGCATCTAGGGACTGCTGAGCCGCGCCAGCGGATCGACAGGTTGTCTCACAGGTGGGCTCCTGCTCCGGCTCGCGGCGCTCCCCGGCGACCGCGAGGACGTGTCCGTGCCAGGCCGCTGATTGTCGGGTGCCGAGCCACCACGTAGGGTTCAGACGAGAGCTGAATGGACCGCCCAGAGCATCTGGACGTGGCGATCGTCGGCGCGGGTTTCGCCGGCTTGGCGCTCGCGTGCAAGCTTGGCGGGGAGGGTCGGGCAGCGTGTGTTCTCGAGCGGCGGCCCAACGTCAGCAGTGGCGGAGCGGCGATCATGCTCCAGCCCAATGGGCTCGCCGCGCTCGATCGGCTGGGAGTTCTCGAGTCGGTCCTCGACGCGGGCTCGCGCATCGACCGGTCGAGTCTGCGGGACATGCGGGACCGAGAGCTCGCCTCCCTCGACTGGGGTGAGCTCACGCACTCTCACCCCTTCGTGGTGGCGATCCGGCGGGTTGACGTGCTCGGCAT
Source organism: Actinomycetota bacterium (assembly GCA_038040415.1). Taxonomy (GTDB): domain Bacteria; phylum Actinomycetota; class Thermoleophilia; order Solirubrobacterales; family 70-9; genus AC-56. The sequence goes on from JBBPIK010000071.1 coordinate 9,289, forward strand.
CCTCGCGGAGCGGATGGCTCAGCTCGATGTCGGCGCGCCACGCACCGCATGCGAGTTTCTGGATCTCGTCCGCGAGGGTGACGTGGTCTGCGGTCTTCGCTACCGCGACGGCGACGGCCAGGAGCAGGAGCTCCGAGCCACGTGCGTGGTCGGTGCCGATGGAGCCGGGTCGAGCGTGCGCAGCGCGCTCGGCATCCGGACGACGAAGGTCTCCCGCGCGGATTCCTATGTCGCCGGCCTCGGCAGGCTGCCGCCAGAGACGACGGCGAACGAGGCGGTGATCTACTGCGGTCCCGGGTTCGGCGACGGGGTCGTGCCCGTGCGCGGCCAGGCGCTCTTCTGGGACCACGTGACCGCGGACAACCGAGCGGCCGTCGAGGCGCAGGACCTCGCGCAGTGGAGGGCTCTATACGGGGGGCGGGTTCCGGGAGGCCTCGACATCACGGAGGCGATCGCGTCGTGGGACGAGCTGACCGTCTTCACCGTCCGCACGCAGCTGGCGCGGAGGCGTACGGCCGACGGCGCCGCGCTCGCGGGCGACGCGGCGGCCACGGTGCATCCCCACACGGCCCAGGGCGCGAACCTGGCTCTGGAGGACGCGGTGGCGCTCGGCGAGCTGTTGTCAGAGCGGCGCTCGAGGGAGCAGGTCAGGCGCGCAGAGCTCGAGCGCTATGAGCGCAGCCGGCACCGCAAGGCATTGCGGTACGTGCTGTCATCGCCGGTGGCGGCGGGCTGCATCGACGCCCCCAACGCCGGCTGGCGCGCGATGCGGGCAGTCGGCCGCTACTCGGCGCGCATTCCACCGCTGCGCCGCGCGGCTCTGCGGGCGACGGCGGGGCTCGTCGGTGCTTCCGCGACGTGCGCCTCTCCCAGCTCGGACGTTGGCGCGTCTAGGCGTCCTTCCGGCCCCGCCGACCGCAGGCGCGATCCCGGGCGAGCGATGTCTCGGGGGGGAGTCGAGGTCGTCAGGCAGTCGCTCTCCGCTCGTGAGCGGTCGCGCCGCGCGCCCGAGGAGTGGCTCGCGCCCCGCCTGCCGTGGCTCTTCGATCTTGGTAGTCGGATTCTGTTCCGGCTCTCGCCCCGCTCGCGCATTCGGCAGAAGATGCTCGCGCGCGCTGTCTGTGTGGGGCAGGCGACGTACAACCGCAGGGACTTCGAAGCTCTCCTTCCTCTGTATCACCGCGATGTCGAGGTGCACTCGCCCAAGGAGTGGGTCCAACTAGGGGACTTCGATCCCGTCTACCGCGGGCACGAGGGCCTCGTCCGCTTCTACCGGCAGTGGGCCGATGCCTGGGCCGACAACTGGGCGGGGCCGCAGGAGCTGATCGACCTCGGTGACCGGATGGTGCTGCTCGGAGAGATAAAGGCACGCGGCGGGGCCAGCGGGATCGAGGTCGGGCAGGGCTACGCAATGCTCTGGCACATCCGTCACGGCAAGCTGGCGCGCGAGCAGGTCTTCAACGATCCGGCCGAGGCCCTCGAGGCCGTCGGGCTGACGGCTCGGTGAGACGTCGTCGACTGAGCTTCTGGATTGCCTTGGCCTTTGTGCTCGGGCGGTCGCTCTTGCTGTCGACCGGACGACCGGAGATGAGACCGGGCCGCCGTATGACGATCCCCGGATCAACAAGCTCGCGTTCTACGTGTTCATCGGGGCGACGCTGGTGCTCGTCGCCCTCTGCGTCATCGCCATCGTGCGGAAGATCCGAGTCAGGCTTCAGCTCCGGCGCCGCTCGGACTGATCGCGCGGCGCCCGGTGCTGCTCGGCGAGGCCCCGGCCTTCCGCACGGACGACCGCGACTGCCGCTTGGCGCAACGAGCAAGCGTCTCAACCGGGACGAACCCGCTACCGCTCGGGACGACGGGCAGGCGTCTCGCGTGGCGCGGCCGTCGCTTCCGCAAATCGCGCAAAGCGGGAGTGGGCCAATGGGAGGCTCGGGGTCCTATGCCTTGCCGATCGGCGCGGGATCCGCGACCGACTCGACGACCTCCGCAGTCGACATCAGCCGCACGCCTATGCTCTCGAGTTCGTCACGGCCCTTGCCGTAGAGGCCTGAGACTGCATCTTCGGCCAGCACCACTCGAAAGTCGCGCTCGCTTGCCTCATAAATGGACGCGCGCGGACAGTTGGGGAAGTTGCAGCCGCAGATCACGATCGTGGAAACGCCTTGTCGTCGCAGGTGGTCTTCGAGCGGGGTCTCATAGAAAGCCCCCCAGCGCGGTTTGTAGATGACAACCTCCCCTGGCCCGACTTGCTGGGATCGGCCCTCGAGAAGCTCGTCTGCTTCGAGTTCGAAGCTCGGGTGCTCGGCGATCTCCGGCGCAAGCTGTGAGCCGCTCGACTCGGGTGCGAGGATCTCCGCTCCGGCTTCAACTATCGAGCGTCGACAGATATCGACGTTGCTGCCGTCCCTCCGATACAGGCGGACGACGTGCACAATCGGCCTACCCGCATCCCGGAAAGCCGCGGCGAGCGCCACGATCTGTGGGACGGCTGCAGAGGTTCCCGGGATCTCGAGTGGTTCCCCGTCAAGCGTGTCGACCTGGGTGTCGATCGTGACCAAGGCCGAGGAGTTCCAATCGGGTGCCAGGTAGTCCATGCCGAAGCGATCTTAGGCCGACGACGGGCCACCGGAGGCGCCGCTTCCGCTCGTCGCGCAAGGCGGAAGCAACGGTCTGCCTCTGTGAAACCCGTCAGACTGGCGGTGTGAGCCACGCTCGGCTGGACGACCGCCGCTGCCCCTATTGCGGGTGTAACTTCACCCCCGAGCAGCCTGATCAGCGTTATTGCGGCCCTTGGTGCGAAGAGCAGGCGCGTCTTGAAGGCAAGCACAGGGACTCAGCGCCTCCTCGCTCGTAGCTCTCGCGGAACGGCGAGTGGGTGCTGCCGCTCGTCGCGCAAAGGAGCAGTGACCAGAGCGGCCGGAGTGACTCTTCCTCTTCGTCCAGAGCGGGAGCGAGCGTCGTCGGTTGAACGTGCTCGCATTCATCCGTAAGGGAGAGGC
>JBBPIK010000137.1:0-3149 GCA_038040415.1 Actinomycetota bacterium
AGGCGGTGGCCCGTTTTGGCCACGAAGACGTCGTCGAGGCTGGGCTCCACCAGGTCGAGCGCCTCCACGGTCAGCCCCGCCTCATCGAGCGCGCGCACGACCGGCGCGATCTCGGCGGCGCCTCGCTCGAGCTCCACCAGGACGGCGCCGTCCTTGCTCGGAAGTGGCTTCCCGAAGCGGGCGACGACCTGCTCGGCCCGCGCCACCGCTCCATCACCGAGCTTGACCTCCAGGTGAGGGCGACCAAGCTGGGCCTTCAGCCGGCCTGGCGTGTCCTCGGCGACGATGCGCCCGAAGTCGATGATCCCCACCCGATCGGCGAGCTGATCGGCTTCCTCGAGGTACTGGGTGGTCAGAAAGACGGTTGTGCCGTCCGCGTTGAGCTTGGTGACCTCCTCCCAGATCGCCTTGCGGCTGACCGGGTCCAGGCCCGTGGTCGGCTCGTCGAGGAACAGCACCCGCGGCTCGTGCACGAGCGCCGAGGCGAGGTCGATCCGGCGGCGCATGCCGCCTGAGTAGGTCCCCACCTGACGGTCGGCGGCGGCGACCAAGTCGACACGCTCCAACAGCGCCTCGATCCGGCGCCGTGCCTGGTCGCGAGGCAGTCCATGCAGCGTCGCCTGAAGGCGGATCAGCTCGCGCCCCGTCATCAGCGGATCGAGCGCCGCCTCCTGAAGCGCGACGCCGATCGCACGCCGCACCCCCCCGGCTTCCGAGACAACGTCGAAGCCGGCCACCCGGGCGCTGCCCCCAGTGGGCCGAAGCAGCGTGGTGAGGACGCGGACGGTCGTCGTCTTGCCGGCCCCGTTCGGGCCGAGGAAGGCGTAGATCTCGCCCTCGGCCACCTCGAGGTCGACACCGTCCACAGCGCGGACACCACCGGAGAAGGTTCGTTCCAGGCCACGGACCTCGATCGCCGCCATCGCCGGGAGGATAGGTCTATCCCGAGCGGGCAAGCGGCGGCGCGGCGTCCACCCACTGCCGCCCGTTGGCTCGCTCGAGCGCCTCCGCGGCGTCCAGCAGCAGCTCGTCCCGGCCCCAGGCGGCGACGAGCTGGAGCCCGATCGGCAGCCCCTCCGAGCTGAGGCCGACCGGGACGCTGATGGCCGGCACGCCCGCCAGGTTGGCGATCCCGCCGTGGCGCGGGTTGGCGTAGTCCGCGGGGTACGCGCCGGAGGGAAGCTCCACGGTGGTGTTGTCCAGCGGCGGGGCCGGTGCGGCGACCGTCGGCCAGGCGAGCACTTCGACCCGCTCGAACAGCTCGGCGAGCGAGCGCCGTACCAGTGTGCGCACTCGCAATGACTTCGCTATCGCAACGGCGGGGATCAAGAGCCGGTAGCGCAAAAGCGCCCGGGCGACCAGGCTCACGTCTTCGCCGAGGCTCTCGATGCGCTTGGGGGTCATTTCGGCGAGCTCCTCGGTCGAGCCGACCAGGATCGAGGCGATCAGGACGTGCTCTCGACCGGCGAAGTCGACCTCGGTCGTCGTGCCCTCGCTCGCCTCGCGGAGCGTCTCAACCGCCTGGCGGCAGGCCGCGCTCACCTCCGGGTCGCAGTCGTCCCACAGCTCCCCGGGGACGAGCCCGATACGCAGCCCGTCGAGCTCGCCGGCCGTCAGCTCGCCGCCGAACAGAACGCCGCCCAAAAGGCGGCAGTCGGCGGCGTCGCGGCACATCGGCCCGGAAACGATCGTGGTCGTGGACGCGACGTGGTGGCCCTGCATCGTCGAGCGGCCGAAGGTCGGCTTCAGGCCGGTGAGCCCGCAGTAGGCCGCCGGGTAGCGAATCGAGCCGATCCCGTCGGCGCCCACGGCTCCGCTGACCAGCCGGGCGGCGACGGCGGCGCCGGGCCCGCTCGACGAGCCCCCGGAGCAGCGGTCGGTGTCCCAGGGGTTGCGAACCGGGCCGAAGGCCGAGATGTGCCCGGTGCTTCCCGCCCCGTACTCGTGCATGTTCGCGATCCCGACGATCACCGCCCCGGCGTCGCGAAGGGCGCGATACGGCCCCGATTCGCCCGGCTTCGGCGGCGGCCCGAGCTGCTGCGCGGCGCCCAGACGTTCCGCCCGCCACGGGAGGGGCCACTCGTCCTTGATCGCCACCGGCACCCCGTACAGCGCGCCCTTCCCCGCCTCGGCGAGCATGCGCCGCGAGTGCTCCGGGAAGGTCTCGACGATTGCGTTGACGCTCGGGTTGCGCTCCTCGATCCGCGCCAGGGCGGCGTCAAGCAGCTCGGCGGGGTCAGCGTCCCCCCCGGCGACCGCGGCCGCCTGCTCGCGCAGGGTCCCGTCCAGCAGCGCGCTCACGCCGGGGCGCGGGACATGTCGGCGCCCGGCTCCGGATCGACTCCATCGAGCTCGGCTTCGAGCAAGCTCTCGATCACCGGGCGATAGAGGCCGTCCGCCCCCTCGATCACCGCGATCTCGGCCTCGTCGGCTTCGAGATCGAGCAGCTCGAGACCGGCGTGGACGAAGCGCTGGGCGGCGCCCCGTTCGCCCCCATCCGTGCCGCCGCTCGCCGCTCGCGCTGCCGTCATCGGACGAGGACCCTAATCTATGCGCTCACACCGCAGGAACGGCCCCATACTGGATGGTCGTGTCGGGCCGCCAACGAGGCGCGGCGGGCGGTTGGAGGACGAAATGACCGGAACGATCGAATCGACACCCGGCCGGCGGCGGCGCGCCCGCCAGGCGTTCGGCTTCGCGGCAGCGTGCATGGTGCTGCTAGGCGTGATCGCCGTCTCGTCGGCGGGCGCGCGGGATGCGCAGGTGCTGGGCAAGACGAAGCGCACCCCGAGCCCCGACTGCCCGGCCGACACGATGCGCCACCCGTGTGAGGGTGTCGGCAGCGTCACCGGCTTCCCACTGCTCGCCGGCGGCGAGAAGCGGCCGATGAACGTGCCCGAGAGGGGCAAGCTCGTCGCCTGGGCCGTCGACCTTTCGAAGCCCAAGAAATCGCAGCGGGAATTCTTCGGCGATCTGTTCGCGTCCGACCGGTTCGGCAAGAAGCCCACGGCACGGATCGCAGTGATCAAGCACGGGAAGCGCCGCCGCTACAAGCTCCTGCGCCAAGGCCCGGTGGTCAGTTTGTCGGGCGCCCTGGGCCGCAGACAGGTCTTCACGCTGGACAAGCCGTTGAGGATCAGGAAGGGCCA
>JBBPIK010000138.1:0-3105 GCA_038040415.1 Actinomycetota bacterium
GACCCGACGACTACCTGATCGGCACCTATCGCGCGCAGCCGCGCGGAGCGCAGGTCTCCGGCTCAGGGGGACGAAACGCCCAGCCGGCCACAGGACGAGCAGAACCCGGGCCCAGAAGCCCCGGCAGGAGGAGACGGCCACGCCGGACAGCGTGACCGCTCCCCCGGCGCAGCCGGGCGAGCCGACTCCCGAGGCGACGACCGCGCCGCCGGCGCGCGCAGGCGGCCCCGCCAGCCACGCCGACGCCTACGCCAACTCCCACGCCGACGCCGACGCCCACCCCGAGCCCGGCGCCGACTCCGTAGCCGGCCGGCGGAGATCGAGCCCTTGTATCAGCTCGGCACGCCGAGCTCCGCCTTCTTGGCCTCGACGTCGATCCCGTGCAGGCGGGCGAGGTTCTCCCCCAGGATCTTGCGCTTGGCCTGCTCGGTGAGCTGCGGGTAGCCGCGCTCCTCCACGATGTCGCGCGGGAGCTCGAAGTTCCAGAACTCCTCGAGCGCCCATCGGGGGTGCCAGATGGGCGACTCGCCGCCGTAGATGATCTTGTCCTCCCCGCACCACCACATCATCTTCCCCAGCATCTCCGCAAAGACCCGCGGCTGGCGCGCGATGAAGTTCACCGTCGCGGCGATCGAGGCGTAGAGGTTCGGGTAGCGCACGATCTGCCACAGCACCTCGTCGAGCCACGGCAGGCCGACGTGGAAGATCACGAAGTTGATGTCCGGGAAGTTGGCCGCCGCGCCGTCCATGTCGAACGTGCGCGTGTGCTCGATCGGCTGCGGCCCCAGCGGCACACCCTTGTGGACGCCGATCAGGTTGATCCCGAGCTCCTGCGCGCGCTCGAAGACCGGGTAGGCGATCCGCGGGTCGTCCATGCGCCACGGGAACGGCTGCCCGTAGTCGTAGCGCACGTTGTAGAACTTGAACGCGCGTGCTCCATGGTCCTCCACCTGGCGCGTCATCAGGTCAAGGGCCTTCTTGCCCTCGAGCGGGTTCACCGACCCCCAGAAGATCGCGCGGTCGGGATGCTTGGCCGCCATCTCCGCGCACTTCTCCCACGGCGAGAGGCCGTCGTGGAACAGGTCGGTCAGCGGCAGCGGCTGGGCCACGATCATGTCGGTGTCCGAGCCCTCGATGACCATCTCGTAGATCTCCTCCACGCTCCACTCGCGGAAGAACTGCTCGCGCGAGAGCACGGGCTCGTCCTCGCGCGTGAGCAGCTGGTGGAAGGCGTAGAGGTGCTCGTCGAACATCTGCCCGGGCGTCCCGAGGGCGTTGGCCGGGTCGAAGTTGAAGACGTGGCAGACGCAGTCGAAGACGAACGCGTCGACCTTGCGCTCGCGGGCCGCCCCCTCGCCGGGCCGGGTCTCGATCGTGGCCATCTCAGGCTCCTCTCTGCTGGGCGAGCCGACGCTCGCGGTAGGGGATGAGCTCCTCGAGCGGGAGCGTGAGCTTCTCGCGGGCCGAGGGCGACAGGCGCTCCTCGGTCCAGACCGGATCCCAGACGACCTGGACGTGGACGTCCTGCACGCCGGCGACGGCGCGCAGTCGCTCGGGGATCGCGTCGGACATCGCCGTCACGAACGGGCACCAGCCCGTCGTGAGCACGAGGTCCACCTCGACGCGTCCGGCGTCGACGCGCACGTCCTCGACGACGCCCATGTCGACGATGCTGATGCCGCGGTCCGCGCAGCAGGGGTCATAGACCTCCCGCAGCGCGTCGATGAGCGCCGGGCGGTCGGGTGGCCGGGTGTCTGTCACGTCTCGCTCCCGGGGTCGTGGTTGACGTCGATGGCGATGCGAAAGCCGGTGGTCGGCGTGGCGCGCGCGGGATCGGCCGCCAGCGCGCGCGAGGCGCGCACCCCCCAGGCGTGGTCGAGGTAGCAGCCTCCCCGCACGACGGCCCAGCCGTCGGGCCCGCGGCCGGCGACCCACTCCCACACGTTGCCGGCGAGCTGCTCGGCCCCGGAAGGGCCGGCGCCGTGCGGGTGCGCGGTCACCGGCGCCGTCCAGCCCCAGCCGGCCTCCGCGCAGGTGCAGCGCTCGGCCTCGAAGACATCGCCCCACGGCCACGGGCGCCCGTCGCCCCCGCGCGCGAGCGCCTCCCACTCGTCGCCGGTCGGCAGGCGGACGTCGCGGCCCAGCCGCTCGGTGGCCCAGGCACAGAACGCCAGCGCATCGGCGAGCGAGACGTCGGTGGCGGGATGGTCGGCCAGCTGCGAATCGGCGAGCTTGGCCGCGAGCACGGCCGGCACGCCGCGACGCGTCTCCTCGACGAACCGGCGCGCGTGAGCGTTGACCACGGGCCAGCGCCCGAGCAGCACGGAGTCCAGTTCCACGCGGCGCTCCTCGCCGGGCTCCCCCACCGCGTAGCTGCCGGCGGGCAGCTTGACGTGCGCGTCTAGCGGCGGCGGCTCCCGGGTGACGGGCTGTCGCACGATGGGCGCCGGCGAGCCGAGCGCGGGCCGGGCCCCGTGCGGGGGGAGCCCCAGCCAACCTGCTACTGCCTCACGCGTGGCGTCGCTCGTAGTGCACCTCGCTCGATCGCGGAGCAAGTCAGCCTATCTCGTCAGCGCTCGCCGTACTGCTCGACCGCGTAGCCCAGGAGGCCGCGCGCCTCCAGCCGCTCGGCAGGCGCGCGGAAGGTCACCTGGACCACGCCGGGGTGCCGGCCGATCTCGATCGCGCCGGCGATCGTCGCCCGGTTCTTGACCTCGGGGACCGACATGTCGAGCAGCTCCGCCGCCCGCGCCAGCCCGTTGTCCGTGGCCGAGTTGAGGTCGGGGCCCGTGCCGATCACCGAGATCGGCAGCGACTCCTCGAGCGCGTCCATGCCGTGCCGGCGCGCGAGCGCCAGGGGCGGTGCCACGAGCGGCTCGGTGACGCCGACGGTGTAAGCGCTCTCGAGGAGATCGCTGTGGTTCTTCCTGGGCCATGGCCCAGTCTACCCAGGCGGGCGTGCGGGCGCGCGAACTCGTCACGCTTCTTGCCCGCTGGTCGGCGGACCCGCCAGTCTTGCTGCGCCCCTCGTCGATGCCATCCGGCCGTCGCGGGAAGCGGCAGCCCGGCGTAGGGACGCGGCAGCCTCGGGTAGTAGCGGGGCAA
>JBBPIK010000139.1:0-3099 GCA_038040415.1 Actinomycetota bacterium
AGGCCCAGCGGATTGCCGGCTTTCGGACCATCCTCGGGGTCCCCATGTTCCGGGATGGAGAACCGATCGGGGTGCTCTCCGTCTGGCGACGGCATGTACAGGAGTTCTCCGCCTCCGAGATCAGTCTGCTCTCCACCTTTGCCGACCAGGCGGTGATCGCGATCGAGAACGTGCGGCTCTTCGAGACGATCGACCGACAGCGCACTGAGCTTGCGCGCTACGCGCCCCAGGCGGCCGAGCTGCTCTCGAGCGACGAGGGCCAGGCGCTGCTGGCCGGTCATCGGCGCGAAATCACGGCGCTCTTCGCGGATCTACGCGGCTTCACGGCCTTCGCCGAGCAGGCGGAGCCCGAGGAGGTGCTCGGGGTGCTGCGCGAGTATCACTCCGCGGTCGGCGAGCTGGCCGTGGCCAACGCCGGCACGGTGGAGCATTTCGCCGGCGACGGGCTGATGGTCTTCTTCAACGACCCGACGCCGGTGACGGACCATCAACTGGCCGCAGTCCGAACGGCGTGCGAGATGCGCGATCGATTTGGCCCGCTGTCGGCGGCCTGGCGCAAGCGCGGCTACGAGCTTGGGTTGGGGATCGGGATCGCGGCGGGGTTTGCCACGCTGGGGCGCATCGGCTTCGAGGGCCGGTACGACTACGGGGCGGTCGGCAACTCCGTGATCCTGGCCTCGCGCCTGTCGAGTGCTGCAGCGGCGGGTCAGATCCTGGTCAGCCAGCGGGTGCTGGCAGTGGTCGAGGAGAGGGTCGAGGCAGACCCGGTCGCGGACTTGGCCCTCAAGGGCTTTCGCGACCCGATCACGGCCTATGCGGTGACTTCGCTCAGGGACGCGCCAGTCGGCTAGCGGACGGCCGCGACGATCTCCGGCGCCAACCCGGGGTACCGCTCCAGGAACTCGATCCGCTCGCGGCGCAGACGTTCGACCAGGGCCCCGTACTCATCGGCGCGGCCGGTGCGCTCGTAGAAGAGGCGCGGCTGCAGCAGCTCGAGGTCATCAATGCCGGGGAGCGCGGTGGCGACCTCGTACCCGAAGTCCGGATCGCGCTCCCAGGTGGCCGTCCCCTCGGCGATCGCCTTGACGATCGCCCCGGAGTGCTCGATCGCCACCTTCTTCGAGCGGGCATCGCCCTCTCCTCCGCCAATGCGGCCCGTGTTGAGCAGGAAGACGTCGAAGTCGCACGAACCCATCAGCTCCAGGAACCGATTCGCCTGCTGCTCGTCGCGGTGCGGGTAGAACGGGTTCGTGCCCGGCACGCGCAGCGCGCGCCCCTCCTCCGCGGCCCCGCCCGCGGAGGTGCCTTGCGTCTCGCCGAGCATAAAATAGGCCGCCGCCTGCTCCCGGGTGAGCCGCGCGACGGCCGGAATGATGTTGTCGTTCCGGTTGAGGATCAGGAGATGATTGACCGGACCGATCTCGCGCGGATCGCGCCAGATCCCGAGGGAGGCCATGGGAAACGTGGCGCGCCCATTCTTGGTGTACGACGTATCGAAGAAGTCGACCGGCCCGCCGTCCTCCTTCTGCGAGACGTTCTCCAGGTACGCGTCGGGCTTGACGACGGCGCCGTAGATGGCCGGCTCGTGGGCCGGATCCAGGCCGAAGGTCTTGGCGAAGCAGCCGTTCTCGGTGCCGACCACCTTGCCGCCCGCGAAGAGACCAATGAAGTCGTCCTGCACCGGCTGGCTGTTGTTCTGCCGGGTGAAGGTGGTCGTCGTCTTGCCCGTTCCCGACAGGCCGATGATCAGCATCGTGCGCTCGCCGGCGTCCGTCGGCACGACCTTGCAGCCCGCGTGCATGGCAAGGCCACCGCGCTCGTAGACGAGCGCGTTCCACATGCGCAGGCCGCCCTTCTTCGACTCGCCGAAGTAGTCCGAATTCATGATCCGCGTCACGCCGGCGCCGAGGTCGACGGCGATCAGCCGCTCGTCGGGGTAGTCGGGCATCGGCAGGTTCGGGGTGTAGATCAGCGAGAACTCCGGCTGCCATTCGTCGGCCGGCGCATCGGGCGGGAAGTAGAGCTGTTGCTGCATGCCGGCGATGTTGGCGTTCGCCTCCTCGATGTAGAGGCGCACCCGCGAGCGCTGCTCCGGGTCGTTGCCCAGGTAGCCGTCGATCACCAGCATCTCGGTGCCCCCCACGTACGCGTCCTGGAGTGCGGCGATGCGCGCACCCTCCGTAACGGAGATGGACTTGCCGGTGGTCTCGGCGGGATCATCGGTGACCAGGAAGGTCGAGCCGGACGATCGGCTCACGACCCTGGTCTGGACGTTGTAGTTCCCGAAGCTGGTGCGGCGCGCCTGCTCCATCCGGCTGGTGAGCGCCTGGAGCTCCGCGGCGGAGGGGTTGTATCGCACCGTGCGTGCGGTTGGGAGGCGATGTCCCTGCGGCCCCATCGGCGTATTCATGCCGGGGCGCCCGGTGAGCGTGCTCATGGGTGTGAGGCGGTCTCCTGTGTGGCGTCAAGCGGCCGGGCAATCGAATGGCTGCGGCCGACGGGGAGTGTCGGCTCCATGGTAGCAACTCCACCCGCTTCGTCTGCGAATCGCGCGGCTGGCTCTCGACTGGGCGCCCACCAACGTCTACTCTTTCACCCTGGCTCGCCTCCCCTACGAATGTGGGGGGCACACCGCAAGGAGGAAGAGCGTGATTGATTCAACCACCCGCACCCATCGGTCGCGACGCGCCCAGCCGTTGATCCTCTCCGTGATCGGCCTGTTCGTCATCGCCGGCTGCAGCTCGCCGGGCAGCTCCGCCGGCACGTCCGCCGCGGCCGGCAACACGGTGAACGTCACCCTCCAGGAGTTCAGCGTGCTCCCGGACAAGGACGAGGTCTCCGCCGGATCGATCACGTTCGCGACCACGAACGAGGGTCCCGACGACGTCCACGAATTCGTGGTCATCAAGACCGACCTCGCTGCGGGTGACCTTCCCGTCGACGCGAACGGCGCCGTCGACGAGGCGGGCGCTGGCATGGAGGTGATCGGCGAGATCGAGGACATCGCGGTGGACGCGTCGCTGTCGGTTACCCTCGACCTTACGGCCGGCAGCTACGTCCTCATCTGCAACATCTACGATGAGTCGGAGAAGGAAGCCC
>JBBPIK010000005.1:0-25454 GCA_038040415.1 Actinomycetota bacterium
CCCCGGACAGATGACGACCACCCGCAGATCCACATTCGCCGCCGGCTTCCGGACGACGATCCTGCTCGCAACCCTCACCGGCCTCCTGGTGGTGATCGGGTTCGCGATCGGCGGCGCGAGCACGGCGCTCGCCTTCCTCTTGATCGGGGCGCTGTTCAACCTCGGCGCGTTCTGGTTCAGCGATCGCATCGCCCTCAGGATGGCGGGCGCGAAGCCGGTGGCCGAGAACGATGCCCCGGGGCTCTACAGGGTCGTCCGCGAGCTCACCACCCGCGCCGACCTTCCGATGCCCAGCATCTACGTGATCCCGCAGGAGCAGCCGAACGCATTCGCCACCGGGCGAAGCCCCAAGAAGTCCGCGGTCGCCGTGACCAGCGGGATCATGAAGCTGCTCTCCGAGGACGAGCTCCGGGGAGTGATCGCCCATGAGCTCGCCCACATCCGGCACCGGGACATCCTGGTGCAGTCGGTCGCCGCGACGGTGGGCGGCGCGATCACCTGGATCGCCTACATGATGCTGTGGTTCGGAGGCGACGACGAGTCGCCGCTCAGCCTCGTTGCATCGCTCGCGATGGTGCTGTTGGCGCCGATCGCGGCCTCCCTGATCCAGCTCGCGATCTCCCGCCAGCGCGAATACGCGGCCGATGCGACCGGGGCCGAGATCTGCGGCAATCCCGAATCGCTGGCCTCGGCGCTGCTGAGGCTCGCCGAGGGTGCCAAGGCAATCCCGATGCGGGTCAACCAGGCCGCCGAGCCTCTTTACATCGTGAAGCCGTTCTCCGGCGGTGGGATCGCGAGCCTGTTCTCCACCCACCCGCCGATTGAGGAGCGGGTCCGCCGGCTGCGCCAGATGCGCCCCGCTCTCGGGTAGGGCCGCCGGCCTCGCTGCGCGCCGCCGGCCCAAGCCGGGCTGGGCGAGTAGGGCGGCCCGATCCGCTCAGGTTCATCGATGGTCCGCTCAGATCCACCGATGGTCGACTTGCGCTCCTCTATCGAGCGCAACTCGACCATCGCCCCACTGGCGCCGCTATACTTTGTAAAGCCTTGAAATCCAGTCGAGATTCGGGAGAATAGGCTGATGGCTATCGCAACCGAGCCCATTGAGCTGATCAAGAACAGGATCGATCAAGTCGATCCACAGACCGCCAAGGAGGAGATCGAGGGCGGGGACGTGGCCCTGATCGATGTCCGCGAGCCCCACGAGTGGGACCTTTCCCATCTTCAGGGAGCCCAGCTCGTGCCACCGGCCTCCGTCCGCGAGCGGATCGCCGAGCTGGCGCCGGACCGGGCGGCGCGGGTGCTCCTGTACTGCGCGACCGGCAACCGCTCGGCCCGCGCGGCCGACCTGTTGCAGAACGAGCTCGGCTACGAGAACGTGGCCTCGGTGGCGGGCGGCATCCAGGAATGGACCCAGCAGGGCCTGCCGGTGATCGCCCCCGAGGGCCTGACGCCCGAGCAGAGGATGCGTTACTCGCGACACACGATGCTGCCCGAGGTCGGGGTCCAGGGACAGCTGAAGCTGCTCAACTCGAAGGTGCTCCTGATCGGCGCGGGAGGGCTGGGCGCGCCCTCCGCGTTCTATCTCGCGGCGGCCGGAATTGGGACCCTGGGGATCGTCGACGACGACGTCGTCGACGAGTCCAACCTCCAGCGCCAGGTGATCCACAACACCGAGCGGGTCGGGATGCCGAAGACGGAGTCGGCGCGGCTCTCGATCCAGGCACTGAACCCCGACGTCGAGGTGGTCGAGCACAACACACGCCTCGACGCCGGCAACATCCTCGAGATCATCGAGGACTACGACGTGATCGTCGACGGCGCCGACAACTTCCCCACCAGGTACCTGCTCAACGACGCTTCGGTGCGCCTCGGTAAGCCCGTGGTCTCGGCCTCGATCCTGGCCTTCGACGGGCAGATCTCGACCTTCGTCCCGTACGAAGGTCCCTGCTACCGCTGCCTGTACCCGGTGCCTCCGCCGCCTGAGATGGCGCCGAGCTGTGGCGCCGCGGGCGTGCTCGGCGTGATGGCCGGGGTGATGGGCCTGTTGCAGGCAAACGAGGTCATCAAGCTGGTCGCGGGCATCGGCGAGCCGCTGATCGGCCGGTTGCTGCTCTACGACTCACTTGGCACGAGGTTCACCGAGCTGAAGGTGAACCGCGATCCCGACTGCCCGATCTGCGGCGACCACGCCGCCCGGATCCCGGTGTCCGAGATGGGGAAGTTCCCGGACTACGAGGCCTTCTGCGCCGGGCTCGTGCTGCAGCAGTAGCCACTAGTGTTCGTGGCGATGCCGACGGTGATGATCCCACCGGTGCTGCGCCCCCAGACCGGCGGGAGCGCCGAGGTGGCTGCGCAGGGGTCGACCGTGGGCGAGGTGCTCCGAGCCCTCGCCGATTCGCATCCCGGCACGCGGTCGCAGCTGTTCGCGGCCGCCGGCGACCTGAACCGCTACGTGAACGTCTACCTGAACGACGAGGACGTCCGGGTGCTGGACGGCCTCGACACTCCGGTCTCGAGCTCCGACACCGTCGTGATCCTGCCCGCGATGGCCGGTGGGCGCTAGCGGCCCCTAGGGCTTCGCGCGCGTTCCCTGCTGATCTCGAACCACTTGCGCTCCGTGCCCACGTTGCCCACGCGGTCGATCGCCTTGACCCTGAGCATGTGGGCGCCGCCCGCCAGCCTCGGGGTCCTATAGCCCACCGAGCACGGCTCGAAGCTCCTCGAGTCGACTCGGCACCAACGTTCGACCGGCTCGGAGGCCATCAGCGTGAAGGACGCCGACCTCTTCTTCCTCCTGATCTTCAGGTGACGACGACCCTTGATCGAGAGTGCGGGGGCGGTGGTGTCCACGGTGAACGCGCGCCAGGCCATGTCGGTGGTTTGGGCCGCATCGGTCGCCTTCACCCAGAAGCTGTGGACGCTGTCTGAGAGCCTGCCCGTCGTCATCGGTGAGGAGCAGGAGGCGAACGACGCGTCATCGATCCGGCAGCGGAAGTTGGAGTCGGAGTCCAGGGAGGAGAATGAGAAGCGCGGGGTGGGGTCCCCGGTGATCGAGCCGGAGACGGGGCCAGCGGTGATCGAAACGTCGGCGGGGCCGGCGACGGTCCAGGTGAGCGAGGCGACAGTGGAGTTTTGGACGGTGTCCGTCGCCCTCACCTGGAACGTATGCGAGCCGTCTGCGAGGCCGGAGGCGGTGTACGGCGAGCTGCAGCTCTCGAAGCCGCCGCCGTCGAGCCGGCAGCGGAAGCCGGCGCTGGGATCGTTGGAGGCGAATCCGAACGAGGGGCCTCGAAGGGGCGAGATGGAGCCGTCCGCGGGACCGGATGAGAACGTCACCTCCGGAGCGGTCGTGTCGACGGTCCACGTGCGGGAGACGAGGTCGGTGTTTTGGGCTCGGTCCGTCGCCCTCACCTGGAACGTGTGCGAGCCGTCCGCGAGGCCGGAGGCGGTGTACGGCGAGCTGCAGCTCTGGAAGCCGCCGCCGTCCAGCTGACAGCTGAGGCCGGCGCCGGAGTCGTTGGAGGTGAAGCCGAACGAAGGGCTCGGGTTGGCCGAGACCATGCCCCCGCCCGGACCGGAGGAGATCCTCACCACTGGGGCGACCGTGTCGACGGTGAAGGAGCGCCAAACGACCTGGCTCTCGTTTCCGGGGGTGTCGATCGCCCTGACGAAGAAGTCGTGACTGCCGTCTGAGAGAAGCGGGGTCGCGTGGGGCGAGCCACAGGGCTTGAATGGGCGACCGTCCAGCCGGCAGACGAAGGTCGAGCCCGGCTCGTTCGAGGCAAACGCGAATCTGGGCGTGGAGTTGTTGGTGAAGCCTCCCTGGCGTGGCCCCCCGGTGATGCTCGCCTGGGGCGGGGTCCTCTCGCTCACGAAGCCCCTGAACCGGGCGTAGGCGGGCTTCCTTGTGCTGCCGTACCTCACAAGCCCCGCGCTGCCGCAGAAGCTGCACCGGCGCGCGAACGTTGACTCCGGGGGAGGATCGCGCCACAAGAACCAAAACAATCGCTGCACGTTCCAGGCGCTGCGGTGGTTCAGCATCATCCTGAAGGCGCCGGAGAGCCGCTCTGCTTGGCCCATGACGCCCTGGTTGATGCCGAAGCGATCAGGAGGCGCCGAGCCCCAGCCGAGCTCGGTGATCCAGAGCGGCGTTGCCGCGTCGCCGTGCTTTCGCATCACCGCGCGGAACAGCTGGAGCTGCTGGCGGAGCCCATCGATGCTGTTCGAATAGGGGTGCAAGGCGGCGGCGTCGAAGTCGCCCTTGATCCCGGGCACGCCGTAGAGGGTGTCGAGGAAGTCCCAGGCCCGCAGGCCCCCGCTGGGCGGATAGCCGGGGTTTCCGGCGAGCACGATCCGGGCGTTCGGGTTCGTGTTCTTGATTGCGTCGTGGGAGATCCGAAGCAGTCGGGCGTACTTCCAGGCCGACGCCTGGTCCGATCCCTCCGGGTCGAAGAACTTCTTCAGGTTGGGCTCGTTCCAGATCTGCCAGGACTGGATCGGCAGCGGCGTGGCGTTCGCGCCGTATCGCTGGCGGTAGCCGGTCGCCCAGTAGCTGCCTCCCGGCCCATAACGTGCCACCACCGCCCTGAGGAACTCCCGCCACGCCTGGATGTCCTGCGGCTGGTCGAGCGGTGGCCTTGCGGGGTTGGCGGCCACCCACGGAGGGCTCATCCACACGAAGGGGAACGGCCGGATTCCGCGCGATGCGAGCCGGCCGATGAAGGTGTCCGAGCGGGTCCAGCGATAGGAGTCACGGCTCGGCTCCAGCGACCTCCAGCCGAGCTCGAAGCGCGCGGTTCGGACCCCTGCTGCCGCCATCCCCTGGAGGTCCTGATCCTCGAGCTGTCCCTGGACGATGCCGAAGAACTCCGATCGGGCCGCGGCTGCCGTGGAGGCCGCGCACAGCGAGATGCCGAGTACGCTGAGAACGATTGCGAGACGGGTCACTCCTGGCCCCTGCTTCCACCGTTGCCGTCCGGGATTACGAGAGGCGAAGACTAGTGACGCCGCGGCCCTCACGCGGCGCAAGTCCCTAAACCGCTGGACGTTTGGCTGGTTGGCGCCGGCGCGAGCGGCCGGCGCCCGCGGGCTCAGGGCGCAGCGCGGCCCCTGTTCTCACAACGAAATCTTCGAGCAGCGGCAACGCCCTTGCAGAGGTCGAAGCCGGAGGCGCCCCGGATCAGGTCGCGTCCGGCGCCGCCCCATACGTCGTCGGATCCGGGGCCGGCGAAGATCCGGTCGTCGCCCCACCCCGCGGTCACCTGGTCGTCTCCGAGCCTGGCGCAGATCCGATCGCGACCGCCGCGGCCGTTGATCTTGTCGTCGCCGCCGAAGGCAACGATCACGTCCGGGCCATTGGTGCCGAGCAATCGGTCGTCGTGGGGAGAGCCGATCAGGGTGGCGGCAACTCCGTGACACCGCGGGTGAGAAGGAGCGCTTGGGGCTCGCAGCGGCACCCCCATCCGAAGCTTCCTGAGGATCTTGAACCTCCTGCGCTGCGTCCCGGCGTTGCCCCCGGGGTCGGTGACCTTGACCTTGAGGGTATGAGCGCCATGCCTCAGCCTCGGCGTCCGGTAGCGCTCCGGGCAGGGCTTGAAGCGGCCCGAGTCGATCCGGCACTGGCGGCCGACCTGCTCGGAGGCCTTCAGCGTGAAGGTCGCAGCCGCCTTTTTCCTCCGGGTCCTGGTCTTGCTCGGGCCCTTGATCTTCAGCTCGGGCGCCGCGGTGTCGACCGCGAACTTGACGCCGAGCGCGTCGCCCCGGTTTCCGGCGCCGTCGACCGGCCGGACGTGGAACCTGTGCGAGCCGTCGCTGAGCGACGAGGCGGCGGTGTCGGAGTCGGCGCCCGAGCAGGCCGAGAAGCCATGGCCGTCGTAGCGGCAGTCGAAGCTCGACCCGGGCTCGGTGGGGGAGAACCGGAAAGTGGGGGTGGGGTCATTGGTGGTGGAGCCTTCGGCTGGGCCGGCTGAGAACGTCGCTGCGGGAGCGGTGGTGTCCACGGTGAAGGCGCGCGAGACGGCGGCGGTGTTGTGGGACGTATCGGTCACCTTGACGGTGAACCTGTGCTCGCCGTCCGAGAGCGTCGGGGTCGTGAGCGGCGACGTGCAGGCGGCAAACCCGCCGCCGTCGAGCCGGCAGCGGAAGCCGGCGGCCGAGTCCGCGGACGAGAAGGCAAAGCGCGGGGTGGAGTCGCTCGTCAGGTCCCCGCTTTCGGGGCCGGCGGTGATGGAGAGGTCGGCCGGGCTGTCGACGTTCCAGGTGCGGGAGGTGATCGGGCCTTCGTTTCCGGCCCGATCCGCTGCCTTGACCTGGAAGGTATGCGACGCCTCCGCGAGGTCGGAGACGGTGGAGGGTGAGCTGCAGTCGTCGAAGCCGCCGTCGTCGAGCCGGCAGCTGAACCTGGCGCCGGCCTCATTCGAGGCGAAGCTGAACGACGCGCTCCGATCGGGGGAGGTCGAGCCGCTCGTCGGACCTGAAGTCACCGTCACCGCTGGGACGCGGGTATCGACGATGAAGCGCCGCGACACGACCTGACTGACGTTTCCGGGGGCGTCGATCGCCTTGACGAACAGGGTGTGTGGGCCGTCCGGCAGGAGCGGGGCTGCGTAGGGCGAGCTGCAGGCCCTGAAGGCTCTTCCGTCGACCCGGCACTCGAACGTCGAGCCGGCCTCGTTCGAATGAAGCCAGAAGCGCGGCGTCGGGTCGTTGGTGAAGGTTTGCCTGCCTGCCTCCGCGGTGATTCTCGCCAGCGGCCGGGTCGTCTCGGCCGTGAAGCCCGTGAACGTAGGGTAGGCGGGCTTCGGCGTCCTGTTGTACTTCAAAAGCCCCGAGCTGCCGCAGAAGCTGCACCCGGCGTTTCGCGAAGGCGGCGGGTCGCGCCAGCGGAACCAAAAGAACCGCTCTACGTTCCAGGCCTTGCGCTGGCTTAGGACCAGCTTCAAGGCGCCGGAGAGCAGCTGCGCCTGACCCGTGGGGCCCTGGTTGATGCCGAAGCTGTCGGGAGGCGCCGATCCCCAGCCGAGCTCGGTGAGCCACAGCGGCGTAGCCTGGTCGAGGCGGTTCACCATCACCCCGCGGAATCGGGCGATTTGCCGGCGCTGGCGGTCGAGGTCGTGAGCGTACGGGTGGAGGGCGGCGGCGTCGAACTTGTTCTTGATCCCGGCCACCGAGTAGAGGCGGTTGAGGAAGTCCCAGGCGTTCACGTCCCCGTAGCCGGGCATTCCGGCGAGCACGATCCGGGCCTGGGGATCCCTGCTCTTGATCGCGTCGTGGGAGATCGCCAGCAATCGGGCGTACGCCGTCGCCGACGGGTGCGGTGCGAAGTACTTGTGCAGATTGGGCTCGTTCCAGATCTGCCAGGACTTGATCGGCAGCGGCGTGGCGTTCGCGCCGTACCGCTGGCGGTAGCCGGTGGCCCAGTAGCTGCCACCCGGTCCGTAGCGCGCCACCAGCGCCTTGAGCAAGTCTCGCCACGCCCGCACGCCCAGGGGCCCGTCCAGCGGCGGGCGCGCTGGAGAGCCGTACACCCAATCCGGATTTCCCCACACTGCTGGGACGACTCGGATTCCGCGAGCCGCAAGGGCGCCGATGAACTGATCCGACGGGCCCCAGTGAAAGGACCCCTTGGCCGGCTGCACCCAGCCCCATTTGAGCACGAAGCGGTTGGTCCGGACCCCTGCGGCGGCCATCCCCTGGAAGTCATGGGCATCGAGCGTGGGCCCTTGGGCGATGCCGAAGAACTCCGATCGGGCCGCGGCGGCCGTGGTTGGGGCAAGGAGCGACAGGCCGAGCACTAATACGACGCCGCTCGCGCGCAGCCCCTGCCTTGCGACTTTTACCCCCTGCCTTACACCCTGCACACCCTGCACCCCATGCCTTGCACCCTGCTACACCCCATGCCTTGCACCCTGCTTACACCCTGCACACCATGCCTGGCTCCTACACCCTGCACCCCACCTGGCTAAAGGGTACAGGCACCGAATCCGAGGTGCGCCGGGCAACGGCCCGCTACGGCGTCGAGTCCTCGACGTAGTAGCGGGCGCCCGAGCACGCCGAGAGGTTGCCCGCGGCGTCCATCGCCCGGGCGCGGAAGGCCGTGGTCGAGTTGTCGGGGACCGAGGCGGTGATGCCGGGTGAGGCGAAGTTGGCCGCCGAGCGCTGGCCCACGGGGTTGCCGGTGCAGCCCGCCGTCTTGTAGAGCTTCACAATCGTGCCGGCCGCCGCCGTGCCCTTGACCTCGGGGGCGTTGTCGTTGGCGCCCGAGTTGGGGTCGGTGTCGGTGATCGTCGGCGCCGGCGGGGGTTGGGTGTCGACGGTGAAGGGCCGGTACACGATCGGGCTCTCGTTCCCGGGGGCGTCGATCGCTCTGACGAGGAAGACGTGGCTGCCGTCTGCGAGCGCCGGGGTCGTGTGGGGCGAGCTACAGGTCCTGAAGGGCCTTCCGTCGACCCGGCAGACGAAGGTCGAGCCCGGCTCGTTCGAGGCAAACGAGAGGGTCGGGGTCGAGTCCCTGGTGAAGCCTCCCTGGGCCGGCCCTCCGGTGATGCTCGCGTGGGGCGGGGTCGTCTCGGCCGTGAAGCCCCTGAATCTGTAGTACGCGGGCTTCCGGTTCTCGTAGGGGGGGTTCGGGAGGCGGTCGTGTCTCAACAGCCCCGCGCTGCCGCAGAAGCTGCACGTGCCCGCCTGGGAGGAGCTCGGATCGCGCCAAAGCAGCCAGAAGAGGCGCTCCACCTTCCAGGCCCTGCGGTTGTTGAGGATCATCCTGAAGGAGGCGGAGAGCATCTGCGCTTGACCCGCGAGGCCCTTGTTGATGCCAAACCTGTCGGGAGGCGCCGAGCCCCAGGCGATCTCGGTGAGCCACAGTGGCGTGGTTCCGTCGGCGTGGTTCCTCATCGCCGTGCGAACTCTCTGGATCACCAGCCGCTGGCGGTCGAGGGTGCGTCCGTACGGGTGCAGGGCGACGGCGTCGAAGTAGTACTTGATCCCGGCCACCGAGTAGAGCCTGTTGAGGAAGTCCCAGGCCGTCAGGTCCCCGTTGCCGGACACCCCGGCGAGCACGATCCGGGCCCGCCGATCGATGCCGCGGATCGCGCGGTGTGAGATCTGGAGCAGCCGGGCGTACCTGCCCGCCGATGGGTACGGCGCAAAGTACTTCTGCAGGTTGGGCTCGTTCCAGATCTGCCAGGCCTGGATCGGCAGCGGCTTCGCTCCCGCCCCGTACTCCTCCCGGTAGCCGTTGGCCCAGTAGCTGCCGCCCGGCCCGTAGCGCTGCACCAGCGCCCTGACGAAGGCGCGCCAAGCATTCTCGGCCACCGCCCCGCCGATCGGGGGAGTCGAGCCCGAGCCCGCCACCCAAGCCGGGTTCCCCCACAGGGCCGGTGCCGCGCGGATTCCGCGGTGGGCAAGCCGGCCGATGAATCGGTCCGACGGGCCCCACTCAAAGGAGCCCTTGGTCGGCTGCACCCAGCCCCACTTGAGCACGAAGCGGTTCGTCCGCACCCGAGCGGCGGCCATCCCCTGGATGTCCTGTTCGTCGAGCGTCGCTGTTTGGACGATGCCGAAGAACTCCGACCGGACCGCCGCCCCGGCCGTGGATGGGACGAGCAGCCAAAGGAGCAGCCCGACGAGAACAATTGCCAGGCGGGTAGCTGCGCTCCCTGCTCGGGCGCCCTGCACATCCACGGGACGAAGCCTATTGCTGTTAAAGGCTGCGCGCGGCGACGCGCACACTGAGCCGGCGGCCCGTCCGGCCCACCGGGTGGGCTACGGCGTCGAGTCCTCGACGTAGTAGCGGGCGCCCGAGCACGCCGAGACGTTGCCCGCGGCGTCCACCGCCCGGGCGCGGAAGGCCGTGGTCGTGTTGTCGGGGACCGAGGCGGTGATGCCGGGTGAGGCGAAGTTGGCCGCCGAGCGCTGGCCCACGGGGGTGCCGGTGCAGCCCGCCGTCTTGTAGAGCCTCACGGTCGTGCCGGCCGCCGCCGTGCCCTTGACCTCGGGGTTGTTGTCGTTGGCCGGCGAGTTGGGGTCGGTGTCGGTGATGGTCGGCGCCGGCGGGGCGACCGTGTCGACCGTGAAGGACCGCCACACGATCTGGCTCTCGTTTCCGGGGGCGTCGATCGCCTTGACGTAGAAGACGTGGCTGCCGTTTGGCAGCGCCGGGGTCGTGTAGGGGGAGCTACAGGGCTTGAACAGGCCACCGTCCACCCGGCAGACGAAGGTCGAGCCGGGCTCGTTCGAGGTGAAGGAGAAGGTTGGAGTCGTGTCCTTGGTGAAGCCTCCCTGGGCCGGCCCTCCGGAGATGCTCGCCTGGGGCCGGATCGTCTCGGCCGTGAAGCTCCTGAACGTGTAGTAGGCGGGCTTCTTGGTCCGGTCGTACCTCAGAAACCCGGCGCTGCCGCAGAAGCTGCACGCGTTCCCTCCGGCGGGGCGCGGATCGCGCCAGAGGTACCAAAAGAGGCGCTGCACGTTCCAGGCGGTGCGGTTCTGGAGGACCATGTTGTAGGCGTCTCTGAGCAGCCGGTTTTGACCCGCGAGGCCCTGGTTGATGCCGAAGTTGTCTGGAGGCGCCGAGCCCCAGGCGAGCTCGGTGAGCCAAAGCGGCGTGGCCCGGTCGGCGCGGTTCACCATTACCTCCCGGATCTTCTGGATCTGCAGCCGGACGTGGGCGATGTCGGACGCGTACGGGTGCAGGGCGACGACGTCGAAGTAGCTCTTGATCCCGGCCTGGCTGTAGAAGGTGTTGAGGAAGTCCCAGGCCTTCACGTCACCGTAGCCGGGCATCCCGGCGAGCACCACCTGGGCCTTCGAGTCCCTGCTGCGGATGGCGCTGTGCGAGAGCTTCACCAGCTTGGCGTAGTTCTGTGGAGATGGATACGGCACGTAGAACTTCTTCAGATTCGGCTCGTTCCAGATCTGCCAGGACTGGATCGGCAGCGGGGTGGCACTGGCTCCGTACGTTTGCCGGTAGGCGGTGGTCCAGTAGCTGCCGGTTGGTCCGTAGCGCGCTACCAGTGCCCTGAGGAAGTTCCCCCATGAGTTCTGGGCGAACGTGCTGTCCATCGGGGGACGCGCCTCGCCGCCGAACACCCAAGCCGGGTTTCCCCATACGGCGGGGAGCGACCGGATCCCCTTGAAGGCAAGCCCGCCGATGAACTTGTCCGTTGCGCCCCATCTAAAGGCGCC
This sequence comes from Actinomycetota bacterium, assembly GCA_038040415.1. Taxonomy (GTDB): domain Bacteria; phylum Actinomycetota; class Thermoleophilia; order Solirubrobacterales; family 70-9; genus AC-56. The sequence goes on from JBBPIK010000005.1 coordinate 11,182, forward strand.
GGCGGTTGGCTGCACCCACTTCCAGTTGAGCAGGAAGCGGGTCGTCCGGATTCGGGCGTCGTCCATCCCATCCGTCATCCCGGTCGCGGGCGTCCCGGCGATGTCCTGGCCATCGAGCGTCGGCCCTTGGACGATGCCGAAGAACTCCGATCGGGCCGCCCCCGCCGTGGACGGGACGAGCAGCGACGCGGCCAATGCGGCGAGAACGATTGCGAGGCGGATCGCCGGCCCCCCGGCCGGGCGCGCGATCAGGCGGCCCTCGTGAAATGCCCGAAAGCGTGCTGACCCACCGTGCCGTTCCCCCTCGCCCGATCCATCAGAGTCCAGCATTGCACAACTCACACACGTCCGCAGGGCTCCGGCCTACGGCGTCGAGTCCTCGACGTAGTAGCGGGCGCCCGAGCACGCCGAGGGGTTGCCCGCGGCGTCCACCGCCCGGGCGCGGAAGGCCGTGGTCGTGTTGTCGGGCACCGAGGCGGTGATCCCGGGTGAGGCGAAGTTGGCCGCCGAGCGCACGCCCACGGGGGTGCCGGTGCAGCCCGCCGTCTTGTAGAGCCTCACAGTCGTCCCGGCCGCCGCCGTGCCCTTGACCTCGGGGGCGTTGTCGTTGGCCGGCGAGTTGGGGTCGGTGTCGGTGATCGTCGGCGCCGCCGGGGCGACCGTGTCGACGGTGAAGCCCCGCCACACGATCTGGCTCTCGTTGCCCGGGGCATCGATCGCCTTGACGAAGATGGCGTGGTTGCCGTTGGCAAGCTGCGGGGTCGTATACGGCGAGCTGCATGGCTTGGAAGCGCTTCCGTCGATCCTGCAGACAAAGGTCGAGCCGCGCTCGTTCGAGGTGAAGGTGAAGGTCGGCGTTGTGTCGTTGGTGACACCTGGCCCCCCGGTGATGGTCGCATTGGGCCGGGTGGTCTCGGCTGTGAAGCCCCGGAACGCGGAGTAGGCCGGCTTTGGGGGACGGGTGCGGTCGAAATAGAACAGCCCCGCGCTGGCGCAGAAGCTGCACGACGCATTGACGTCGGCAGGATCAGGGTCCCGCCAGCGGTACCAGAAGAGGCGCTGCACGTTCCAGGCGGTCCGGTTCTGCAGGATCATGTTGTAGGCGCCAATGAGCATGTTTCTCTGGCCCAGGGGCCCCTTGTTGAGACCGAAGCCGTCGGGATTCGCCGAACCCCAGGCGAGCTCGGTCAGCCACAGCGGCGTGGCGGCGTCGCCGCGGCTCGTCATCACATTGCGAACCCTCTGGATCGCCAGCCGCTGGCTTTCGAGGGTGGGCGCATACGGATGCAGGGCGGCGACGTCGAACTTGTTCTTGATCCCGGACACCGCGTAGAAGTTGTTGAGGAAGGTCTGGGCGGCCACGTCCCCGTTCCCGGACAGACCGGCGAGCACGATCCGCGCATAGGGGTCCTTGGTCGCGATCGCGTCGTGGGAGATCTGCACCAGGCGGGCGTATTTGCCCGGCGATGGCGTCGGCGCGAAGTACTTCTGAAGGTTCGGCTCGTTCCAGATCTGCCAGGACTGGATCGGCAGCGGCGCGGCGCCCGGGAATCGCTGTTTGTACGCGGTGGCCCAGTAGCTGCCGCCTGGTCCGTAGCGCGCCACCAGCGCCTTGAGGAGGTTCTGCCACGCGTTCTCGGCCCCCGGGCCGCCGATCGGGGGCGTCGAGCCGGAGCCCGGGACCCAAGCCGGGTTCCCCCACACGGCCGGGACCGTCCTGATTCCGCGGTAGGCAAGCCGGCCGATGAACCGGTCCGCTGGCCCCCAGTTATAGGAGCCCTGGGCCGGCTGCACCCAGCCCCAATGGAGCACGAAGCGGTTCGTCCGCACCCGGGCGGCGGCCATCGCGTTCATGTCCTCGTTGTCGAGCGTCGCTGTCTGGACGATGCCGAAGAACTCCGACCGGACAGCCGCCCCAACCGTGGACGGGACGAGCAGCATCACGACCAGCCCGGCGAGAACGACTGCTAGACGGGTCCGTCCCTGGCACCTCTTGCGCACCCGGTCAGCCTATCGGGATCGAGGAGAAAGCGCGTTGGGCTCAGTTACCGCGTGAAGCTCCTGAACGCGCGGTAAGCGGGCTTCGGCTTTTGGCTGTGGCGGAGGAGCCCGGCGGACGGGCAGAAGCTGCAATACGCTCCCTCGCCGCGGGCGGGATCGCGCCAATGGAACCAGAACAGTCGCTGGACGTGCCATGCCCGGCGCTTGTTGAGAACCAGCCTGAACGACTTCCGCAGCATCCTCTTTTGGCCTTGCTTGCCCTTGTTGAGCGGGAAACGGTTGGCGGATCGGGCGGATCCCCAGCCGACCTCCGTCAGCCACAGCGCCGTCTGACCGTCGTGGCGCTTTCTCATCACCCCGCGGATGCGCTTGATCTCGGTCTTGAACTGCCCGATAGTGGCCGCGTACGGATGGAGGGCGACGGCGTCGAAGCTGCGCTTGATCCGCCTGACGCGGTAGAGCTTGTCGAGGAAGTTCCAGCCGAGCGGCTTCGCATAGCCGACCAAGCCCGCCAGCACGACCTTGGCGCGGCCATCGACCCCGTTGATCGCCCGGTGCGCGCTTTTCACCAGCTTCGCGTACTGCCGCGGCCCCTTCTTTCGGGGGAAGAACTTCGGCAGGTTCGGCTCGTTCCAGATCTGGTAGGCGGTGATGGGCAGCGGCTGGCTGCCCGGATGCTGCGTCTGGTAGGCCCCTGCCCAGTAGTCGCCCCCGCGCCCGTAGCGCTCGACGACCGAAGCCACGAACCTCCGCCAGGCCCGCACCTTCCTGGGGCTGCCAAGCGGCGGCCGCTTGGGCTTCTTGGCCACCCAGCGCGGGGATCCGTAGATGAACGGAGTCGCGCGGATGCCCCGGGCGGCGAGGTCGCCCACGAGATTGTCGGTGCCGGCCCAAAGAGGCGTGCGATTCCTCGGTTGGACTTGATTCCAGTTGAGCGCGAACCGCAAGGTGCGGACCCCGGTGGAGTCCATTTTGCGGATGTCTCGCTGGTTCAGTGCCACGCCCTTGCTGATCCCGAACAGCTCGCGCGGGACCGCCGCGGCCGGGGATGCGAAGACGGCGAGGCAGAGGCCGATCACTGCGATGCTGGCGGGGATTGTCCTACGCATCAGCCGAGGTCGGACGAAGATCGACCGCGCCGAATGGACCGGGTCCAACCCGCGACGAGCGCGATCCCGCCGAGCGCGACCATCAGGGCGAGCCCGGGTGCGCTCAAGGCGGTATCGGCCACCACGGTCCCGAAGCCCTGGTCGTCGCCGGATGTCACATCGGGCCCGTCCGTCGATTCAGGGGCACCCAAGTCGCGGGCCGTCGCTATCTGAGCGAGGAGCTGACCGTCGCGACCCGACACGTCGGAGCGAGACAGGGCTGCCTGGGTCTTGCCCGAAAGCAGCTCCGGCCGCGCGACCGGAGCATCCCCGCTCGCCGGGCCGGAGTCCCCGCCGGCGTGCGGAAGGTGTTGGGTATATTGGTCCACCGCGGGAGGACTGGCCACCGCGGCGGTCGCCGGCGCCACGAGCACAGCCACAACGACCGCGACCCAAATCAGGCGGCGCGGGCGATGCCCTGAAGATTGAGATTGATCCCTGCTTAGTCCCAACTTGTGCCCAGGATTGTAATCCCTCCGTACGCTGCCCGCAGGATAGGGCATCGGCTAGGGCATCGCACGGGCGCGAGGCGGCCGGCAACGCTGCACCCGGTGATCGCAGTCGCCGTCGCCGTTCTCTACGTCGCGGTCGCGGTCGCGGACGGCGGATACTCGAAAGCGGTCATCGCCGGAGCCACGGTGGCTATCTGGTGGACGGTGGTGATCGCGCTGGCGGTGGGAGGATGGCCGCGCGCGCGGGTGCCCGCCGTTGCCCTCGGGGCCGGAGCCTGCATTGCGGCTCTTGCCGCCTGGGTGGCGATCTCGGTAGGTTGGGCGAGCGACAACGGCGGCGCCTTCGTGGAGATCGTCCGGGCGCTCGGCTATCTGGGTTTGTTCGTGCTGATCGTGATCGCATCCCCGCGAGCGAGCGCTCGGGCGTGGCTGGGTGGCGTCGCGCTCGGTCTGGTGGTGGTCGCGGGCCTGGCGCTCTTGAGCCGCTTCGAGCCGTCCTTCGGCAGCAGCAAGGAGCTCGGAGCGTTTCTGCCGGCGGTCGCCGGCCGGCTCAGCTATCCGATCGGCTACTGGAACGGCCTGGCCGCGGCGATGGCGATCGGGGCCGTGCTGCTGGTCTGGTTGGGGGCACACGCTCGAGCCGCCGCGGTGCGAGCGGCAGCCGTTGCCGCGATCCCGCTTCCCATTCTGGTCGTCTATCTGGCCTCGTCGCGGGGCGGGGTGGCGGCGGGCGCGGTCGGCCTTGTCGTCCTCCTGGCGGTGGGCCCGGCGCGGGCACGGATGTTCGCGGGCCTGGTCATGGGAGGAGTTGGGGGGGCCCTGCTCATTTCTCTCGCCAGTGGCAGACACGAGCTCGTCGACGCCCTGGGGAACTCGACCGCAGCTGCCCAGGGGGATCAGATGCTGGCGTTTTCGATCGGGGTCGTGCTGGCCGTGGGGGCCCTGCGGTTCTTGGCCGATGAGTGGCTCGGAGGGATCCGGGTATCTGCCCGGCTGACTCGTGCGGTCGGCGTGGCGGCCGTGATCGCAGCCGTCGCGGGGATCTTGATCGCCGGGCCATCGGATCGGTGGGAGGAGTTCAAGCAGGTTGAGCGGTTGGAGACGGAGAGCACCTACGTCGCGGCTCACTTGACCAGCGGGCGGGGGAGCGGTCGCTATCAGTACTGGTCGACTGCGCTGGATGCCTTCGAGGACCACCCGGTTCGGGGGATCGGCGCCGGCGGCAACGAGGCCTATTGGGCCCAACACGGCTCCCTGGCGCGACCAGTCCGGGACGCTCATTCACTGTTCTTGGAGAGCATGGCCGAGCTTGGCATCGTCGGCCTGGTGATGGTGGTCGCGTTTCTTGGCTTCGCGGCCGTATCGGGTTGGCGCCGGGGCGCAGCGCGCTCGCCCGGGGGAGCGCTGGGCGCGGCGCTGGCGGTCTTGGCAGCTGGCATCGTCTCGGCGGCGATCGATTGGACCTGGGAGCTGTCGGCGTGCTTCGGCCTCGTGGTGCTCGCCGCGGCGCTCCTCACGGGGCCGGCGACGCTCGAGCCGGAACCGCCCTCGAGCGCACGCCCCCATGCGGTCGACGGCGCAAGAGCGCGACGTTTGAGAAGGCGGCCCTCCCGGTTCGGGCTCGGTGTGGCGACGCTGCTCATAGGCTGGGCCGCGATCTGGGCCGGGGGCATGCTCTTTCTGACCGAGGTCAAGCTCGGCGACAGCCGGGAAGCGGCGGACTCCGGGGACCTTGCGTCTGCGGCGAATGACGCGCGCGACGCGAGGACGCTCCAGCCCTGGGCCGCGGAGCCCCGGCTTCAGCTCGCCCTCGTCGAAGAGCTTGGCGGCAACCTCCGAGCTGCCGATCGAGATCTCGGGGAAGCGATCCAGCGCGCTCCCGACAACTGGCAGCTCTGGTTCGTCCGTGCACGGCTGGGCGTCAAGTCGGGCGACGTCGACGCGGCCCGCCGGTCGCTGGAACGTGCCCGCCAGCTCAACCCGCGCGCCCCGTTTCTTGCTCGGTGAACGGATCCGTGGCGGGCGCGCGCAGGGAGAGGTTGATTCTGCCCTTTGGTGCCGTCTTCGCGGCGGGATTGCTCGTGGTTGGGCTTGCGGCAGCGTTCTGGGGGCTCGATTGGCGATGGCTGCTCTTGATGCTCTCGGCCGCCTCCGTGGTGCTCCCGTGTGGGTTTCTGGCGTTGCGAGGAAGGCTTGACGTCTTCGAGCCGCTGCTCTGGTTTGCGCTGCTGTTCCTGCTTCTGTTCGTTCTCCGGCCGGCCTGGGACCTTTGGCACGAGAACTTCATCTATACGTCGCGGCTGATCTCGCCGACGTTCACCAAGGTGATCGTCGCCGGCCTGCTGGCCGGCACCGGCTTCGTGATCGGCTACCTGACGCCACCGGCCGGCCTGCTCTCGTCGCGGCTTCCCAGCCCGCCGAGGCTTGATCCGCGCCGCCTGCTGATCTGGGCGACTCTCGTCATGGCGGTCGCTTTGGTCGCTTTCCTGATCTTCTTCGTCAGCGCGCGCGGCTGGCGTGACCCGGCGGATTTCTTCTTCCGAGGCGAGGGTCGCCTCAAGCACCTCCTTGCGAGTCCCACGGCCACGAGCAAGTACTTCCTCGCGTCGATCCTGCTGATGGTTCCCGTGGCCCTGTTCTTCCTGTCCATTCGGCACACCGTTGGCGGGGGGGCACGTATGGGACGGATCGCGGGCTGGGCTGCGGGCGCCTCGATTCTCGCCTTTGTCGTCTACAACCTTGCCGCGGGACAGCGTCGCTACGTGGTCGTCATGGTCGGGGCGCTGGCCCTCTACCACTACCTGACGCGAGGCCGGCGGCCCTCGGCCCGAACCCTCGTCGTCACGGCCTTGGTGGCCCTGACGGTCGTATCCGTGGTCCGGGACCTCCGGCTCGCTCACGCCCAACCCACGGACGCCGACCCGCTTCAGTGGCTGCCGTGGAACGCGATGGACGAACTGTTCGAGACCCAGGACACGGGTGTTGCCCCCGCCCTTGCGACCGAGATGCTGGTCGTGCCCAGCGAGCTGGACTACACGTATGGCAAGACGACCCTGCTCGGCCCGTTCATCACCCTCGTTCCGAGGCAGCTGTGGGAAGGCAAGCCCGCGCCTGCCGACCAGGAGGTCCTCGCAACGGTTTGGGGAGGCACCCCGTGTGGCTACCAGGGCCAGTGCAGCACGTTCTCGCCATTCGGGGAGCCCTATCGTGACGGTGGCCTCGTCGGAGTGTTCTTGTTCGCGCTGGCTTTCGGTGCCCTCTGGAAGGTGGCCTGGCTCTACTACCTGCGCCATCGGAACAGCGCCGTGGCGATCATCGCCTACTCCGCGCTGTTGCCGTTCATGATCAGCTGGATGCGGGCGAACTTCACGCTCCAAGCCCTGCAGGCAGCCATGGTTCTGGCGGTCGTCGTCCTGGGAGCGGTGCTCTGTCGCACGCGACCGGGGGCAGCGGCGCCACCTCCCCGGACCACGATCCCGGTTGGCAGCCAGTAGATGTCCGAAGCTGGGCTCAGGTGGCCCAACCTGTTCCTCGTCGGCGCGGCGAAGGCCGGGACCACGTCTCTGTACCGTGAGCTGGCCCGACACCCGGCGATCTACATGTCGCCGATGAAGGAGCCACACTTCTTCTCCCAGATCGAGCCGGCGCCTGGACGCAAGGCCTTCTTTCCCCATGTGACCGGCGAGGACGAGTATCTGGCGCTGTTCGAGGGCGCTACGACCGAGGAGCTGCTCGGGGAGGCGAGCACCTCCTACCTCTGGGACGGGCAAGCTGCCGAGCGGATCAAGCGCGTCGTCCCTGAGGCGAGAATCCTGATCATGCTGCGCGACCCGGTCGACCGGGCGTACTCCCAGTACTGGAACGACGTTCGCGAGGGAATCGAAAGGCGAACATTCCTCGATGCGCTCGTCGAAGAGCAGCAGCGCTCGGGGCCGGGGGCATGGGGCGTCTCATCCCTGCACATCGACTGTGGGCGATACGCAGACCAGGTGGAGAGGTACCTCGACCGGTTCGGCGCGCGGGTCCAGGTGTTGTTCTTCGAGGACTTCGCCGGGCACGAGGCGAGTGCGATCGCGGACGTCCATTCTTTCCTGGGCCTGGGATCGCCAGCGGCCGGCGCCGCGCCGCGGCGGATGAACCCTGCCTCGCTGCCCCGGAACAGGCTCAGTGCCGCGCTTCTCGCCAGCGGCAAGCTGCGAAGGGTCGTTCGGGCCACGGTTCCACGCCCCTTGCGGAGCAGGCTGCGGGCGGGTTTGCTGAAGCGGGCGGCTCCGCCGCCGATGGATCCCGCGGCGCGCGCGCTGCTGATGGAGATCTACCGGCCCGAGGTCGGGCGACTGGCGGAGCTGCTTCGCAGGCCTGTGCCATGGCAGCCCCAGATGGATGGAAGCTCAGGCCCCGGGTTGGGGAAGGAAGGGCCGGGCCTGGATGAAATTCCTGTACGAGCTGGCGGAAAGCTTCCACCCGGCGGCCTTCCGTAAGAGGTGGAACCGAGCTGGAAAGTCAACTATCCGGACCACGGTTGGCGTGGCACGAAGGACAAGCGCCGTTCGCACGGTCACGTCCATCGTCACTCGGTTCCCTCGCGTTTCGACCTCGGGGTCGATGGGTTGGGAGAACCGTGGCTGGAAGATAAGGATTTGGCGTGTCGTTTCCCTGCGTGGGATGCGAGCCGTATAGCTTCGCCTCACTTCCTGCACGTCCGCCAGCTGAAGCGCTTGCCACCAGCGAAGGGTGGCGCCGTAAGGCGTTGCAGGGCCAACTTCCTCGATGTCGCTGTTCGTAATCAGGAGGGATTGCGGATCCTCGATGTTCCCAGGCTCGAACGGGGGGCCTTCTCTTGCCTCGTCATTGCCGCATCCCCCTGAAAGCGCGGCCAGTGCCAGCGCGAGAAGGGTGACGGCCGCCCGGGATCGCAAGCGGGCCATTCAGGAGACGCGGGCGGGGTGGTCGCTCTCGGAGAGGGCGACTTCGGCGGGGCGCCCTGACCCTCGGGCGGCCCGGATCAGATCGCGAGGCAAGGCGAGCAGGGAGCGTCCGGCCGACTCCAGCTCGCCGTGTCGAGCGGCGAGCACCAGCAGCAACAGCAGGCTGACCACGTAGGAGCTGGAGAGGGCGACGGCCGCGCCATTGATCCCCCAGAGGGGAACGAACACCGCAAGCGCGACGGCGACCCAGGCGAGCGAGAGCAGCTCGCCGAGCGTCCCGGTGAGCGGGTAGCCACGGCCCTTCAGCCCCTCGGACAGCACCCGTCGCGCGCACAGGAAGACCATCCCGGGCAGCACTATGTAGGTGACCGTGATTGCGTCCGAGAACTCGCCCCCAAAGAACAGCGGAACCAGCCAATGCGCCGTCGCGCAGAGGCCGGCTACGAGCACGAGGGCAATCCCGGTGGTCAGCCACACCAGAGACCACATCGTCCGACGGGCGTCGCCCTGCTCAGATCGTGAGGCGACCCACGGGAAGGTGATCAAGCCCACGCTCTTGGCGATGAAGTACGGCAGGTTCGTGAAGGCCAGGCCGACCACGTAGAGCCCCAAATCCGCGGGTGCGAGAAACAGCGCGAGCACCACTTGGTCGGGGCGAAACACGTCGACCGCCGAGAAGCTGGACAGCAGGCCCCGCAGCCCGAAGGAGAACAGAAAACGCCGGTCGACCGAAGGAGTGCCGTCCCCCCGGGAGAACCGCAGCCCGCAGACGAGACAGGCGGTGCCGCTGATCGAGAACGCGGCCAAGAGCACCGCGATGATCGGCACGATCGCGTCCTCTCCCACCGCGAACAGCGCGGTGACGCCGAGCGCGTAGAGCGCCCATGGCAAGAGGCGCAACGCGTTGAAGATCCGCAGCCTGAGATGGCCCTGCAGCAGCCCGAGGCCGTATTGCTGCGCGAGCAACGCCGGGACGAACGCGAGTGTCAGCCATCCGGCGGTGCGGACCTCGGCGGGGTCTCCATGCAGGATCAACAGCAGCCAAAGGGCCTGGAGCCCGATCAGGAGCAGTGCCTGGGGAAGCGCGAAGCCAAGCCCCCACCGCGCCAGGGTCCTCGACGACGAGGGGTCCCGGGCGATGCAGTAGGTCAGGGCGGAGGGAATCCCCAGGTTCCCGACCAGTGTGATGACCCAGGGCCAGAGGATCAGCGCGGCCAGGTATCCCCGTCCATCCGGGCCCAGCATCCGCGCGACCAGGGTGCCCGTGAGTATGAGCACCGCTTGGATCGCAAAGCCGGTCGCGACGGCCCAGGCCGCGTCGCGCTTGAGCCTCCCCCGCGACCCAGGCTCAGACGGGGCACCGATCGGGGAGAGGCCGGGTCCCTCCGTGGCTGCCACGAGGCTAACCTTACGCGGTGAAGTCGGCCGTCGACCCGGGTGGAAGCTTCAGCGAGTGGCTCTGGCGCGATCACACCTCCCTCGCCTGAGGCATCAGCGCTATGTCCGGTTGCTGCCGGTCGTCTACCGCCACACCACCGTGTCCCGGCGCGACGCCTTTCTGGTCTCGTATCCCAAGTCGGGGAACACCTGGCTCAAGTTCATGCTCACGTACCTGTTGACTGGCAGGGAGGCCGACTTCGACAGCGACTCCACGACCATCGCGGACGTGGGATCTCACCGCGCCACTCCGGGGGTGCTTCCCGGCGGAGGGCGCTTGATCAAGAGTCACGAGCCCTATTCGGGCCCGCAAAGGCGCGTCTATCGCAAGGCGATCTACCTCATCCGCGATGGTCGCGACGTGGCGGTGTCCTACTACTACACGCTCATCCGCCGGGGACTGTATGAAGGCGACTTCGGGCCGTTCTTGAGTTTGTTTCTGGGCGGGGGAGTGGACGGTTACGGTCCCTGGCACCGGCACGTTGAGTCATGGCTGGCCAGTCCGCTTCGCCAGAGCTCGTCGCTAATGGTCCTCAAGTACGAGGACCTCTTGGAGCAGCCCCTCCAGAACCTCTCTGCGGCGATGGAGTTCCTGGGCATGCCGGTCGCTCCACAGCGGGCGGAGGAGGCGATACGCACCTACAGCGCCGAGAGGATGCGCGAGCGAGAGCGGCTCTCCCGCTTCCACGCGAAGCAGAAGCGCAGGGACATCATGTTCGTGCGCACGGCCGGGGCCGGCGATTGGGCGGGGACCTTTTCGGCGGAGGACGAACAGCTCTTCGCGCGGATGACGGGGGACCTCCTGCGACGACTGGGGTACGCCGCTTGGCGCAGCTAGGATGCGACGACCATGACCGGCCGGCTTGGCGCGCTGCTCTGGCCCGGCAGGCCAGCCCAGCGCGACCACGAACCAGCGGTACCCCCCCTGTCTCTGCGGAGGCGGGTCGGAGGTGATCGGATGCAGCCCTCCGTGGAGGCGTGGATCGAAGGCGGCGAGCTAGACGCTCGACTCATCCGCGAGTTGGTCGAGCGACACCGCCCGCTTGACGAGATGGGCGCGATCCTGGACTTCGGCTGCGGCTGCGGCCGGGTCGCCCGGCACTGGGCAACGCTCGACGGACCCGCGATCTTCGGCTCCGACTACAACAAGCGTCTAGCCCGCTGGTGTCGGGCCAAGCTGCCCTTTATGAACGTGACCACGAACAAGGGCGAGCCGCCACTCTCCTTCACGAACGAGTCCTTCGAGCTCGTCTACGCGATCTCGGTTTTCTCGCACCTGCCGGAGGGTCCACAGCGAGCATGGATGACTGAGTTGAGGCGAGTGCTGAAACCGGGTGGCCTACTTCTCTTTACCGTCAAGGGTCCCCGGTTTGAGCGCAAGCTCACCGACGCCGAGCAGGAGTTGTTCACACGGGGGAGGTTCGTCGTCCACAACTCCGAACTCAGCGGGAACAATGCGTGTTCGGCATTCCACCCCCCAAACTACGTTCGCCAAGAGCTCCTACCGACAGTGGGCCTCGAGTTCGTTGAATCTGTACACGAAAAGCCGCCCGGCACCCCGAATATTGCCTCCGTCCTGCTGTGGCAGGACACCTATCTGGCCCGCCGGCAGTAAGCGACCGGGGGCCTGGTGGATGTGGGGACTGCCAAGGCGCTGGTTGAGCACCGGGATCACCGCACCGTCGAGCGATCAGGCCGATGCGCGTCCTCCTCGTTAACAAGTACGCGTACGTCACCGGTGGAGCCGATCTCAATTGTCTCGGCTTGGCGGAGGTCCTTCGCCGGCGCGGCCACGACGTTGCGCTGCTCTCGACGGCGAGCTCTCAAAACGTCTGGGCCGAAGGCGAGTTCATTGAAGCCTCGGTCACCCACGCCTCGCGCGAGCGCCTGGGCGCCGCGCAGCAGGTCGAAGTCGCCCGCCGGGCGCTCTGGAATCCGAGCGCCGCGGCCGCAATGCGACGGCTGATCGAGCGCTTTCGTCCCCAGGTGGTCCACGCCCACAAGCTCTATCCGCAGCTCTCGGGCGCGCCGGTGATCGCTGCGGCGCGGGCGAAGTTGCCGATCGTCCAGACGCTTCACGATTATGAGTTCCTGGCGGCGAGCTACCGGGACCACCGCGGCCGGTGGATCGATCGCGACGAGAGCAAGCCTTCGTTCCGTGCCCTGAACACCGCTACGTACATCCTGCGTCGCCGGCTCCACGCCGGGAAGGTCGATGCCTGGATCGCCAACTCGCGCTACGTGGCCGCACGGTATGGGGCGCGCGGCATCGCCTCCACGGTGCTGCCCTCCTTCGTCGAGCTCGCGACGGCGGATCCACCCAGCTTCTTGGACCGCCGTGGCGCCGTGTTCGTCGGGCGGCTGTCCGTGGAGAAGGGTGTCCGTGACGTGCTCGAGGTGGCCGAATCGCTTCCCTCGATCGAGGTCAGCGTGGCCGGCCATGGCCCGCTGGAGGCAGAGGTGGCCGCGGCCGCGGGCCGGCTGCCCAACCTCGAGTTCGTGGGCAGCCTCGATCACGCCGCGGTGCTAAGGCTGCTCGAGGGAGCCAGGGTCTGCGTGATGCCGTCGCGCTGGCAGGAGCCAGGCGGCATCGCCGCCCTCGAGGCGATGTCGGTCGGAACCCCGGTGGTCGCCTACGCCAGCGGCGGCCTTGCGGAGTACGTGGGGGACATCGGCGGCGGGCGAGTGATCGAGCCGGACGCGCTCGCGCTGGCACGGGAGTGCGAGACCCTTCATCGCGACCGCAACACCTGGGACGAGCTTTCCGCGCGAGGCGCCGCCGGGGTGGCCGGCAAGCACTCGCCCGAGCACTACGCGCTCGCCGTCGAGCGGATCTACAGTCGCCTGATCGGCGAAGCTCCCGTCTAGTGGGCCCGGGATCAGCCGAGGTGGGTCCGAGACTCAGCTTTGGCGCGGCCGGCCGTTGGACGACGCGACGTCTGCGAGCACGTCCTCAAACCGCGTCGCGACGACCTCCGGGCTGAAGTTGCGGCGGGCGAACTCCAATCCGGCTGCGCCTCGGCGTTCGAGCTCTGCCTGGTCGGAGAGGATGCCGCGAAGCGCGCTTGGGAACTCCTTCGGATCGGCGGCGTCGACAACCCAGCCCGCGCCCGACTCGTGCACGATGCGAGCGACCTCGGAGCGGGGGTTCACGCTCGCCAGCACGGGAACGCCGCGAGACATGAGGTTCATGAGCTTCGACGGCAGGTTGAACTCGTCGACGTCGGGCCGCTGGGGTACGAGCCCGATGGTCGCCCGCTCCAGTTCCGCCTCGAGCTCTTCGAGGAGCAGGCCGGGCATCTCGACGCGGTCCGAGCGGACCTCCGCCGCCACGGCCCGAGCGAGCTCGCCGGTGCCCGCGAGGACCAGCCGAACGTCATTCCCGACGGCCGAAGAGCATTCGAACGCCTGCACCAGCGCGGGAAGGTTCTGCGAGAAGCCCATGTTCCCCATGTACAGGATGCGTGCCGGACCGCCGCCATTGTTCCCGGCGCGACGTTCACCCAGGCCGCGCGTGTAGGGGTTGTAGATGTGCGTGACCTTCCACGGCGGCACCCCCTTGGCGAGCAGGTTCTCGCGGAACGCGTTCGAGATCACGACGATCCGGTCCGCGGAGCGATAGACGAACCGCTCCAGGTGCTGGGCAGTGCGCAGCACCCGCCCGTCGCGCAAGAGCCCGGTCGTGGCGGCAGCGTCGGGAAGGATGTCCTCGAGCCAGAGGATCCAGGGGAATCGTCGAAGGCGGGCGCTTGCCAGCACCGGGAACAGGCCAAGGAATGACGGGGACACTGCCACCGCAGCGTCCGGGGCCGAGGGAAGCGCGGCGGCCGCTGCCGCCGCTGCCGCATAGGTCGCCTCCTCCATGATCCTTTCCCCCGTTGTCCGGTGGCCGATGACGAGGGGGAGGCGTAGGACCGAGATGCCGTCTCGCGTCTCTCGGTAGGGGCGGACGCGACGACCCCAAAGCGGGCCCGGGTAGTGCGGGTGCGCGGTGACCACCTCGACTTGATGCCCGCGCGCGGACATCGCCTCCGTCCACCGAGCCGCGATCGGGCCCATCGCTGTGGGTTCGGGCTCGTAGTTCCAGCTCCATAGCTGCAGCCGCAAGGACCGTCTAGGTGCTCCCGCCATCCTCAGGGCAGCGTAGACCATCTCCGCAAAGACGCCCGCAAAACGGCCGCTTTAGCGAGCGCCGGCGAACAGCTTGAAAGCGTGGTAGGCGGGCTTCGGGGTGCGGTCGCTCTTCAGCAGCCCGGCGCTGGCGCAGAAGCTGCACCTGACCACGTCGGGGTTTGCCGGGTCGCGCC
>JBBPIK010000005.1:25554-81330 GCA_038040415.1 Actinomycetota bacterium
CCGGCGCTGGCGCAGAAGCTGCACCTGACCACGTCGGGGTTTGCCGGGTCGCGCCAGTCGAACCAGAACACGCGCTGCACGTTCCAGGCCTTGCGGTTGCGCAGGATCAGCTTGAAGGAGTCGGAGAGCAGCTGCCTCTGGCCGTCGAGGCCCTTGTTGAGGCCGAAGCGGTCGGGAGGCCCCGAACCCCAGCCGAGCTCGGTGATCCACATCGGCGTGCTCTGGTCGCCGTTGTCCTTGATCACTTCGCGGACCTTCTCGACCCCCAGGCGGAGCTGGTCGACGTTGGCGGCGTAGGGGTGCAGGGCGACGGCGTCGAATGCATTCCTGATCCCGGGCATCGAGTAAAGGCGGTCGAGGAAGTCCCAGGCGTTCCTGTTCCCGTAGCCGGGCATGCCGGCAACCACGACCTGGGCCTCGGGGTCCTCCTTCCTGATCGCCTCGTGGGAGATCCGGAGCAGCTGGGCATACTCTTCGACCGATGGGCTCGGCGCGAAGTACTTCTTCAGATTGGGCTCGTTCCAGATCTGCCAGGACTGGATCGGCTGCGGCTTGGCGTTTGCGCCGTATTGCTGCCGGTAGACGGTGGCCCAGTAGGCGCCGCCGGGTCCGTAGCGCACGACCGCGGCTCGGAGGAAGTCCTCCCACGCCTGCACGGCGTCGACCCCGTCCAGCGGGGGGCGGGCGGTGGTGGGGGCCACCCATGATGGTGACCCCCAGATGAACGGGACTGCCCGAATGCCGTGCGCGGCCAGGGAGCCGACCAGCGCGTCGGTTGGGGCCCAATTGAAGGTGCCCCGAGCCGGCTGCGCCGACCCCCAGATGAACTGGACGCGGTCCTCGCCCACTCCGGTGGCCGCCATCGTCTGGAGGTCCTGGGCATCGAGCCGGATCCCCTGGGTGATGCCGAAGAACTTGCTCCGGGCATCCGGGGTGGTCGCGGTCCCGGAACTTGTCGTTTCGCCGTCGCTGAGCAGCGACAGAGCGAGCCCGCCGACGAGCGCCAGCGACAGGGCGATCGCGCCAATGAGCTTGAGACGGCTCATCGGCTCCTTCGGACGCTTCCCCCGCTTGCGATTCCTCCCATGCGAAGGCGGAAGGGTATCGGTGTCGGGGGATCGGGACACCTCGACCTCCGGGCGCAACCACGCCTTGGGTGATGGTTGTCAGATCCAGGGATTTTGCTCGCGCATCGGACGGCTTTCGATTATGCTGAGCGATCCGCGCAGTCGCCGGAATCCGCGGGCCTGTTCGAGGTGGGCGATTGCAATGGAGTGGTCGCGATGAGCACTAGTGAGGGTCTGAGGGAGGACAGGGAGGCGGCGGAGACGCCGGTCGTGCGGCCGGCTCTCGCGCCTGCGCCGGCGACGGCGCGCGCCGCGGATCGCCTGCCAATCCGGCGCCCCGCGGCTGATCGCTTCTGGCGCGACGTGCGGCGGCGGCGACTGCTGGCTCTCGCCGACATCGGCGCGGCCGGGGTTGCCAGCGTGCTGGTCACCAGCTCGGCTACGCGCGCGGTCTGGGCCCTGGCGCTGCTCCCGGGGTGGGTGCTGATCGCGAAGCTGTTCGGCCTATATGACCGCGACCAGCGCTCCATCCGCCACCTCACCTTCGACGAGATGTCGGTGATTGCCGCCTGGGTGGCGGCCGGCACCGCGATGCTGGGGCTGGTGCTGTCACTGACCCCGCCCGGCCCGGTGGAGCTCAGCACCCTGGTTGCGGCATGGTTGGTGGTCACGGTGGTGGCGGGCGTCCTGCGCGGGACGGTGCGCTGGGTGTGGCGCCACACGACTCCGCCGGAGCTGACCGCGGTGCTCGGCGAGGGCGAGCTGGCCTTGGCCGCTCGACGCAAGCTCGAGCTGTTCGGTGACATGCACCTGCGCCTCGTGGATCACGATGGCCTGCCGCCAGAAGGGATGAACGACGACCGCGCCGCTTCCCTGCGCGAGCTCGTCCTGGGACTCGACCGTGTGATCGTCGCCATGGAGTGGATCGACCCGGAGTTGATCGGCCAGCTTGCGGGGATCTGCCGCGACCAGCAGGTGAAGCTGAGCGTGGTCTCGCCGCTGCGCGGACGGGCCGGCGCCTCCCCGCACCTGTCGGCCGTTGCGGAGTTGCCCGTGCTCGAGTACGACACCCGCGACCCCTCGCGCTCGACGATGCTGATCAAGCGCGTCTTCGACCTCGCCGTCTCCGCGGGCGCATTGGTCGTCCTCGCCCCGCTGTTCCCGCTCGTCGTCGTCGCGATCAAGCTCGACAGCAGAGGGCCGGTGTTCTTCAAGCAGCTGCGGGCCGGCAGGGGCGGCGTGCCCTTCCGCATGTACAAGCTGCGCACCATGATCGCGGACGCCGAGCGGGCGCTTCCCGACGTCGTGGTGCTCGAGGACCTGCCCGAGCCGATGTTCAAGTTGCGAGCCGATCCGCGCGTGACGAGGGTCGGCCGGCTGCTGCGCCGCTTCAGCCTGGACGAGCTGCCGCAGCTCGTCAACGTCCTCCGTGGCGAGATGAGCATCGTCGGCCCCCGGCCGGAGCAGGTCGAGCTCGTCGAGCGCTACCTTCCCGAGCACCGCTTCCGGCTGGACGTGAGCCCGGGCATGACCGGGCCGATGCAGGTCTATGGACGAGGCGATCTGGATTTCGGCGAGCGGCTTGCGGTCGAGTTCGACTACGTGGAGAATCTGTCCCTGGCTCGCGACCTCTCGATCCTGTTCCAGACCATTCCAGTGGTCCTGCGGGGCACCGGCGCCTATTAGATGCAGGCAGCCAGGCCCGGACCCGCTGCGGCGGGCGTGTCCGTGAGCGACCGCTGTCAG
The DNA here is from genome assembly GCA_038040415.1 of Actinomycetota bacterium. Lineage (GTDB taxonomy): Bacteria > Actinomycetota > Thermoleophilia > Solirubrobacterales > 70-9 > AC-56. Next base: position 28,368 of record JBBPIK010000005.1, read on the forward strand.
GCGTGCGGGGGGGAGCTCGTGGCCTGGCGGTCGGCCACCGCGACCGACCCCGAGCTCGCGGGGCGCCGGGATTATGCCCTCGCGCATTGTGTCTCCTGCGGCACCGCCAGGACCGAGCTGCCCCGCGGGGCGGTCCGATCGGAGAGCCTGTACGAGGGCGGGACCTACGCCTCTCCGCGCCCCGGGCTCGATCGCCTGATCGAGCCGCTGCGCGTCCTGGTGGACCGCGACAAGCTGCGCTTCGTCCGCGACCTTCCCCGAGGCGCCCGCGTGCTCGAGGTCGGAGCGGGGGATGGCCGCTTCGTCTCGCGGCTGCGTGCCGCCGGCTTCGAGGCGGCGGGGATCGAGCCCTCCGAGGCGGGGGTCCTGAGGGCGCGTGCCCGAGGGGCTCGCGTGGAGAGAGCCGCGCTGGAGGAGGCGGACCTGGAGCCGGCCAGCCTGGACGCGGCAATCGCCTGGCACGTGCTCGAGCATCTGGACGATCCGGCTGAGGCGCTGGCGCGAATCGGCGTCTGGTTGCGCCCCGGCGGCCGCGTCGTGGTCGCCTGTCCCAACCTGGCGAGCCTGCAGGCCGGAATCGGCGGCGATCGGTGGTTCCATCAGGACGTGCCCCGGCACCGGACGCACTTCACGGCGACCGGGCTCCGCCTGCTGCTCGAGCGCTCGAGGTTCCGGGTCGAGCGGGTCAGCCATCTGCTGGTGGAGCAGAATCCGCTGGGGATGTGGCAGACGCTGCTCAATCGAATCACGGGCCAGCGCGACGTGGCGTTCCGGGCGCTGAAGCGGGACCTCCGGCGCGAGCCCGGCACCGGCCGTGATCTGGTGCTGACCGCGATCGCAGGGCCCCTGCTGGCGCCTGTTGCGGTCGCGCTCGAGCTGCTCGCAGGGCTCACAGGGCGTGGCGGCAGCGTCGTTGCCCTCGCCCAAGCGATGGAGCGGGCCGATGGCCCGGTGGTCCGGTGAGCTGCGCCACGGTAATCGTCCCGACCGTGGCCGGCGGCGCCCGGCTGACGAGGCTGCTCTCCTCGCTCGACCCCCGACCCAGGGGGGTCGAGATCCTGGTCGTGGACAACGGCTCCGCGGACCCAGGCACAAGGGGCCTTGGCTCCCGCTTCGAGGGCGTGGAGGTCATCCGGCTGGAGCGAAACGTGGGCTACTCCGCAGCGGTGAACCTCGCGGCCCACGAGGCAACCGGGGACTCGCTCGTGCTCCTCAACGACGACTGCGTCTGCGAGCCCGGATACGTCGAGGCGATCGTGGCGCCACTCGATCCGTCGGCCGGCGTGACGATGGCGGCGGGGGTGATGCTCGAGGTGCGCCAGCCGTCCCGGATCGACACCGCGGGGATGCAGCTCGACCGGTCCCTGCTCGTCTTCGACTACCTGAATGGCGAGCCGGTGGCCCGTCTGGACCAGGGAGTCCCGGACCCGATCGGGCCCTCTGGCGCCGCGGCGGCCTTCGACCGAAAGGCGTTCCTGGCCGCGGGGGGCTTCGACGAGACGCTGTTCGCGTACTGGGAGGACGTCGACCTGGTGCTGAGGATGCGGGCCCGCGGGGACCGCTGCTCTCTGGCGGCCGGGGCGCGTGGGACCCACGACCACTCGGCCACCCTCGGGTCGGGCTCGTCGCGGAAGAATTACTTGACGGGATTCGGCCGCGGCTACGTGCTGCGCAAGTGGGGCGTTCTGAGGAGTCCTGCCCGGGCGGCTCAGGTTCTGGCAACGGATGGCGTCGTCTGCCTTGGGCAACTGATCGTCGACCGCAGCCTCGCCGGAGTGCGGGGCAGGGTTCGGGGGTACCGAGCCGCCACGCCCGGTGCGCCGTTCCCGAGCGAGGTGCTTGCGAAGGGGGGCGCCGCGGACGGCGTGCTGCGGACCCTCCGGCGGCGGGCGTCGCGACGTGCTCGGCTGCGAGCGCCGGCGGCACCCGGAGTCGCGAGCGCCAAGCCTCGCGTCCTCACGGTCTTCCACGTGGCAGACGTCAGCGGACCGCTGCGGGCGCTGACGATCGAGCTTCGATGGCTCGCCGCGGTAGCGGACCTGACTGTCGTGGTGCCGGGGCCCGGCCCCGTGGCCGATGAGTTCGGTGAGCGGGCCTCAGTCCGCGAGCTCGACTTCGACACTTTGATGTTGCCCGCCGGCGCCGCCGGCGCGGTGGGCGCCCTGAGCCGGCTGCGGCGTGAGGCGCGGGACTTTCGCGCCCTGATTCGGCGCGAGCGCCCCGATCTCGTCCTGATCGTCAGCTCGGTGCTGCCCGCCCCGCTGATCGCCGCCCGGCGGGAGGGGGTGCCTGCTGTCGTCTACGCCGCCGAGATCCATCACGGGCCCGAGGTCGTGAGCCGCGCTCGCCGGCTGGTGGGCACAGGCCTGATCGCGCTGACGGGTCGCGCGGCCAGCGCGGTGATCGCCTCGTCGGGCACTGTGGCGGCGCAGTTCCCGGCCTCGGTGCGGGCGAAGGTGACGGTCATGTATCCGCCGATCCCCGCGAATCGCGACGGTGGCGACGCTGCGGGATTTCGCCGGCGCCACGGGATCGGCCCCGGCGAACGATGCATCCTCGCGGTCGGCAACCTGACCCCCGGACGGGGGCAGGACGTCCTCCTGCGCTCACTCCCGTCGATTCGGTCGGAGGTCGAGGACGCCAGGCTGGTGCTCGTGGGCCCCACTTTCGATCGACCGAAGGACGTCGCATTCGAGGCCGAGCTTCGGGCGCTCGCGAAGGGGCTGGGTGTTTCCGCCGCCGTGACTTTCGCCGGCTACGAGCGAGACATGGCCGGCGCCTACGCGGCGGCGTCGGTGGTCGCAAACCCGTCCCGAACTCACCCGGAGTCCTTCGGGATGGCGGCCTGCGAGGCGCTTGTCGCGGGGCGCCCCGTGGTGGCGACACGCGTCGGCGCCGTGCCCGAGGTGCTCGATGGTGTCCCGGGCGCAGAGCTGGTTCCGCCCGGAGACCAGGCCTCACTCGCGAGGGCGATGGTCACGACGCTCAAGGACGCCGAGGCATCGCGCCGGGCCCTCGCCGGCGGTGAGGCGATCGCCAAGCGCTTTCCACCGGAGCGGAGCTTGGAGACGTTTCAGTTGGTCGTCGGCGGAGTCGTTCCAATCCCTGAGCGTTAGTCGCCGCTCGCCGCTCGGTCACGCTGCGCGCCCCACAGCTCCCGTGCGAAGGCGTACAGCTCGACGTCGAGCGCGTTGAGGTCGGCCAGCCCACGCCGGGTGCTCTCGTCATATGCCTCCTCGCGTCGCGGGATCGTGTCGGCGGGAACCACGTTGCGTGGTTCGATAGGGGGTCCGGGCGGCAGGCCGACGGCAAGCTCCAGGCGGCGGGCGAACGCCGGCAATTCCTCGGTCAGGCCGACGAGGAGCATCTTCTCGAGCCTCTGCTTGGCCCGCGCCAGCATCGCGGCGTCCGCCGGCGCGCTCTGGGCCTCCGCAGCCATCCGGCGGGCCTCTTCGAGGTCGATCTCGCCGGCCTCCAAGGCGGCAACGACTGCCTCGAGGTCGTACTCCATGCCGAGGAGCCGAGTCTGATTGTTCCGCACGTGACCGGCAAGACGGGCATCTCGAGCGAACTCGTCGATGCTGCTTATGCCCCGCGAGGCAAGCAGCTCGTGATCAGTGTGGGTTGGTTCCCATTGCAGGAACTCCCATACGGAGATCGTCCGCTCCACCGGGTCTCGCAGGACGGTCGCGATCGCGGCCCCGGGAAGCAACCTGACCACGGGGTAGAAGAAATGCCCGAGCACGATCTGGGCCGACCTGAGATCGGACAGCTGCCCGAGGAAGTCGGACGGCAGCTCCACCCGCACCACGGTCGCTCGGCTGGCGATCGACTCGAGATGGTGCTGAACCGCCGTGCCTCCGGTCCGCGGAAGGTGAATGAACGCTAGACGTCGCCCAACAGCCGAGCCCCGGTCCCGGCGGCCCTGTCCCAGCCGCGGCCGGCCGCGCCAGAACCCCAGCGTGAACCGGCTCACGTACGGCTCACTCCGGCGCGTCGCGGCGCCGTAACGTGACTACCACCTGATAGATGTTGTCCATCTGCAGAGTGACTTCGAGCAGCGAGAACAGATGGTCCCAGCGCTCGCGTATGTAGGGCAGGTTGATCACAGCCTCACCGAATGTTCCCCGCTCCAAGGGACCCCCGGCGTGGGGCGCGAATGCATAGGTGGGCGCATCGCCCAGTAGGGCGCTCATTTTGCCATCAGGCGCGAGGCGCTGGCCGGCGGGTACCTCGGTGATGAAGGCCGCGGGTCGCACCGTCACGATCATGATGCCCGAGCGTTCAAGGCCGTCGTAGATGGCCCTGAGGCAGCTTTCGTGCGCGTCCTCCGACAGGTGAGTGAAGACTGAGTACGCGTAGATCAAGTCGAACCTCTCCCGGAACGGAAGCGACGACGGGACCTCCTCGCTGCGGGCGAGGCGCGCTGGTACCCGCGTTTGCTCGCAGAGGGCAAGGACCTCCGGGTTTGGATCGCAACCGAAGAGGTTCCCCGGCGCAACGTCCCGCGCCAGGTAGCGAGTCAACCGCCCCCACCCGCACCCGAAATCGAGCACCTGCGACTCGTGCAGCGGCCTTGGCCCATGATTGCCGTAGAGACTCTTCAGCCGCCGGTAGAAGTCCGTGCTGCTGGTTGCCAGCCTGACGCCGCTGGAGCCATTAAACCTTTCCTGCATAGCGGGCTTCGGGAGGTCCGGCAATGCCCGCCGCAGGTTCGGATACAGCGAGTAGTGCTTGGTGAGCAGGATCGCCCACAGTTCGTCGTCGAGGTCCCGGAACCACCCGTAATCGGGCTTGGAATCGTCCCGGCAGCGGACATCGAGGGTCTCGAGAAGCTCTCCGTAATATTGGCGCAGCCATGAGTCGTACGTGCTCGGCTGCGGTCCCGTACCCCTATGGCGCTGCTGCGGCATTAGGCGCCTAGCCTCCTCAAGGCGGGCGAGTCTACCGGAGGCCCCGGTTGCGATTCGGGGGCGCCGGCAGGTTGGGGACCGGGTCGGCATTCCGCGTCGCCTTCAGCGCGTCGCGGTCTGAGCTGGCATCCCGGCCCAGGGCGCACTTTGCCGCAACCCTCAATCGCAGGTTCACCCGCTGAGCCACCCATCCCGCTCGCTCGTGTCTGGCTCCGTAGGCGCGCTGCACGACCGCGCGGCGGTTGCCGGCGGCCAGCCGGCCTGCCCCCTCCGGGAACGCGATCGAGGTCGAGGCGCCACCGCGATGGATCACCCGGCAGACGTCTGGGCAGAAGTAGGAGGGGATGCCCGCACGCGCTGCGCGCAGACCGAGGTCCATGTCCTCGGAGTACATGTGGATGGATGGATCGAACGGCCCGAGAGCCAGCAGGGCGTCGCGCGGCGCCGCCACACACGCCCCGGTCAGCCAGGCGACCCGGACCGTGCGTCTCGCCCGCCACGGCTCGGCTCGCCGGCGCACCGGCGGTGGCTGCAGGCGACCGGGGACGATCGCTCCAACCCAGGGCCAGAGCCCCACCGGGGTTCCGCTGGCCGAGGGCTGTACCGACCCGTCCCGGTTCAGAAGCCGTGGTCCCGCGAGCGCCTGCCGCCCCATGGCGAAGGCCGCGAGCTCGTCGAGGCTCGCGTCGACCAGCTCGGCATCCGGGTTGAGCATCACGACGCACGAGCCGCCGGCCCTCTCGACCCCGACGTTGCAGGCCGCCCCGAAGCCAACGTTGTGCTCCAGGGGCACGAAACGCACCTGACCGCGGTACCCGCGCGCCGCCCGCTCAGGGTCGTCGTCAGAGCGATTGTCCACGACGACCAGTTCGGGCGCCGACCCCAGATGGCGGTTCATCGTCGCCACGAGCGCCTCCAGCATTGGGGCCGACTGCCATGTGACGACGACGACGGAGCAGTCGCGCATGCCCGGCCGGGCTCAGACTTCGTAGCCGAGCCGCTCGAGCGTCTCGCCCATGATCTCGTTCATCACCCGGCGCGCCTCATCGCTCATGTTCTCTCGCCACAGACCCGGGGTCGCGGCCCTGAGCGGCTTCGCCGGGCCCTTCGCCCGGGTCGGATATGCCTCGAAGGCGAGCGCGGCGGCAGCCGCTTCGAGTTCCTGATCGCTGCGATCAACACCGAGCCAGTCAAAGAGCGGTCGCAGCGTTCCGACCGTGTCCGAGCGAAGGTCCTCGTATCGGACGGCGATCCTGAGCTCGGGCGGGTGTGCGTCGTAAGCCCTCTGCACGGCCAGGGTCCGATTCATCCAAAGCCGCGAGTGCCGGCGCACGAAGCCCAGCCGCTCCGACTCGCTCTGGATGCGTCCCGGCCTGTCTGGTCCCGAGAGCCAGCCGCCATCCGATCGCGCGTGCAGCATCGAGTCGATCACGTCACGTCCGTCGCGAAGCTGGAAGATGATCCGCGAGCGCAACAGGAGTGACATCACGACGTCGGCCCCGTGGGAGCCGTTCGGCTCCTTGACCACGACGAAGGGGTCGTGAAGCGAGTGCTCTCGGGCCGCGAGCTCGGCCTGTGCGTGCAGCCGCACGAGGATCAGGCGCCGGACCTCGGGTCGCCAGCAGCCCGCGAAGGCGTCGGCGAAGAAGTAATTGGGATCGTCGCCGCGCCCGGCCTTGAGCAGGAAGCTCGGGGCGCCAGGCTCCGCGAAGCGATCGAGGATGGGGGTGAGGTGGCTGGGGAGAAAGGGCTCGTTGACTGGGACGGCGATCGGCTCGATGGGTGCCTTCCGCGGCAGGATCGATCGCGGCATGATCGAGCCCGACGGCCTCTCGGTCGTCAGCTCGAGCGGAAATATCAGCAGCTGCGACAGCCATGTGCTGCCGGTGCGCGGCGAGCCGAAGATCCAAACCAGCCGCGACTCGAATGCCCGGTCGTCGAAGGTGGGCTCGCCAGGCATGGACAGCGGCTCGCGGATGTTGTTCCCCCCGCGCGTTCTCTCGCGTCGGGGGAGGAGCCTCAAAGCTCCTCCGCGACCCGGGGCGCGGCGCGCATGAACGTCCACAGCCCGATCGCACAGACAGCGAGCATGACCATGGCCGGCCCGATGATCCCGAACACGCTGCCCGCGGCGTCGGCGTCGACCACCGACGGCGCCGTGGGATCCACGACCAAGCGGCGCGCCTCCACCATTATGGGCGCGAGCGGGTTCACGAACAGCAGGAACTTCAAACCCGGGGGGATGTACTCCACGGGATACAGGATGGGCGAGCCGTAGAAGATGACCAGCACCAGGAGGCCCCACATCTGTGCCACGTCCCGAAAGCGGACGTAAACGGCCGACAGCAGGAGGGAGACGCCGGTGGTCAGGACCGCGAGCACGACGACGACCAGCGGCAGCGCGAGCCAGGTGATCCTGGGTGCCACGCCCGAAGCGGCGATGAAGACAAGCACCGCGATCAGGCTGAGGCATAGGTTGAACAGACTGGTCAGCACCACCGAGAGCGGGATCACCAGACGCGGGAACTGCATCTTGCGGACGATTCTCTCGCTGGTCACCACCGAGCGGACGGCCCGCGTCGTCGCCTCGGAGAACAGCCCGTAGAGCGTCAAGCTGAGGAGCAGCATCTGGGCATAGTTAGGGGCGTCGAAGCGCAGGATCCTCGTGAACACGGTGTACAGGACCGCGAACAGCATCAGCGGGCGGACCAGCGACCACAGGTAGCCGAAGACAGTGCCGAAGTAGCTCATCTTGAAATCGGTTACGGACATCAACCACGTGAGGTCGAAGAAGCGCTTGGCGCCGCCACCGAACGCCGAGGGGCCTCGGATCTCCCGGAGGGCGGGGACGCCCGTGGTGGCGCTCATTCGGGGGTCGCCTCCATCGGGTCGGCTGGGCGCTCACTCTCGACCTCGCAATCCAGCTCCCAGTCGAGCTCCACGTACCCGAGTTGCTGGTCACCCCTGACGACGAGCTCGGCCGCAGGATGCCGAACGTCGACCAGGTCCTCCTCCGTCCCCCGCCATAGCGAGCAGTTGATCGCGTAGCTGTCGGGCGCGAGCGGGTTCTCGATCGTCGCTTTGATCCTGACGCGCTCGCCGGGCTGGAGCTTGCCATTCGAGCCTCGGATCGGCTGCCTCAACACCGCGAACACCCTGGCTCGGTCGCTGGCGCGGATCTCGAAGCCGAATCCGGGCTGTTCGATCTCATCCTTGACGTCGATCTGGGCGACCAGATGGATCGGCGATCCGTGGTCGAAGTCACGCGTCCGTTCACCGTCGGAGTTCTCGAGCCAAACGTCGCCGATCCTGCTCGCCGCGGCGACGCGCGGGCCGTCCGTGGTCGCGGACGCCGCCCGGGCGGGACCGGAGAAGTTGAGCTGGAGGTAGCGTTGCGCCACCTCCTCCGGATCGTCGTCCATGTCGAGGATCCCGTCCTCGATCAGGATCGCCCGGTCGCAGAGCGATTTCAGGCTCTCCATGGCGTGCGTGACGAACAGGATCGTGCGGCCCTCCTTGCGCATCCGCTCAAGCGTGTCGACGCACTTCTGGCCGAACCTGGCGTCACCCACCGCCAGCACCTCGTCGATCAGCATCAGGTCGGCGTCAGCCTCGGTCATCATCGAAAACGCCAGGCGCATGAGCATCCCGCTGGAGTAGTTCTTGAGCTTCATCTCGACGAACTCCTCCAACTCCGCGAACTCGATCACCTTGTCGAACCGGTTCCTCGCCTCCCGCGGGGTCATGCCCATCATCACCCCGTTCAGGTGCACGTTCTCGCGTGCGCTGAGGTTCGGGTTGAAGCCCACCCCCAGCTCGACGAACGGAGCCAGGGTGCCGGCGATCCGGATCTGACCACGGTCGGCTCGGTAGATGCTCGCCAGCAGTTTCAGGAGCGTCGTCTTGCCCGACCCGTTGCGCCCCGCGATCCCCATCAGCTCCCCCTCGGCGACCCGGAACGAGACCCCGCGGAGCGCGTGGAGGGTCGTGTACTCGACCCGCGTGAAGGGATGCACGGCGCGCTCCTTCAGCGTCATGACCCGGTGGCTGGGGATCCGGAAGGACTTATGGAGGTCCTTGACCTCGACGGCGATCGGTCGTTCGGCCACGCCTCGCCCCCGCTCAGCAGGCCTCGAGGAACGAGGTGACCCGCTCCATGAGCTTGTCGTCGAACGACTCGTCCCAGTCGCGGCTCCATCTGACGTCGCTGCCGCGGGCGCGGCGTCCGAAGTCGTCGACGCCGGCCACCGCCTCGCGCAGCCCAGCGCAGACCCCCTCGACGCTGGGCTCTACGGCGATCAGGTTGGAGGAGATCGCCGCCATCGCATCGGCGGTCTTGTTCTCGAAGCTGTTCGTGACCGTCAGCATGCCCGCCGAGGCCATCTCGATGGGGACCAGGCTGGGGTGTGGCGTGTACATCAGCGCGAGGCCCACGTCGTGCGCCCTCAGAAGCTCCGCGTAGCCCTCCTGGCCCCGGCGAGGGAGCATCTCCAAAGTGGCGCCTTCGCCGAGGTCGATCGGCTCGCCGGTCTCCACGGTGCCGACGCCGTGGAGCTCCCAGTCCGGCCCGAGGACGCCGTCGAAGACCGCGCGTCCGAGCGCCAGGATCCCGAGCTCGAACATGTTCCGCGCCGCGTGCGGCTCGGGACGCGCGTAGAAGAGCAGCCGCCGAGTCCCCCCCGCGGCCAGGTCGCGCTCGGAGGGAGGCTCAACTCGAGTGATCGCGTTGGCGAAGGCGGCCGAGTCCCGCTCGCCGCTTTCGGAGCCCTCCGAGAACACCCCCAGGCCGTGGACGCGAAAGTAGTCGCGGAGCAGCTCGCTTGAAAACAGAGCGAGGTGAGGCAGCTCGTAGCTCTGGCGGGCGAGCGCCGCGAAGGCGCCCATCGGGAACGTGAACGGCTCGTACTCCTGGATCAGATAGAGGAATCGCTCTCCATCGATCCTCCGCATTGCGGCGTCCGCCAGATGGGCGGTCCACCAGGTCGTCGCGATGAACCGGTCCGCCGGATTCACTTCGAGCGGACCCTCCTCGCGTGCGAACGCGACCTCCAGCCCATTGAAGAGCCCGGCGAGGCCGCTGTAGGACTCGACCGTGCGCTGCCACGACCGCGGCAGCGGCGGGGTGTGGTCGACGGTGACCAGGCGGAGCCGCAGTCCGCAGTCGGCGAGCCGGCGCGCCAGGTTGAGCTTCGCGATGTAGCCGCCGAAGAAGTGCTCGAGGTCGATGGTGGGCACCAGCAGGTTGACCCGCTGGGGCGCTTCGGCGCGAATGTCGAGCTCGAGTGGACGGACCTTTTCGGCCAGTACCAGTGTGCCCTGGTGGTTGGTGACCGGGCGCGCCCCTGATTCTGCCGGGCGAGGTGGCACGCTCGCGTTGCCGCCCAACCGCCCGGGTGGCAGGTCACGTCGCGCGACCAAGGCGAGAGCATGGCGCCACGCGATGCCGCGGAGCAGCGCGCTCTCGGTCCCGAGCGTCTCGTTGCGGCCGACCAGGTGCCTCGTGCGCCGAAGCCAGAGCCACGCCATCCCCCGTAGCGAGCGCTCGCTGGCGGCCAGCAGGCGCACCGCGCGCCGCTTGCTCCCGTTCATCCGGTCGCCGCACCGGCGCTCGAGGACCGTCGCGAACTGGAGCAGGCGGCAGACGTCCCAGAAGTAGATGCCCCGCCAGCGCGCCAAGGTCGAGCGGGGCTGGCGCACGAGCCTTCGCAGCCGTCCCAGCGCGCCACGCAAAGGCCGGCCTGCGTTCGCGCGAGCGTGGCCGAGGGCGGCGCCGCGATGCTGGACGTAGTCGTAGAGCGGGCGGTCTACGTAGGCGATTCGCCCGGTCGCCAGAGCGACCACGGCCAGCCAGTGGTCGTGGTAGGGCGCCCCGTGGCGCGGCGGGAACGGCAGCGCCAGCTCGAGCAGCTCGCGGCGGAAAAGCGAAGCGGCGCCGGTGACGGTATTCGCAACCAGAAGCGACGCCATGTTGGTGTAGTTGTTGCGACGCCGCGACCAGTACGTGTCGGAGACCAGTTCTCCGTCGCGGTCGACGATCCGAGCGTCGCTGTAGACGAGGTTGGCGTCACCGAGGGCGCCGAGCAGCGTTTCGAGCTTCCCCGGGTGCCAGCGGTCATCCTGGTCGGCGAGCGTCGCGTGGGTCGCGCTCCGTGGGGTCATCGAGAGCGCGCGCTCGAAGTTGTGGTAGTAGCCGAGGCGGCGAGGCGACCGCGACAAGACAAAGCGCGGGTCGCCGTCGAGGATGGCTTGAATCCTGGCGAACCGGTCCGGGGTGCTGTTGTCGTCGCTCACCACGCAGATCCAGTTGGCGTGGGTCTGCGACCGAATCGACTCCACCTGTCGCTGGAAGAGGTCGAGCGGAGGCTCGTAGGTGGCCATGCAGATGGCGACCAACGGCCCGGTTGCATGACCGTCCCCGGTCGTGATGGCGCTCTCGCTTGGTCCCGGGTGGAGCTCGATCTGCCCCAGCGAGGCCGTCGCGACCGTGCCGTCCTCGAGCCTCGCAACCACGCCGAGCTTCCTGCTCACCGGGCGATCGACCGGCTCGAAGGGCGCGATCACCCAGAACCCGCTGCGATAGCTCCTCAAATAGGGATCCTCCTCAGAGTCGTCGTCGCGATCGATCGGCGCGGGGAGGGGAAGCTCCAGCTTGGGGTGGAGGGCAGCGAACACGTCCGGCCTCGGCATCCCGTGGGCGATCGCCGCCGCCTCGCTCCCCGGCACGCCGACCCGAAGCTCGCGAATCCTCTGGCGGCGATGGAAGCAGGCGCCCCAGAGGACGACCGCGTTGCCGCGGCCTACCGCAAGCTGCGACGGAAGGGCGTTCTCGAGCCGGACGTCAAGCTCTGTCTCGCTCTCCTCGCGGTGAGCCGTTCGCTTTTTCTTGGCAAGCGTCTCCACGGTCCCGACGCAATGTAGGGGAAATTATCCTCGTCCAGGCATAGCAGGGCGCTGGCTGGTCGCTTGGCCACACTGAACGCTAAGGTCCGGAGTGAAGATGTTCAGCGGGCGGGAACCGAACTCGCGGGCAGCCGAGGAGCAACCAGCGTTGGAGCCGATCCTCCTCGACTACTTCACCCGGGATGGCAGCACCCTGATGATGCGGCTGCTGAGAACGTCACCCCAGGTCGCTGTCGGCGGCGAGTACCCCTACGAGCACAAGTACTTCGCCTACCTGTACCGGTGGGCCCGCCTGCTTGACCGGCCGGGATGGCCGAAGCCTTTCTGGGGCGGCAGTCATTTCTCGACCCTGGCGAAGGAGAAGAGCACGCCCTTCATGGGCCCGCCTCCCTGGCTTCCTCGGGAGCTGCTCGAGCCCGGGCGAGGGGGGGAGGCCATCTCCCAATACGCCTTTCGCATGATCTGGGCCGAGTTCTCTCGCCGGGCAGCGGCGCAGACCCGCGAGCGATGCAGGGCTCCCGGCGCGGACGTGCGCTACTACGCCGAGAAGCATCTGTCGAGCTGGAGGGTGAAGCTCGACGACCTGCCGTCCGTGCGGCTGGTCGCGCTGCTGCGCGATCCCAGGGACACGTACATATCGATCGACGCGTTCAACAAGAAGCGGCGCGAAGCTGGTGCCGGAGGGCCTTTGATGGGCCGTCTTCCCGGCGAATCGGACGAGGCGTGGGTGGCTCGCTACCTCCCGTACCAAAAGGAGCGCCTGCAGTGGATCCAGCAGGCGCTCAAGGACGGGACCATGCCCGTGTTCCGCTACGAGGACCTGGTGCTCGATCTCCCGGGTCAGGCGCGCAGGATCGAGGACTTGCTGGGGATCAGCCTCGATCCCGCGGCGGTGGCGAACGACGACAGGAGGCTTCGCATTCACGTCAGCGCCGGTACGCCTCAGTCGTCCATCGGCCGTTGGCAAACTGAGATGCCCGCCGAGCTTGCGAAGCGGTTCAGCGATGAGCTGGGAGACGAGTTGAAGGCGCTGGGCTTCGACGTCCCGGGGCCACGGCCGTCGCGACGGCGGCCGGCTGTCGACGGCGCCCGGGAGAACAGCAAGCGACGCGGCGCTGTCGCGGTCGTTGAAGACGACCAGCGAAAGCCGCGCGAAGCGCCCGCTCCTGCCGACGAAGACGTGGCCAAGCTCCAGGCCGCCCTCCAGGTGGCGGCCATCGAGAAGGTCCGGCTTCAGCGAGGGCTCCGTGAGACCGAGCACTGGCTGCGGCAGCTCGAGCACTCGTGGAGCTGGCGGGTCACGCGCCCCATGCGCGATGCCGGCGCGGCGTTCCGAAGGCTGTCGCTACGGCGGACTGCTCCCCCCGGGCGCCGGGTCTGACCGCGACTCAGCTGGTGGCGACGGCGCGGGTAGCGCCTATCCGTGCCTGCCGCGCCTCCGGGGGCGAACGAGGGCCCGCCAGCGCAGGAGGTGGCGCCAAAGGATGCCGCGCGCGATCAGCCGCTCCTGGCCCATGGTCGGCGAGCGGCGCAGCCGGGCGCCGACCGAGCGCAGGGCAAGCCACGCCGCGAGCGGCAAGGACCGGTCGGCCTTCAGCATTCGCTTCACGGCTCGGCGCTTGCCGCCCTTGAGCTCCTCTCCGCAGCGCAGCAGCAGGATCTCGGCGTGCAGCCGCGCGGGGCAGGCGTTGTGGAAGTAGTCGAGCCGCCAGCCCTTCCGGCTCGCTCCGGGGCTGCCGAACGGGTTGGCCGCATGCTGCACGCGGTCGTACAGGGATCGATCGACGTAGGCAATCCGTCCTCTGGCCAGCGCCACCAGCGCCGGCCAGTGGTCATGGAAGGCGTCACCGGGCGGGGCCGGGAAGGGAAGCGCGTAGTCGAGCAGGCGCCGGGGAAAGAGCGAGGCGGCGGCGGTGATCGTGTTGGCAACCATCAGCGAGGTCATGTTGGTGTGGTTCGTGCGCCGCTCGGTCCAGTGGGTCGGCGAGAGGAGGTTGCCGTCCTCGTCGACGAGGTTCATGTCGCTGTAGGCGAGGGTGAATTCGGGGCCGGCCGCCTCTCGAAGCGCCTCGAGCTTGTCCTGGTGCCAGCGGTCGTCCTGGTCGCAGAGCGCCACCAGCTCCGCCTCCTCGGGCACCAGGCCCAGCACCCGCTCGCGGTTGCGGTGAAAGCCCAGCCGCTCGTCCGGCTGGGATAGGAAGAAGCGTTCCTCCCCCTCCAGCTCCTCGCGAATCCCTGCGTAGAGGTCGGAGCGCGAGCAGTCGTCGCTGATCACGCAGATCCAGTTCTCGTGTGTCTGCTCCCGGAGCGAGGCGATCTGGCTCCGAAGCAGGTCCAGCCTCGGGTTGTAGGTGGTCATGCAGATCGCGATCAGCGGCTCGGCGCTCTCGGTCGGCAGTGGTCTCGGCGGCCCACCATCGACCGCTGCTACGGGCTCCAACGCGATGCTCGCGAGCCGCTTCGTGGAGACGTCCCCTGTGGAGAGGGTCGCCACCAGCTCGATGTCCACCCGCGCACTCGCGGCTGCCGGCTCCAGGGGGACGATCGCCCAGAAGCCGCTGCGGTAGCGGTGCTCATGGGGATCGCTCGCCATGTCGCGGGTGGCGTGGACGTCCGCGCGGGGCATCGAGTGGGCCAGGATCTGGTGCACCGAGGAGCCCGCCCGGATCCCGAGGGCGATGATCTTGCGCTCGCGGTGGTAGCACCAGCCGCTGACGAACAGGGCATTGCCCTTCCCGATCGGCAGGCGCTTGGGAACGCTTGCCTCCAGCTTGGCGTAGAGAAGAGGATCCTGGCCGTGATGGCCTGGCGAAGGCCGCGAGACGTCGGCGGCCTTGCCGGCCTCCTCCTCTTTGGTGATCCTCATCCAGTCAGTCGGCCCGAGCCGGCCCGCGAGGAACGCACGGAATTGCTCGTTCCGCTCGACCTGCGCCGGGTCCATGGGCGGGATTATGCGGTAAACAGAGCGTGTGAGCGAGGGCAAGCGGGCGTCACCGGAGCGGTTCGACCCGGCGACGATGGATGGGCTGATCGCCGCCGAGCACCTGGCGCGCTACTGGTTGGCGGCGGATCTGGCGGGCGGCCTGGGGGTGCTCGACGCCGGCTGTGGCCTGGGTTACGGGACGGAGATGATCGCCCGGGCCGGGGCGTCGCGCGTAGTGGGCATCGACCTGGCGCCGGAGGCGATCGCCACGGCCTCGGAACGGGTGGGCGCCGCGGCGGAGTTTCAGGTCGGCGACGTGGGGGATCCACCCTTCGAGAAGGGAGCGTTCGACCTCGTGGTCTGCTTCGAGGTGCTCGAGCATCTGGAGGATCCGGAGTCGGCGATCACCGCGCTGAAGGGCGTCTTGCGCGAGGGCGGTCTGCTGGTTGCCTCCTCGCCCAACCGAGGGGTGTACCCGCCCGGGAACCCGCACCACCTTCACGAGTTCACGGTTCAGGAGCTTCGGGACGCGCTCACGGCAAGGTTCGGCAACGTCGTCTTGATGCGCCAGCACCCCTGGCTCGCCTCGCTGATCGACAACGGCGCCCTCGCCCCTCCCGGCGAAGAGTCGCTCAGGGCTCTGCTTGCGAGGGCGGGCAAGCCGGTGGACGCGTGGACCTACATGGTCGCGCTCGCGAGCGACGGCGCCATCGACGAGCCGGGGGCGATCAGCGTGCTCGCGGAGGCCGCCGAGCTCCCCGCCCTCCAGGAGGCGGTCGGCACGACTCAGGCGAGGCTGCAGAAGCTCGGAGCCGCGCTGCACGCCCAACACGAGAGGCAGCAGCGAAACGAGGAGCAGAAGCGAAAGCTACATGAGGCACTCACCGCTGCCAACCAGGATCGGACCAGGCTGCGGGGCGCTCTGAGAGCGGAGAACATGAAGAAGGCCCGGGCTCAGCGGGAGCTTCGGGAGACCCAGCAAGCGCTGCGGAGCCTCGAGCGCTCGCGGAGCTGGCGGATCACGCGCCCCCTTCGCGCTCCCGGCGCGGCGTTCCGGAGGCTGTCGCAATGGCGGACTGGTCTCCGGAGACGCTGAGTCTGACCGCGGCTCGGCGGCTCGGCGGACTCAGACGGCCAGCGGGGCGTACTTGCCGGGGAAGCCCGAGGGGCCGAAGAACCAGTTCTCTATGGCGTAGCGCGGGTTCGGCATCTCCGGCTCGGCCGCCGTCGCGTGGACGCAGAGCTCGTCGAACAGCAACACGTCGCCGGGCTCGAAGATCGGCCGCGCGATCCCGGCGTCGCCCGCGGCCTCCTCGACCACCGCCTGCGACACCGACCAGTCGAAGATGGCGCCCTCGGTTCCGGTCGGCAGCACGTGGTCGATCCGGCGGGGGACGATGTCGAGCCCGGGCGCCAGATCGCCACAGCGCGAGAGCGAGAGCCACACGTTCAACGCGGGAACGTCGCCGAGAAACGCTCCATCCTGGTGCCAGAGGCTAAAGCCCTTGCCGACCTCCGGTTCGACCCGGCGCAGCGTGGACTTGTTGACCGCGATCGCGGGGCGTTCGCCGAGGTACTCGGTGGCCAGCCGTTGGAGACCGCTTCGCTCGAACGCTTCGAGCATGTCGAACATGCCGCTGGGAGAGTCGGCGCTCCAGACGCCCCCGGCATCGTTTTCCAGCCACCACCGCTCTTCCCCGAGATCGAACTCGGGAACGGGCTTGAACCTCTGGTAGTAGCGGCCCGCCGGCTGGCCCGATAGGCGCTCGTCACGCGCCTCGAATGCGCGGTCGATTCCCTCGGCCAGACGTTGGGCCTGCCCCGGGTCGACCAGGCCGCGCACCAGCAGGCAGCCCCTGCGCAGGATCGCGGCCCGAAGCAGTCCGGGTGTCAGCTCATCGGGCGCGACCTCCGGGACGCCGGAGCCGTTCGAGAGCCGGTCGAAGGCAGGCGCCGCGTACTCGAGGTCGGCCGGGGGCCGGCCCGTGAGCTCCAGACCGGCTCGATGGCGAAGCCGCAGGAGGCGACGCTCGATCTGCGGATCGCGAGCCGCCCGGTTCTGCTGGCTGAGGGCGTCGATCCGCTCGAAGATCTCCTCGACCGAGTCAAGCGCGTCGTCCGCCTCCAGGGCGAGGCGCTCCCCGCCCCCAGGATCCCGCACGGCGGTCGTGGCTTCCCCCTTCTTCCGCGACCGGAAGATCATCGTCGGAAACGTACCATCATCCGGCCACCTCGACCTCCCGTGAGTTCCTGGCGAAGGCCCACACCTGGACCGCCAGCCCGGGCTCGTCGGCGAGCGAGTGCCAGCGGCGGCGAGCAGACCAGCGGCTGAGGTTTCCGACCACGCATTGGCGGTTCCCCCACGCGCCCACCGCGTTCACCTCGAGGCCCGCTCTCTCCAGCAGCAGGCGCAGGCCCCTCGGCGTGAAGCGCCAGTAGTCGAACATCGCGTAGGCGGGCAGCTCGTGGACCTTGACCAGGAACGGCGTCGAGACGATCACGTGGCCGCCCTCCGCGCAGAGGCGGCGCAGGTTGGCGACCGCGGCGCAGGGATCGACCACGTGCTCGAGCACCTGCTCGCAGATGACCACGTCGAACTTGCGCTTCTCCTCAAGCGGGGCGCACAGGTCGAATTCGGGGTAGGCGAGATTCGAGTGCTCCTTCCAGGGCTTGTCGGCATGATTCTCACCACTGATCTCCGCGGCGCTCAAGCGCGGCGCATCCAGAGCGGCGATGTGGGCGTCCAGCGCCTGGTACATGGCGACCCTCTGCCATTGCTCTTGGCCCGAACCCGCTTCGGGATAGAGCACCCGGTCGCGCGCATCGCGAAGGCGACGCCAGATCCGGTAGGCGGCAGTGCGCGGCCTCAGAAGGCGCCCCTCCAGACCGCCGGGATCTCCTCCAGCACGATGCCTGCGCTCTCCTTCGGATCACCGTTGTCCTCATCGAGCGCGCTCTTCCAGTTGTCGTCCTCGTAGAACCAGCGCTTGAACTCCTCTTCGTCGGCAATGAGGTTGTGCACCGCCCAGCCGGCGGTGAGGTCGCGCTGATTCCAGGAGCGCTCGCGCCGCCAGCGGTGGCGGGCCAGGCAGATGTCGTAGTCGAGGCGGTGCAGGTGGATGAGGTAGAGGTCCGGGTCCAGGCTCAGGCGACGATCCGAACGCATGTGGAACCCCGGCTCCCAGGTCATCGGGACGCTCGCCAGCGCGGGCTTGTCGTACGCGGAGTTAGCGAACCAGTATCCGCGCTGTTCGAGAATCGGCCGATCCATGCGAAACGGTCCCTCGCGGTCCTTCAGGTGGAGGACCTCGTACCCCAGACAGTTGATCCACTCCTCGTCGAAGCGATCGAGGTACTGGCCGAGCGTGCCCCACTCCGGGTTCGGCGCCACGATCTCGTCCACGTCGGTGGTCAGGACCATGTCGTAGCGCTGGAGCAGTTCATGCTGGTGCGCCTCGATCGTGCGAACCATCCACGTGTGGTCAACGGTCTCATGCGTGACCGGAATGCGGACGAACCCACCTCCAGAGGTTGAGCCATCCGTCGACTCGTGGTCGAGCACGTAGATGTCATCGGAAGCGAAGAAGCGTGAGTAGTAGCGCAGCCAGATCGGCAGGAAGACGGCTTCGTTTTGAACAATGGTCAGGATGGCGCGGCGCTTCTCGGTGCCCATTCCCGGCTTCCACGACGCGTAGCGCTCACCGCGGACCCGCCGCAGCGACTCGAAGAACACCACATAAGGATGCTCCCGGCTCTTGTGGATCTCGATGTCCAGGCCGCCGCTCATTTCTACCCGGGGAGGATTCGGATAGTACGGATCAAGCCTGGCGCCTCGGCACCCTTCCCGGCGCTAGGTAGCATTGGGTGTGGTGCTGAGGAGGCTCAAGGAGCTTGCTGCGCGGCCCGATCGCCTGGCAAGGCGCCACGGGGATGCGGCGTACCTCTCACCGATTCTCGTCGACTCTGCCGGACGCGATGGCAGCACGCTGATGATGCGACTGCTCGGCACCTCTCCGGAGATCGCTGTGCCCGGGGGCTATCCGTACGAACGAAAGTACTTCGCCTACCTGTTGCGCTGGTCGAGATTGCTTGAGCGACGCAACGCAAGCGAGCTGTGGACGTCCGCTGATCTGTCCTCCCTTTCAAAGGAGGCGGCCACGCCGCTCATCGGCCCACCGCCATGGCCGCGCAGTCTCCTCGGCAGCGCGGGCGACGTTCGGCCATCAACGTCACGCCAGATGTTCGACTTTGCCTGGGGCGAGTTCTCCCGGCGCGCCACGAACCAGGTGCGCGAGAAACGTGGCGATCCAGACGTGCAGGTTCGCTATTACGCCGAGAAGCATCAGGAAACCTGGTTGGTCGACCTCGATGAGTTGCCGCCGCTGAACGTTCTCGTCCTCCTCAGGGACCCACGGGACACGTTTGTCTCGTTCCACGCCTTCGATGCGAAGCGCCGGCAAGAGGACGGAGGAAGGTTCGAGGCAGCGCTGCCAGGCCGGGGGGAGACACCGGTGGACAGGACCAAGCGCTTCATAGAGCGCGAGCAGCAGCGGTTGCGATGGATCGCCGGTCTGTCGAGTGATCGGAGGTTCCCCGTGTTCCGCTACGAGGATATGGTCACGGACCTGCCCCGACAGGCGCGCAGGATCGAGGAATGGCTCTCCGTCCGCCTGGATCCCGAGGCAACGGCGAGTGACACGCAGATGCGGGGCGTACACGTCAGCGCCCAGACTCCCGAAGCGTCGGTCGGACGCTGGAAGCGAGAAATGCAACCCGAGCTCATCGAGCTCTTCAACCGAGAGCTCCGAGAGGAGTTGGAGCTGCTTGGGTACGAGCTCACCGCCGTCAAGCCTCCGGCAGGAAAGCCAACGGCTCCGGGCACAGCGGCTCCGGAACCTACACGGCATACTCCGCTCACTATGGAGGGCGCAGGCATGGAAACCACTCCCCGCATGCCCGACTTCGATGGCTGGTACTCGCTCGCCAACCTGAGGGAGATCCTGTTTCCGTGTCTCGAAGCGGTCGGGGCAAGGCGCGTTCTGGAGATCGGCGCCTACCGGGGTGAGCTGACGCGCGAGCTGCTCGATTGGGCCGCCGCCCGAGATGCCCGCATCACGGCGGTTGACCCTGATCCGCAGGCCGAGCTACTCGAGCTGGGAGAGCAGCATCCCGAGTTGGAGCTCGTACTCGAGACGAGCCACGATGCGCTCCGGCACCTCTCGCTACCGGGCGCGGTGATCATCGACGGGGACCACAACTACTACACCCTGAGCGAGGAGCTGCGCCTGATCAGCGAGCGGGCGCCCGGCGCCGAGCTTCCGCTGCTGTTGTTCCACGACGTGGGCTGGCCCCACGCCCGCCGCGACTCTTACTCCGCGCCCCAGCGCATCCCCGAGGAGCACCGCCAACCGCTGGCCCGCGACACCGCCCTCGTGCCATGGGAAGCCGGCGTTGCCGATGGCGGCTTGCCCTTCGACTGGGCGGCGGAGCGGGAGGGCGGGCCGCGCAACGGCGTCCTCACCGCGCTCGAGGACTTCGTGGGCGAGGGCCGGGGCCTGCGCCTGGCGGTCGTCCCTGCTTTCTTTGGATTCGGCGTTCTCTGGCACGAGGGCGCGCCCTGGGCAAACGCGCTCGCCTCGATCGTCGAGCCGTGGGACCGCAACCCGCTGCTCGAGCGGCTGGAGGCCAACCGGGTGGCGCAGCTGGCGGGCCGGCACGCGCTCGCCGGGCAGCTCGAGGATGCTCGCGGCCGGATTGCGAAGCGCGCCCAGCGTCTGCACGAGCAGGCCGAGCGGCTGGGCAAGCAGGAGAAGCTGCTCAGGGCCATGCTCGGATCGCGCGCGTTCGCCGTCGCGGAGCATCTGTCGCGCGTTCATCAGCGAGGGCGCGCTGTGTTCTCGCGGCAGCAGGTCACGCGGGCGCTCGGCGATGACGACGGGTCTGAGCCCGACGCCGACGCTGGTGGTCGCTAGAGCTTCTGTGGAGACTTGCGGACGGCATCGGCGGGACGGCCGTCGCGGGAGGGAGTGTCGCCAAGCGAGGAGCGAGCGGTGGTCGGGTCGGGCGAGGCGGCCTTGCTGCCGGGGCGCAGCAGTCGCCTGAGCCAGCGTCCCAGCCACCGCGCCGGCGCCATCATCCGCCAGCTCTTGCTGTTCCTGTACCCCGCGATCTCCATTTCGAGAGCCCTGACCCTCTTCGCGCTCGCTTCGCGCAGGAGCGTCGCCGCCCCGCCCTGAGTCTGGGCTGCCGAGGCTTCGGCCTCGGCACGCCGAGCTCGCTGCTTCCAGTCGCCGGCGCCCGCGCCGACGCCCGGAAGGCGACCCTCCCACTTCTCGGCGATCTTGATGTGGGCGTCGATCCAGCTCGGCACGTTGCCGATCAGCTTCATCGAGTGGTGGTGGACGACACGGAAGTCCGCGGTGACGACCTTGCGCTGGGCCTCGCGCGCCTGGAGGCAGTAGTCGAAGTCGTAGCCGTGCAGCGCCTGGCCCAGCGATTCGTCGAAGCGGAGCTCGCGGACCGCCCACGGGGACACCGCCATCACGAATCCGTCTACGGTTTCGACCTCCCCGGTGGTTGCATGGGCAGGGATCTCGTCGCGCTTCCAGGACAGAGCCGGGATCTCGCCTCCTCCCAGCTCCTTGTAACGGTGGGTGAACGAGGCCCAGGTAACCGACCCCTGCCACCAGGCGATGTTGCGAACGCCGATCGCCCCGGCGCAGCCCGCCAGCGCCACTTCTGGGTCCCGCAGCGCCTCCCGCGCCTTCTCGCAGAAGTCGGGATCGACGATCTCGGCATCCTGGTGAAGGAGGACGAGAGCCTCGAGTTGCTCGAGCTCCGTGGCTCGGTCCAGCAGCAGGTTGTAGCTGCGAAAGATCGAGCCGACGGCGCCGTAGGCGAGGATCTCCGAGTCGGGCTCC
This sequence comes from Actinomycetota bacterium, assembly GCA_038040415.1. Lineage (GTDB taxonomy): Bacteria > Actinomycetota > Thermoleophilia > Solirubrobacterales > 70-9 > AC-56. The sequence continues at coordinate 50,024 of JBBPIK010000005.1, forward strand.
GCCGCCAGGCGGATCCCTGGTTCGGCGCATCGCTCGTAGACCTTCGCGTCGGTTATTGCGCAGCCGAAGGCGATCATCTCGAGCTCCCGGCGAATACGGGCTGCATGATCATCCCTCGCGGAAGATATCGCCAAGACGCGGTGACCCGGCCATCTCAGGCATGCCCGGGGCACGCGGATACACTCAGCCGCGAGTGGCACCCCGAGCCCCGATGCCGCCGCTGCCGCTGGCCAACCGGGTTGGCAGCCTGGCCAAGGCGGAGGACCCTGTCGCCTTCTACGAGCAGGTTGGCGCCGATACCCGTAAGCAGATTCTGCGCATGCTGCCGGCCGGCTACGAGCTCGAGGGACGGCGTCTGCTCGACTTCGGCTGCGGCGCGGGGCGGACGCTTCGCCACTTCCTCGACGAGGCGAGCTCGGCTGAGATCTGGGGCTGTGACATCGATGAGGAGAGCATCGATTGGCTTCAGCGCAACCTCTGCCCGCCACTACACGCTCATCGCAATGAGGCCGCGCCCGGGCTGCCGTTCGAGGACGGCCACTTCGACCTCGTCTGGGCCGTGTCCGTGTTCACCCACCTGGCGGAGGACGCCTGGGCGGCGTGGATGCTCGAGCTTCATCGCGTTCTGGCCGACGACGGGATCCTGATCGCGACCTCGATCGGCCCCAACCACTCGGAGCGGTTCGCCGGGGAGCGCTGGGAGGAGGACCGCATAGGCATCAACGCGCTTCGCACCTGGGCCTCCTGGGATGCCGGCGGGCCCGTGGTCCTGCACTCCACCTGGTGGCTGCGGGCTCATTGGGGTCGAGCCTTCGAGATCCTCGAGCTTCACGAGCCGCCCGTGGCGCCCAGCCATCGCTGGCTGGCGATGCGAAAGCGCGACGCCACCCTCACGGTCGAGGATCTGGAGCGCCTGGAGCCCGGCGAGCTGCGCGAGCTCACGGCCATGCGCCACCACACCAGGCAGCTGCGGCGCGAGCTCGAGGATGCTCACGACCGCCTTGCCGGGCAGAGCCAGCGGCTGGGCGAGCAGAGCCAGCGGCTGGGCGAGCAGGGCCAGCGGCTGGGCGAGCAGAGACAGCGGCTGGGCGAGCAGGGCCAGCGGCTGCACGAGCAGAGCCAGCGGCTGGGCGAGCAGGCGCAGCGTCTGCAGGGGCAGGCCCAGCGTTTGCACGCGCAGGCCCAGCGTCTGGACGAGCAGGAGAGGCTGCTGAGGGCGATGCTCGGATCGCGCGCGTTCGTTGTCGCGGAGCAGTTGTCGCGTTTGCGCCGGCGAGGCCGCCCTGTGTTCTCGCGGCAGCAGGTCAGCCGGGCGCTCGGCGATAGAGGCGGCTCGGCCTGAGCGCGCCGGGCCTGCGGTCGGCGCGGATACACTCAGCCGCGAGTGGCAACCCGAGCCCCGATGCCGCCGCTGCCGCTGGCCAACCGGGTTGGCAGCCTGGCCAAGGCGGAGGACCCCTTCGCCTTCTACGAGCAGGTTGGCGCCGGCAGTCGCGAGCAGATTCTGCGCATGCTGCCGGCCGGCTACGAGCTCGAGGGCCGACGCCTGCTCGACTTCGGCTGCGGCGCGGGGCGGACGCTGCGCCACTTCCTCGGCGAGGCGAGCTCGGCTGAGATCTGGGGCTGTGAAATCGACGAGGAGAGCGTCGATTGGCTTCAGCGCAACCTCTGCCCGCCGCTACACGCTCATTGCAACGAGGCCGCGCCCGGGCTGCCGTTCGAGGACGGCCACTTCGACGTCGTCTGGGCGCTGTCGGTGTTCACCCATCTGGCTGACGACGCCTGGGCGGCGTGGATGCTCGAGCTTCATCGTGTTCTCGCCGGCGACGGGATCCTGATCGCGACCTCGCTGGGTTCCCGCCACTCGGCGCGGTTCGCTGGGGAGCGCTGGGAGGAGGACCGCATAGGCATGAACACGCTTCGCCACTGGAGGTCTTGGGATGCCGGCGGGCCCGTGGTCCTTCACTCCACCTGGTGGCTGCGGGCTCATTGGGGCCGAGCGTTCGAGATCCTCGAGATCGACGAGTCGCCGGTGGTGGGCAACCATCGCTGGCTGGCGATGCGAAAGCGCGACGTCAGCCTCACGGTCGAGGATCTCGAGCGCCCGGAGCCCGGCGAGCCGCGCGAGCTCACCGCCGCGCGCCACCACGTCCGACAGCTGCGGGGTGAGCTCGGGCGGTCCCGCGAGCAGGAGGGGCTGCTGAGGGCGATGCTCGGATCGCGCGCGTTCGCCGTCGCGGAGCGGTTGTCGCGTTTGCGCGGGCGAGGCCGGCCCGTGTTCTCGCGGCAGCAGGTCAGGCGGGCGCTCGGCCATGAAGGCGGCCCGCGGCCTTCCCGGTCTTCCCCTTCCGGGCCTTCCAGTTAGACCGCTGCCCGGGATGGAGAGCCGGGGCCAGGGAGAGCTCTATCTGCACTGGTTCGTGGAGCTGGCGGGCTTGACTCGGGACGAGGCTGTGCTCGAGCCCGGTTGCGGGGCGGGCCGGATGGCCGAGCCCCTGGCCGGCTACCTGAGCGCGACCGGGAGCTATGACGGCTTCGACGTCGTGCGCGAGACGATTGAGTGGTGCGAGAGGAACATTGCGCCGAAGCACCCGAACTTTCGCTTTCGGCACGTCGACGTCCTCAATCCCGCTTTCAACCCCGAAGGCCAGCTGGATCCGAAGGAGTTTGAGTTCCCTTACCCAGCGGAGGCCTTCGACCTTGTGTTCCTGACCTCCGTGTTCACTCACATGCTGCCGCCGGAGGTGCGCCACTACCTGTCGGAGATCCATCGGGTCCTTCGCCCGGGGGGACGATGCCTGATGACCTTCTTCTTGCTCAACGAGAAGTCACTGGACTCAGTGCGCGCGGGCCACGCGGCGCGCCGGTTCGCTTATGAGGGCGAGGGCTACCGCTACGACGTCCCCGACAGGCCCGAGCGGGCAGTCGCGTACCGCGAGGAGGACGTCCTCGGGTTCCTCGACCAGGCGGGCTTCGAGCTGAACGGGCCGATCCGGTACGGCCGCTGGACCAGTCCGCGAGATCGACGAGGCATGGATGTCGGCCAGGACATCGTGGTGGTCAAGCGGCCGGACTGAGCGCCCTCGCCGCGCCTGGATGATCAGGCATATCCGGCCGGCGCGGATACACTCAGCCGCGAGTGGCAACCCGAGCCCCGATGCCGCCGCTGCCGCTGGCCAACCGGGTTGGCAGCCTGGCCAAGGCGGAGGACCCTGTCGCCTTCTACGAGCAGGTTGGCGCCGATACCCGTAAGCAGATTCTGCGCATGCTGCCGGCCGGCTACGAGCTCGAGGGACGGCGTCTGCTCGACTTCGGCTGCGGCGCGGGGCGGACGCTTCGCCACTTCCTCGGCGAGGCGAGCTCGGCTGAGATCTGGGGCTGCGACATCGATCAGGAGGGCATCGATTGGCTCGAGCGAAACCTCTGCCCGCCGCTGCACGCGGTCCGAAACGAGGCCGCGCCCGGGCTGCCGTTCGAGGACGGCCACTTCGACGTCGTCTGGGCGCTGTCGGTGTTCACCCACCTGGCGGACGACGCTTGGGCGGCGTGGATGCTCGAGCTCCATCGCGTTCTCGCCGGCGACGGGATCCTGATCGCGACCTCGATCGGCCCCCACCACTCGGAGCGGTTCGCCGGGGAGCGCTGGGAGGAGGACCGCATAGGCATCAACGCGCTTCGCCACTGGGCCTCCCGGGACGAAGGCGGGCCAGTGGTCCTTCACTCCACCTGGTGGCTGCGTGCTCATTGGGGCCGAGCCTTCGAGATCCTCGAGATCGACGAGTCGCCCGATGAGATGGCGCTGTCCAACCGTCGCTGGCTGGCGATGCGAAAGCGCGACGTCACCCTCAACGTCGAGGATCTCGAGCGCCCGGAGCCCGGCGAGCCGCGCGAGCTCACCGCCGCGCGCCACCACACCAGGCAGCTGCGGCGCGAGCTCGAGGACGCCCACGACCTGATTGCCGAGCAGGGCCAGCGGCTGGGCGAGCAGGGCCAGCGGCTGCGTGACCTCGGTCTGGCCAGGGAGGCGAACCTCAAGTCCAAAGCCACCATTGTGGCTCTCGGACGGGAGATCACGGGGTACAGGGACAGCACGAGCTGGCGGATGACCGCCCCGGGACGGTGGCTGGCACATTGGCTCAGGCGCCTGCTGCGTCGGAGCACCGCATAGGACCGCGCGCCCCCCTCGGCCCGACGGTGGCGCTCACGGTGGCGCTCGCGATCGGGCTCTTCGTGCTGGTCCTGGGCCCGGCGTTGATCCTGACCAGCCCGACGCTGCTACCCCCGCCTCTGAGCGACCAGGAGCAGGACGTCGAGAGCGCCCTGTACCTGGCCGCCTTCGCGATCATCCTGCCGGCGGCCCTGATCGCGGCGCCGCGCCTTGCGGACACCATCGCGGCCGGCCCCAACGCCGGGGCTCTTTCCCTCCTTGCCGCGCTTGTGGTGGCGACGCTGGCAGTGGCGATCCTGGTCGTCCGCGTGCTCCCGGGGGCCGGCGGCGTGGTCGAGGCGCTCAGCGTGGTCGGCGTTTGGTGGCTCGGGGCCATGGCTCTGCTCGCGCGCGCTACACGGACGCGTCCGTGGGCGCGGCTTCTCCGGGTCGCCCCGCTGGCGCCCGTCGCATGGGGTTTGGCCGGCGCCCTCGTCCTCGGTGCGCTCCTGGCCTTCACCTCCTTGGGGTCGATCAGCCCGCTCCCGGTGGCGCTCGGTGCCGTCGCCGTCCCGGCCACGCTTTTCGTGTACGCCCGCGGTCGCACCGGCTTGCCGCCCGTGCCGCGTCGCTGGGGCGTGGCGATCGACGCCTTGATCATCGTCCTCTGCGTGCTGGCCATACCGGACTTGGTCATCTTCGGATCCGATTCTCCCTTTGGGGCAGCCACCAATCCCGTGATCCAGTTCCACCACGACTTCTTCCTGGGGCCCGTCAACGAGGTGCTCCATGGGGGGACGGTGCTGGTGGACACCGCTTCCCAGTACGGAGTCGGGTCCCTGTACTTCCTTGCGGGCTGGTTCGAGCTCGCGCCGATCGGTTACGGCACCCTCGGATTCCTCGACGGCGCCCTGTTCGGGCTCTTCTTCGCCGCCGCCTACTGCGTGCTGCGGATCGCGGGCACTCCCCGGCTGCTTGCCGGTGGAGGGGTGGCGCTCGGGGTAGTCGCGCTGATCCACAACCTCGAGTACTCGGTCGGCAGCCTCCCGCAGCACGGGCCGCTGCGGTTCGGGCTTCCCATGGTCGTGATCCTGGCTGCGACAGCCGAGGACCGGTGGCCACGGCGTGCACGCATCGCGCTCGCCTCGCAGCTCTTCGCCGTCGCCCTTTCCTCCGTGTGGGCCCTGGAAGCGTTCGCCTACACCGCCGCAACCTTCGCGGTGATCGCCTGCTTTCGAGCCTGGGCGCTCCCAGGGCAGAAACGCCTGAAATCGTTGCTGCGAACCGGGGCTGTCGCCGTGGCGGCGTGCGCGATCGCCCACGTACTCCTGGCCGCCGCAACCCTGGCGGCGGCCGGCCGGCTTCCCGATTGGGGTCAGTACCTCGCCTACCTGAACGAATTCCTGTTCGGCGGCGTCGGCGACATCACCTACGACTTCTCTCATTGGTCGGCGGGCCTGCCGGTCGGCGCCGCATACCTGGCCTCGGCGGCCGCAATCGTGCTTGTGGTCCGGCGCCGCCGCGACATCGTCGACGAGCACAGGGCCGCCTTGACCGCGCTCTGCGGAGCCAGCGCGTATGGCATCGCCCTGTTCAGCTACTTCGTGAACCGGTCCGCGGACCACATCCTGCCCTATGTCTCGCTTCCCGCACTGATGGTGGGCATCCTGTGGCTGAGCCTGCTTCTGCGGGGTGCCCTGGCGCCATCACGCGCCCTACGTATTGGCGGGCTGGCGTTCGCGCTGTCGGTCGCGGTCCTGCTGGTCTCCGTCGCGTGGTCGTCCATCGGACCGCGAGTCCCGCGGACAGCGGTGGCTCACGTGGTTCCCGGCGGCGACTCGCTGGGCGGGACGCTCGACCGCCTTTGGAACCCGGCGCCGATCGACCCTCGGACGCCCCAGGGCGAGGCACTCGTCAGCAGATACCTGCCGGGCACCAGTCCGGTCCCGATCGTCGCGGCGCCGGATCTGGAGACCGAGATCCTGCTCCGCAGCGGACGCGCTCATGGGCTGGGCTTGAGCTACGCAACCGAGGACAGCTTCGTCCCCGAGGAGAACCTGCCGCACGTGCAGCGGGCGGTCGACGAGCTGCAACCGGGCGATCGGCTGCTGATGCAGGCCGAAGCGCTCGAGGTGCTCGCTGCCTACCGAGCTCAGCCTTCGCGGGACCCGCTCACCGACCCGGTCGACCAGAAAATCCTCGTGCCGCTTCAGGAGTGGGCTCTGGAACGGATCGCCCAGCGGTTCAGGGTGAGGGTGATCCACCGAGACAAGGGGGGATTCGTGGTCGTCGCCCTGAGGCCTGGTTGAGATACGCCTATCGCTGGAACTTGGAGGAGTGAAGAACTCCCCAGCGGTGCAGGAGCAGGCGTAGGCCCACCCAGAGCGTCTTCAGCCCGTAGACGACGCCGCTCTTGAAGCCGACCGAGGACGCCTCGTCGAAGTAGCGGCAGCGAGCCGGAACCTCCTTGATATCGAAGCCGAAGTGGGAAGCCTGCATGAGCAGCTCCGAGTCGAAGGCGAAGTCGAGGGAGTTTCGGAGAAAGGGCACCGTCAACAGCAGGCGGCGGGAATACGCGCGGTACCCGGTGTGAGCCTCCGAGAGCTCCGTGCCCATGATCCGATTCTCGATCCAGGTGAGGAAGCGGTTCGCGAGGTACTTCCACCGCGGCATCCCGGCTTGAAGCGCCGCGCCGGGCACGAGCAGCCTCGATCCCAGCACCAGGTCGGCCTCTCCGGAGAGGATCGGCTCGACCATGCTGGGGATCAACTCGGGCTCATACTGGCCGTCCGGGTGAAGCATGACCACCACGTCCGCGTCGTGCTGGAGGGCCTCCAGATAGCAGGTCTTCTGGTTGGCGCCGTACCCCGACCGGTGAGGATGCCAGACGAGGAACAGCGGAAGCTCTCGTGCCAAGCGCACGGTCTCGTCGGTCGAGGAGTCGTCGACCAGGATCACCTCGTCCACCTTGTCCTTCGGGATCGCCTCGAAGGTGGCCTCCAGCGTGGCCGCTGCTTGCCGCGCCGGCATCACGACGATGACCTTGGGCCCTTCGCCCTCAGGCAAGGCGCGCCTCCACGTACACCGTCCCCGACCGCCTCAGCCCCACCTCGAGCGCCGCGCCACCAATGGCGAGTGGGAGGAGGGCGACGCCGGCTGCGAGCGCAGCCGCCCGCCGGGCCGCGGAAAGGGTGCCACTGCGAGCCTCCGGCCGCCGGAGTGCCTGGTACAGGCGCAGACGCCCCGGAAGCATGCCGACGAGGCCGTCCAACCATCCGATCACGATCTGCCCGCCGCGGACGTGCGAGACGCGGACCACCTCGAAGCCGCACGCGGCCAGCTGGGAGCGCAGGGCACGCTCCGAGAGGTGGACCAGATGAAGGGGCGGGTCCAGATGCAGCCAGCGATCGCCGAACGCCCGCGCCTGAAGGCTGCCCGTGTTCGGCACCGCGATCACGACTGTGCCGCCGGGCCGCAGGAGCCGGGCCGCCTCCCGAATTGCCCCGCCGGGATCCGGAAGGTGCTCCAGCGAGTGCCAGAAGACGACCGCGGCCCACTCCCCCTCGACCCGCTCCAGCGGGTCGTCGCGCATGTCCTGGCGCCGGGAGTTGCGCTCCAGGCCCACCGCCTCCCGGCCGCGGCGGCGCAGCGCATCGATGAGGACGGCTTCGCCGGCGCCCACGTCGAGGACCGGCCCGGGCGGCGCGACCCGATCAAGGCGACCCGCCAATAAAGCGCGGGTTCGGCGCAGCAGCGGGTCACCGATGAAGGCGAAGCGCCCCGATTCGGGCCGGTACCAGGAACCGTAGGCGCGCTGGAGCTGCTCCTCGGAGGGCCACGGATCCGTGGTGGCGGCGCCGCAGGCCGGGCACTGGGTTCGGCCCCGCAGCCGAACCGCGCTGCCGTCCAGGGGCGACCCGCACCAGGCGCAGCTCCCGACCCGAGGCTGAGTCCCTTCGATCACGGGCAAAACCTACGCTCCGGTACGCGCCCCAACCAGGGGGGAGCGACAGAACGCGCAGAGGTCGAGGGCCGCCGCGAGGTGGTCGCTTCGAAGCTCGAAGTCGCCCAAGCCGATCTTCTCGGCGCGGGGATCCCGATCCGGTCGGTAGTGCCGCAAGAGGCGGTCGTAGAGCGACTGGCGGATCGCTCGCGGCACCAGCCGCCGCAGCCGTACGGGGTCCAAGCGCAGCAACCTGTCGAGCCTTGTGCGCTCCTCCCTGAACAGCTCCATGTAGGCATCGGAGCCGACCAACCCCCGCATTTCGACCTGGCCGAACTGTTGCGCGCACAGATCCCCGAGCTCGTCGGGGTCGAATTCAACGTAGTGGTAGGGGTCGATGATCTCATCGGGACGCCCCAGGGTGAATCTGTTCGGGGTCACGAAAACGGCCGCGCCATCGGGCTCCAGCACCCGCGCCGCCTCGGCGACGGCCCGCTCGGGGTCGGGCACGTGCTCGATCGATTGCACCGCCACCACGGAGGCGAAGCTCCCATCGTCGAACGGGAGCGCGCGCATGTCCGCCACGACCGTGTCCCGTCGCTGGCCCTCGAGGGCCTCCGGGTCGAGGTCGACTCCCACAGTCTCCCGCGGGGCCAGCCGGTGGTAGCTGTGGCCGACTCCGCAGCCGAGATCCAGAACCCTTCCGGGACCCAGGAACGGCTCGCACAGAACGTAGGCCGCAACGTGGCGCTGCCATGTGGGGTTGAATCCGCCGGTTGGGCTGACGACCCGCTCGCCGGTTATCTTCACGGTATTCGACTTCTCCTGGGTAGGATCGAGGTCCGAGGAGTATCACGAGGGGGCACACCGACGTATGTGGGGCGGCAAGCGAGTCTCGGTCGTTCTGATGACCTACGCGGAGCGTGACTCCATCCGCCGGGTGATCGAGGGGTTCTTCGACACCGGGGTGGTCGACGAGGTCCTGGTCGTCAACAACAACGCCGAGCCCGGAACCGAGGAGGAGATTCGCAAGACACGCGCTCGCCAGGTGTTCGAGCCGCGCCAGGGCTACGGACATGCGACACGCCGGGGGCTCCTGGAGGCGAGCGGCGACCTGATCGTGCTCGCCGAGCCCGACGGCACCTTCGTTCCCGAGGACATCAGGAAGCTCCTCGTGTACAGCGAGGAATGCGAGGCGGTGCTCGGAACCCGCACCACGCGCGAGCTGATCTGGCAGGGAGCGAACATGGAGTGGTTCCTGCGCTGGGGCAACTGGGCGGTGGCCAAGGTGATCGAGGTCCTCTTCAACACGAGCCATCTCAGCGACGTGGGCTGCACTTACCGGTTGCTTCGCCGGGAGGCGGCTCGCCGCATCGCCGAGGAGATGGCCGTCGGTGGGAGCCACGCGGGGGCCGAGGTGCTGTTGCTCGCGATCACCTCGGGTACCCGCTTCGTGGAGGTCCCCGTCAATTACCTGCCGCGCGTGGGGGTCTCGTCAGTCACCGGGAAGCCGCTCGCAGCCCTGGCGGTGGGCCTGCGGATGATCCTGCTCATCGCTCGCTTCCGGGGAAGGACGCCAAGGAAAATGCCGCGCCCGGCGGCGCTCGGCCTCGATGGGCGGCCAACCAGCGAGGACGCCCGTGACCGAGTCGAACTTTGATCGAATCGCCGAGCACTACGACGAGTCTCTACCCGCCCACGTAGTCGATCACTACCTCGAGAAGCGGACCGCGTTCGTACTCGAGCATTGCCCGCTTGGATCGGCGCTCGACGTCGGCTGCGGGACCGGGGCGCTTGCCGCGCGGCTGGCCGACGCGGGCTACGAGGTCACAGGGCTCGACCCGTCGGAGGGGATGCTCCGCGTGCTCCAGGAGAGAAGGTCGAGAGTGCGGGCGGTCAGGGGGTCGGGAACCTCGATCCCGTTCGAGGACGGGCGCTTCGACCTCGTCCTCAGCGTGGCCACGATGCATCACATCGCCGCCCCCGACGACGTTCGGCGGACGCTGGCCGAGATGGTGAGGGTGACCAGCCCCGGCGGTCGTGTCCTGGTCTGGGATCACAACCCGCGCAATCCGTATTGGCGGCTGCTGATGGCGCGCGTGCCGCAGGACACCGGCGAGGAGCGGCTGGTGGGCGTCCGCGAGCTGGTTCGCGGCCTGAGCGAAGCCGGCGCGGAGCCCGTGCTCGTGACTCAGCTCGGCATGGTCCCCGACTTCATCCCCCGCGCCCTGCTCGGCGCCGCGGCCACCGCCGAGCGCGCGGTGGAGCGAACCCCGCTCCTGCGCCGGGTGTGCGCCCACAACGTCGTCCTCGCCGCCAAGCGTTGACGACTAGCCCGCGTTGCCTTCCGGTCTGGGCGCCCTCTCATACACACGCACTGTGAGGGTGCCCACGCCCTGGTAGGTCTGTGCCTCGGCTTCGCCATACGTCCCCGGAAGCTCGCTGAGCACCGCATTCGCCAGTTGCTGGTACGTCGGGGCCCCGCCGCTCTGCGTCACTATGAACAGACGCCCGCCGCCGGCTGCGGCGACGGCTCGGTCGGTCACCTCGGCGGGGAGCGCAACCCGATCGCCGAGCCCGAAGGGGTGGTCACTCTCTTGCGGCGCGCCGACGCGGAACACCTGGCGCGGCTCCTCGAGGGCGACCTCGAGACCGGTCAGCGGCCCGGGGCTGAAGATGGCCGCGTCGATGACGACGTCCCCCGCCGACGCGCGACGATCGATGAAGGCCGCGGCGGCGTCGTAGTCGGCACGCCGGTGCTTCGCTTCGAGCGTCTTCCCCGCGGCAAGCCCAAAGCCCGCCAATACGAGCCCCACCGATGCCATGCGAAGCGGCTGCCGCGCGGAGACGAGCAGCGTCGCGAGCGCGAGCGCAAAGGCCGGCCACGAGACCGCCAGATTTCGCGCGGCCAGCGTGTCGGTGCTGAAGGCGCTGACCGCCGCTATCCCGACCGGCGCCGCAAGGGCCAGGGCGGCGATCAGCGCGAGGCGGCGATCGACCTCGGCGAGGGACGATCGAAGACGTCCTGGGGCGCCGCTGGTGGGATGCGGGGGCCGCTCGACGAGAGGCCGGTCGCGATTCAGCAGGAGGCCCGCGATTGCCGTCGCGACACCGATGGCGATCAGGACGAGCCCCAGGTCCCCTGGAAGCGAGCGCAGTTTGACTGCTGGGAACGGATAGCCGACCGACCAATGCTCCAGGCTGACCCTGAGGCCATCGAGCGTGAAGGACTGGAGTTCGCCGAGGATCTTGGTGGTGGGCGAGTTCAGGTCCGCGATCAGCCCCGAAATCCACGGAAGGAATCCGGCGGTCGCCCCGAGGCTCGCGAGGAGCGCCGCTCGCCGTGCCTCAGGATGCGCCCACAGGAGCCACAGAAATTGGGCGCCCAGGGCGAAGACGGCGGTGTAGTGGGTGTAGACCGCCGCGCAGGCGCACGCCGCATAGGCCACCCACCACCGGGCGCGGCCATCGTCCACTCCGGCCAGCAGGGCGAGCGTCGAGAGGATCACCAGGACGACCATCAACTCGTATCCCCGCGCGTCCGTTGAGTAATAGATCATGAAGGGGCCGAGCGCGGTGATTGCGCTCGCCACCACCGCGGCGGCACGCCCGACGGTACGAAGCCCGAGCAGGTAGACGAGTGGGATCGCGCCCACTCCGGCGAGGAACGAGGGGGCGCGAAGCAACTCGGCGGTGAGGTCCAGTCTCGTAGTCAGCCACGCGAGAACGAAATAGAGCGGCGGCGTGATCTCCGCATCCGTATGGACGGTGGAGATCACTCCACCCAGGCTGTGCTCGGAGACGATCCAGTACGTGGACAGCTCGTCGGCGAACAGGCTGTCCTGCAGGATCACGAGCCTCACGGCGGCGCCGACCAAGGTGATGGCGGCGACGATTCCAGTTGTCCCGAATCCGCTCGCGGCCCTCAGGATGCGCTCAGCCTCTTCCCGCGTCGAACCGGCCGGCGAGGAAGTCGGCGGTCCTGTTGACGTGTGGAAACGGGTCGGGAGGCACGGGGAGCCCCAGCGCGGCGCAGATCGGTCCCCAGCCGTCGCCGGGCCGCCACTCGATCAGTCGACCAGTCGGGGTTGCGGCGCGGACGGCGGTGTTGTGGCGCTCGAACGCCGCCTTGGCCGCGACCTCGTCCGCCCAGTCGGGTGTGAACCGCGTGTTGAGCAGCCTGATCGTGAGGCGTTTGGTGGGTGCCAGCGCCTTCTCCCACGGGTCGGCGGGATCACCCTCGGATTGAAGGGTTCCGAAGGTCGTGTCGCGGACGCTTCGCCACCAGTCGTCGGCATCCCGCAAGGACAGGAGGACGGTCGCATCGGGGTAGGCGCCGATGAGCTCGGCGTAAAAAGCGGCCCCGGTCCAATCCACGGTTGCCCGGTAGCCCGCGAAGAACGTGTCCCAGTCGGGCGTGTGGCCGTCGAGGGCCTGCTCCCAAACCTGGACGTGCTCCGGATGCTTGAACAGCTCGACCATGTGATAGCAGGGGCCGCCGAGGAGCCGCTCGAGTGCCACCTTGAGGGAGAGGGTCCCGGTACGTCCGAGGCCGGCTCCGATCACATGGATTGGCATGCAGCGAGCCTAGCTGTCGGCCAGGCCGCAGACCGTCACCGGTTTCCGTGAAACGATCTGAAGCTTCCACGGGACGTCCGCGCCGTCGCGGGGTATGCGCAAGGCGGCAGCCGGACCGCCGGCTTCAGGAATCAGTCGGACCACTGGAGCATCCGCGAACCGCCCGATGGTGAACGTTGCGGCCCCGAGCTGATCACCGCCGATCCAGGCTCCGCCGGCGGGAAGCTGAAGCTCGGCGAAGTGGCGGCCGCGCACGCAGGACCGCGCCGGCCGCCCCGAGCGAGCCGCCTTCAGCTCGAGCCCGAGCGAGCCGACCAATGCTCTGTCGGCGGACGCGCGCTCCAGCGGGGACGCCCTTGAGAGCTCGTCTGGAGACAGCCCCATCGAGCCGTAAGCGGCCGCGGCGCTGAGGTAGTTGCCGGCCGTTGGGGCAAAGATATTCGGTGTGTAACTCGAACTGAGGCGGGTACTCTCGAGGTCGTACGCGCTGTAGTAACCCTGCGCGATCATCGAATTCGCGCGCAGGATCGTGCTGGCGTCACCTAGCTTGCTCACGTTCGACCACAGACCCAGCAAGAGCACTCCGGTCGCCAAGCCGGCGACCACGGTTCGGGTCCGGAGGGTCCCCGCATCCCGCCAGGCCGCCGCCAGCTCGACCAGGACCCAAAGGAAGAGGATCGCTTCGGGATACAGATAGCGAGGCGATTCAGGCGGCCGGATAAGCCCGCCTGGGGACATTCGCGTCGCCACCAGCAGGGTGAGCAGCCCTGCAACCGCGGCCCAGAACGTCGGTCGCAGGCGCCTCCACCGCAAAGCGGCGCCGGCGAGAATCACGGCCAGGAGGGCCACGGATGCGGCGTCGGCGAGCAAGTGGTCGTAGACAGGAGCCTCAAGGACGCCCGAAAGGCCCGAGACCGCCGCGGTGAGCATCGTCCAGGAGTCGCCGGCGAAGGCGAGCACGTCCGAGAGGTCCGGGGGAAAGTCGTCGGTGGCGCGCTGATAGAGGACCAGGAACGCGCCGAACAGCGCGGCCGGGACCAGAACCACCCAGGACGATTTCCAGCGTCGCGGCGAGGGCCGGAAGGCGACCATGACTGCACCGGCGGCCAGGAACCCCAGTCCGGCTGGATGTGAGGTCGCCGACACGCAGAGCAGCACCGCCGCCCAGGCGTCGCCGCCGGAATCCTCGCGCTCGAGGAGGAGAATCGCTGCCAGGCCCGATGCGATCGCGATCAGCGAGGGAATCCTTGCCCCTGTGATCAACACCTCCCAGCCGGAGCCGAAGAGCAAGAGCAGGATCGTCGGTGCGAGAGCCAGGAGGCTTCCGATCCGCCGGCGTGCGATCGAATAGAAGAGAGTGGCGCAGAGCAGCGCCATGATGATCGCGGCGAGGCGATAGGGAAGGTAGGAGCCGATGCCGAAGACCTCGAACATCGCCTTGTAGAGCACCATCGGCAGGGCGAGCAGGTACAGGTTCGTGTGCAGGATCGCGTGCCCGAGGTCGTTCTCGCTCAGGCGCTGTGCGTAAAAGAGATCGTCCCCGATCATCACCGCGCCCCGCCCCCAGTGGATCAGCGCGCCGGCGGCGACGACCATCACCAGCGCGAGAATCGCCAGGGCCGCTCCCCGACCCCGCTCCTCAGCCCTTGCCGTGAGCACCGAGGCAGTCTCTCAGGGGCAGCGGGCGCGAAGATATGATCACCGGATGGGAGGCGGCGTGCGGGCCCCCGCGCGAGAGTTGGGCGTCGGCGCGCTCCTCGCCTCGGCGGGGTTGATCGTTTCCTTCGCCGCCCTCGGCTTGAACAGCATCGCCGTGTCGCGCATCGAGGGACCAGACGGCGCCGGTCTCGTCGCTCTGTCCACTCAGGTGGTCGTGATAGCCAGCCTCGTCGCCGGAATCGGGATGAGGACGAGCGTCGCCTATCGCGTCAGCGCCGGCCTCTGGTCCCCGCGGAGCGCGGTGCACGGCGCCCTGCGCGCCTCTGCTGTTCTGGGCCTGGTGGGGGCGGCGCTCGGCTTCGGGGCCTACCTGCTGCTGCGCGACTCCGCGATGAGCGACTTCAGTGCTCCGATGGCGGCCAGCCTGATGGGTGCCCTGCCATTCGCGCTGGTCTGGTGGATCGCGCCCGCGGTCCCGCTCGCCTGCGAGCGCTTCGAGCAGTACGCGCTGCTCACCATGACGGCCCCCCTTGCGGTGCTTGTCATCTGTCCGGCCGGTGCGCTTCTGGGGGGCTCAACCGGGACCGTGGTCGGCTTCGCCGCCGGCTTCGTGGTCGGGGGCGCTGTGAACGGCGTCTGGGCGCTCCGATTCGCTCGCAGCCAGGATGCCGGTCAGGGACCGGAGCACGGGGTGCGCGTGGCCGGCGGCTTCGGTCTCCGCGCCTGGGTCAACGACCTGTTTCAGTTCATCAACGTGCGCCCGGACCTGTTCATCCTCAGCGCCTACTACGGGGCCGGCGAAACCGGCGTCTACGCGGTCACGATCTCGATCACGTCGCTCGTCTGGATCCTCTCTCAGCCCCTGGCATCGGTCGTCCTGCCACGGACGGCAAGCCTCGAGACCGCGAGCGTGGCCGAGCCGCGGATGGCCACGAGCGAGCCCCAGGTTTCCGCCGTGCGCCACGCGGTCTTGATCTGTTTCCTGGCCGCCGTGGCAGTGGTCCCGGTGCTCGCGCTGGCGCCGCTCGTCTGGGGTCCCGGTTTCGGACGCATCTCCGAGCTCGGCCTGATTGTGGTGCCCGGCGTGGCGCTCCTCGGCGTGGCCCGGGTGATGGTCGCCGCATTCACGGGCCGTGGGGCGGCGAACCAGGCGCTGCTGGTCGGACTGGTCAGCTTTCCGCTTACCCTGATCGCCTACCTGCTCGTGATCCCCGACCATGGCGCCACCGGCGCTGCGCTGGTGTCGTGCGGCTCGTACATCGCGGTCTCGCTGCTCTCCGCGCTGCTCTTCTTCCGCACAACCGAAGCCGGATTGGGTAGATCGCTGGTGCCGCGGCGCGGAGACGTCCACGAGTACCTCCGGTTGGCTCGCAGGGTCAGGGGCGCGCTGCTGGCCCGCGGCCACTAGTGGACCCACTAGCCTGACGCGATGGAGCTGTACGCAAACTCGGCGCTGGAAATCCCACTCCCGTCAGCCGCGGGCGTCGGGATGGTCGAATAGGTGGCGGTCGCCCTCGTCACCGGGTCGGGCGGCCTGGTCGGGTCCGACGCCGTTCGCCACCTGGTGGAGACGGGTTGGGACGTGGTCGGGTTGGAGAACGACATGCGGGCCAGCTTCTTCGGGCCCGATGCATCGACGGCCAGGACGACCGCCGAGCTGGTAACCGCCTACTCCGAGTTTCGCTCGCTCGAGCTCGACGTTCGCGACGCCGACGGCGTGAGCCGGGTCTTCGCCGAGCACTCGGGGCGCCTCGAGCTGATCGTCCACGCCGCAGCCCAGCCCTCCCATGATTGGGCGGCGCAAGAGCCCCAGACGGATTTCGGCATCAACGCCAACGGGACCCTGAACCTCCTCGATGCCGCTCGCCGGCATTCGCCGGACGCGACCTTCGTCCTGATCTCGACCAACAAGGTCTACGGGGACCTGGCCAACGAGCTGCCGCTCGAGGAGCTGGAGACGAGGCTCGAGCTGCCGCGCGGTCATCGGTACTTCGACGGCATCGACACGTCGATGTCGATTGACCGCTCCACCCATTCACTGTTCGGCGTCTCGAAGGCTGCCGCCGACCTGCTGGTGCAGGAGTACGGCCGCTACTTCGGCCTGCCCACCGTCGCCTTTCGCTGCGGGTGCATCACCGGCCCCTCCCATGCCGGCGCAGTTCTGCACGGCTTCCTGGCCTACCTGATGAAGTGCACCGTGACCGGGGAGGAGTACACGGTTTTCGGATACGGCGGCAAGCAGGTGCGCGACAACATGCACAGCGCCGACCTGGTCGCCGCCTGCATGGCATATCACCGTGCGCCGCGGCCGGCCGCCGTCTACAACCTGGGCGGCGGGCGTCACTGCCACTGCTCGATGCTGGAGGCGATCGAGGCCTGCGAGCGAATCGCCGGCCGCGAGCTCCGGTGGAAGCTCAGCGACCAGGCGCGTGTCGGGGATCACCGCTGGTGGATCAGCGATCTGGGCGAGTTCGCCGCCGACTATCCCGAATGGGGGCTCACCTATGACATCGAGTCGCTCCTGCGCGAGATCCACGAAGCAAACGTGGATCGGTGGAGCGCGGTGCGGGCATGAAGCTCTCGGTCATCATCCCCGCCCACAACGAGGTCGGGGCGATTGCGGACACGGTGCGGGTGGCGGTGCAGGCGCTTCAGCGCGAGGGGATCGACTACGAGATCCTGGTCATCGACGACTCGAGCACCGACGGGACATCTGCCGCGGTGGGCGAGCTGGCCACCGAAAACGATCGCATCCAGTGTCACCGCTTTCGCCACAGCCACGGCTTCGGCCTCGCGGTGCGCGCCGGGTTGGAGCGATTCCAGGGCGACGCCGTGGCGATCCTGATGGCCGACGGGTCCGATGACCCCGAGGACCTGGTTCGATACCACCATGTGCTCGAAGATGGGTACGACTGCGCCTTCGGGTCGCGCTTCATCCACGGGGCGGAGGTCACGGGCTACCCGCGCGTCAAGCTCGTCCTCAACCGGATCGTCAACTGGGGCATCAGGGCGCTGTTTCGCCACGGCTACAACGACACCACCAACGCCTTCAAGGCGTACCGGCGGGAGGTGATCGAGACTGTCGAGCCCCTGCTCGCGAACCACTTTAACCTCACCGTAGAGTTGCCGCTAAAGGCCATCGTCCGGGGGCACAGCTACGGGATCGTCCCGGTCGCCTGGCGGGGGAGGACCTCGGGCAGCTCGAAACTCGCCCTTCAGGAAATGGGCAGCCGCTACCTCTTCATCATCCTCTACGTCTGGCTCGAGACTCACCTGAGCCGCGGCGACTATCGCCGCTCGGGCTTCGACGCCCAGCCGCGGCACGGCGAGCTGCGCCGGCGGTCGGTCGCGCGCCGGTGGCGGTCGGAGCCCTCCTCGCAGACCCCCGGCGGCGCCGGTCCGCGCCGGGGCGACACCTGAGCATGCGCCGTCGGTCTGAGAGGGCTCGCCAGGGGGCGGTGGAGCGGCTCGCTCAGGTGAAGATAGGGCGAGGGTGGAACCCGGCTCTCCTTTGCCTGGCGGGCGTGGTCGCCTGCTCGGGGGCGATCCTGCTGCTCCTTCAATCCCACCTCACCTTCATAAACGACGACTGGGTCTTCCTGCTCCACCGGCGCGGCACCAGCGCGGGAGCGTTCCTCGACCCGCACCAAGAACACATCGTCCTTGCTCCGGTCTCGATTTACAAGGCGTCGCTGGCGACCTTCGGAATGAGCTCGGCGTTGCCCGTTCAGGTCGTGTCCACGCTCGTCTTCCTGCTCAGCGCCGTGCTGCTCTTCATCTACCTGCGCCGGCGCGTCGGCGATTGGCCGGCCCTCCTGGGCACGAGCCTGATCCTATTCCTTGGCGCCGGGTGGAAAGACCTGCTGTGGTCCTTTCAGGTCGGGTTCTCGGGATCGGTGGCCGCGGGACTCGGGATGCTGCTGGCGCTCGACCGTGACGATCGCGCAGGGGACCGGCTCGCGTGCGGCCTGCTCGTGGTCTCCCTCGCCTTTTCGTCGCTTGGGCTTGCGTTCGTCGCCGGCGCCGTGGTCGACCTCCTTTTGAGCAGACGTCCCCGGGCGGGCCGCCTCTACGTCGCCGTCGTGCCGCTTACCCTCTTCGGGTTCTGGTGGCTCGGCTGGGGCCACACCGCGACGAGCCATCTCGGGCTGCACAACCTCGCGACGACGCCCGAGTACGTTTTCGACGCCGTCTCCCAGGTGATCGCCTCCCTGCTCGGGTTCGCCACTCCACTCGGTGGGTTCTCGACGGAGCTGGCCGGGGAGCTGGCCGGGGAACCGGCCGGGCTGGACTTGGGACGAATCCTGCTGGTGGTCGCAATCGGCTTGGCGGTGTGGCGACTGCGCCGCTTGGGCGGGGTACCGCGAGCACTCTGGATCGCATTGGCCATCGGGGGCGCGTTCTGGCTTCTTGCCGCTTCGAGGGGGGCCCCCCCGATCGCCAGCCGCTACCAGTATCCGGGAGGGGTCTTCGTCCTGCTGATCGCCGCCGAGCTGCTGCGGGGCGTGAGCCTGGACCGGCGGGCCCTCGCCGTCGCGGCGGCTGTGACGGCGGCGGCGGTGTTCAGCGGCTTGGCGTTCCTCCACGACGGGTACAAGCTCCGCAGGTCCGAGAGCGACATCGAGCGCGCCCAGCTGGCGGCGGTCGAGATCGCGAGGCAAACGGTGAACCCCGGGTTCGCGCTGCGATTGGGGTTGAGCCTGAACAGCGCGGGCGCCTACCTGTCCGCCGTTGACGCCTTGGGCTCCCCGGCCTACAGCGAGCCGGAGCTTGCTTCGAGCCCCGATCTGGCACGTACGGCCGCCGACACGGTCCTCGCGCAATCCCTTCCGATCAGGTTCGCGCCAGCGATTCGGGTCTCTCCGCGCGCCGCGGCCGGGCAGGGTCCTGCTGGCCGGCGCTGCCGAACGGTGCAGGCCTCGCCCACCGGAGGGACAGAACTTCTCCTCCGTCCCGGCGGGTTCACGCTCAAGGCTCGCGCGGGGACTGAAGCAGAAGTTCTGCTGGGCCGTTTTTCGGACGGGCTGCCAGTCGATCTCGGAACCCTGCGGCCGGGGCCCGGCAGCCGGCTCACCATCCCCGCCGACCGGTCGACCCGCCCCTGGCGCCTCGGGCTGAAGGGCTCGGGTCCGGTAACCGTCTGCGTCGCGACCCAGGCGTGAGGAGCCCCGGATTCTCTTCTTCCGCACGACCGGAGCCGGATTGAGCAGTTCGCTGGTGCCGCGGCGCGGAGACCCTCACGAGTACCTGCGGTTGGCTCGTCGGGTGAGGGGTGCGCTGCTGGCCCGGGGGGCTAGCCTGACGTGATGGATCTCGAGCGCCTCTACGCCTACCGCTTCAAGGACGTCGATCAGCAGGCCCGCGAGGCTGTCTGGAGGCCGATCGCACGCTTCCTGCACGAGGCGCTCGACCGCCCCGCGCGCGTCCTCGATCCTGCGGCAGGGCGCTGCGAATTCATCAACGCCGTGCCGGCGGTGGAGCGCTGGGCGGTCGATCGGGTTGACTATCCGGAGGGGCAGGCGCGGGCAGGCACACGGCTTGTGGTTGGCGACGCGATGGAAGTGGAACTGCCCGAATCGCATTTCGACGGCGTCTTCGTCTCCAACTTTCTCGAACATCTTCCGACACCTGACCACGTCGCCTCCTTCCTCGAGCGAATGCGCGATTGCATGAGCCCGGGTGGGCGCATCGGGGTCATGGGGCCCAACTACCGCTACTGCGCGGACGTCTATTGGGACTGCGCTGACCACTACCTGGCGCTGACCCACGTCACGGTCGAGGAGCACCTGTACGCGGCGGGGCTCGTCCCGCGGAGGACCATACGGCGCTTCCTCCCATACTCCTTCCGGGACCGCCTTCCGGCGTCGCCTCGGCTGACCGGGGCGTACGTACGACTGCCGCTCTCCTGGAGGCTGTTCGGAAGGCAGTTCCTCGTGATCGCGGAGCGGTGAAGCGTGCGGGTCCTGGTCACCGGCGGGGCGGGCTTTGTCGGCGCCAACCTGAGCGTTGGGCTCGCGTCCCGCCACGACGATTGGCGGCTGGTGGCGTTTGACAACCTCCACCGCCGGGGCTCGGAGCTGAACCTGCCGCGCCTGGAGGCGGCCGGGGTCGAGTTCATCCGCGCGGACGTGCGTGAGCCCGAGGCTCTGACGGCCCTCGAGCCGATCGACGCGCTGATCGAGTGCTCGGCTGAGCCGTCGGCGCTGACCGGGCTGGATGGAGGCACGGACTACGCAGTCCACACCAATCTCGTCGGCGCTTACAACTGCCTTGAGCTGGCCCGCCGCGACGGCGCACATCTGGTCTTCCTCTCCACTAGCCGCGTGTATCCGTTCGAGCTGATCAACTCGCTGACGCTGGAGGAGGCGCCGACCCGGTTTGTGCTGAGCGCCCAGCAGAACCTTCCTGGGGCCTCGGCGGCCGGCATCTCAGAACGCTTTCCCATCGAGGGGGCCCGCACGCTCTACGGGTCGACCAAGCTCGCGGCGGAGCTGCTGATCGCCGAATACAGGTCCGGCTTCGACCTGCGCACCGTGGTCAACCGTTGTGGCGTGATCGCCGGGCCGTGGCAGATGGGCAAGGTCGACCAGGGAGTGTTCTCGTTCTGGATGCTGCACCACCATTTCGGCCTGCCGCTCAGCTACATCGGCCACGGGGGGACCGGAAAGCAGGTGCGCGACCTCCTGCACATCGACGACCTGATTGACCTGATAGACCAACAGCTGACCGATCCCGATCGTTGGTCGGGCGTGACGGTGAACGTCGGCGGAGGAGCCGGGTGCAGCCTCTCGCTGCTCGAGGCGACGGAGATCTGCCGCGAGCTGACCGGACGAGAGCTGCCGATCGGCAGCGAGCCGGCGAACTGGCACGGCGACGTCGCGGTCTACATCTCGGACTGCGGCAGGCTTCACGGGCTAACGGACTGGCGGCCCACGCGCGGGCCACGGGAGGTGATGCAGGACATCCATCGCTGGATCTCCGAACAGGCTGACGATCTCGCGGTCGCGCTCGAAATCTCGCCCCAGTCGCCTGCGGGGGCGAGCTGAGGTGGCGGTCGCCCTCGTCACCGGGTCGGGCGGCCTGGTCGGGTCCGACGCCGTTCGCCACCTGGTGGAGACGGGTTGGGACGTGGTCGGGTTGGAGAACGACATGCGGGCCAGCTTCTTCGGGCCCGATGCATCGACGGCCAGGACGACCGCCGAGCTGGTAACCGCCTACTCCGAGTTTCGCTCGCTCGAGCTCGACGTTCGCGACGCCGACGGCGTGAGCCGGGTCTTCGCCGAGCACTCGGGGCGCCTCGAGCTGATCGTCCACGCCGCAGCCCAGCCCTCCCATGATTGGGCGGCGCAAGAGCCCCAGACGGATTTCGGCATCAACGCCAACGGGACCCTGAACCTCCTCGATGCCGCTCGCCGGCATTCGCCGGACGCGACCTTCGTCCTGATCTCGACCAACAAGGTCTACGGGGACCTGGCCAACGAGCTGCCGCTCGAGGAGCTGGAGACGAGGCTCGAGCTGCCGCGCGGTCATCGGTACTTCGACGGCATCGACACGTCGATGTCGATTGACCGCTCCACCCATTCACTGTTCGGCGTCTCGAAGGCTGCCGCCGACCTGCTGGTGCAGGAGTACGGCCGCTACTTCGGCCTGCCCACCGTCGCCTTTCGCTGCGGGTGCATCACCGGCCCCTCCCATGCCGGCGCAGTTCTGCACGGCTTCCTGGCCTACCTGATGAAGTGCACCGTGACCGGGGAGGAGTACACGGTTTTCGGATACGGCGGCAAGCAGGTGCGCGACAACATGCACAGCGCCGACCTGGTCGCCGCCTGCATGGCATATCACCGTGCGCCGCGGCCGGCCGCCGTCTACAACCTGGGCGGCGGGCGTCACTGCCACTGCTCGATGCTGGAGGCGATCGAGGCCTGCGAGCGAATCGCCGGCCGCGAGCTCCGGTGGAAGCTCAGCGACCAGGCGCGTGTCGGGGATCACCGCTGGTGGATCAGCGATCTGGGCGAGTTCGCCGCCGACTATCCCGAATGGGGGCTCACCTATGACATCGAGTCGATCCTGCGCGAGATCCACGAAGCAAACGTGGATCGGTGGAGCGCGGTGCGGGCCTGAGCTGACGCCCTCTAGAAAAAGCGCGCCTCAGCCCGAGGCTGGGCGCTCTGCGTCTGGGGCGCGGGCTTTGCCGGACGATCCCCGGCGGCACCGCGCAGGGCGTTCCGAGTTACGGAGAGGACCAGCTTCACTGCGATCCCGGCGTAGACGGCGAAGCTCACGAGCCTGCTTCGAGTCGGCGCGTAGTACTCGCGGTAGAAGCGGAACATGCCGTAGTGGAAGGCGTAGTTCAGCTTTGGCGAGCGCACCGGGCCGCTCGACCCGGCCTTGACGTGGAACACGGTCACCGAGGGCTCGTACCAGGTGACCCAGCCCGCCTCGGCGAAGCGATAGCAGAGGTCCAGGTCCTCCATGTACATCCAGTAACCCTCGTCGAACAGCCCCACCGCGTCGAGCGCCGAGCGGCGGATCAGCATGAAGGCGCCGTTGACCGCGTCAACCGGCCCCGACTCGACCTCGGGGGCGCGATAGGCGGCCAGCGCTCCCCAGTCGCGCTGGCGCCCCAGCCCGGTGAAGTGCCCAAGCGCGCTCAGGGGAGTGGGGAACGAGCGCTTGGCGGCGTAGTCGAAGCTGCCGTCCTCGAGCTCCAGCCGGCAGCCGGAGATGCCGACCTTGATCCGCTCGTCCATCAGCTTCAGCAGCCGATCCAGGGCGCCCGGCGTCACCCGCGTGTCGGGGTTGAGGCAGAGCACGTAGGGGGTGCCGCCGGCCTTGATTGCGACGTTGCTCGCGGCGCCGAAGCCGAGGTTCCTCGGCGCCGCCGTCAGGCTCACCTCGGGGAACTCGCGGCGGACCATCTCCGCCGTGTCGTCCCCCGACGCGTTGTCCACCACGTGCACGGTCATCCCGCCGCTTGCCGGATGGTCGCGAAGCGAGCTGAGGCAGTCGCGCAGCAGCTCCTTGCAGCGGTAGGAAACGATCACGACGTCCACTGCGGGCCGGACTGCCACGGCCGAAAGCGTACTGCCCAGTACAGACGCCCTCGTCAGCCAGCGGCGGTCATCGCGCCGCGCAGACGGTCGCCCCGTGGATCACCACGAGCCACGGCCTAACCTGCTGGCTCGTCCCGGGCCTGAGCAGCAGCGGCCCCGGCCCGGGCGGGAGGCTGAGCCGCTGAAAGCCAGTGGCGAAGCGCCGGGCGAGCAGGGTGACCGGGGAGCTCGACCCCTGGGGCCGGACCTCCAGGCCGGAGCGAGGAACGCTGAACGGCCGACCGTAGCCGGCCGAGGGCCCGAATGCCCGGTGGCAGTTGCGCTCAGGTACGGCACGGCCGGGGGGAAGCTCGGAGAGGGTGAGATCGTTTCCCTCGAGGAGCACCTCGTCGAAGATTTCTCGCCCGTCCTCGTTCGCGGCGGCGATCTCCGCCGGACTGTCGGCAGGGCTGCCGTAGCGGTCGACGGCGGCGAAGTATTTCGAGGCGGCGATGGGCCCCTGGCGGTCCACGATCAGCACGCCTCGATCGAGCCTCAATGCAGGGATGGAGGCAGCCGGAACCTCGTCTCGCAGAAGCTCCAGAGCCCCAAGCTGGCTCCGCTCGTGGGTGGCGAAGTCGCGAATCTGGCCCGCTTCGTCGTTGAGATTGAACAGGTTGGGGACCAGCGAGACAAGCAGGGCCCCGGCGCCGAGCCAGATCAACCGGGGGCGGAACCGGACCCCACGCACCAGCTCGAGCAGGATCAGGAGCAGGAACACGGCGCTCGGATAGAGGTAGCGGCTTACCCGAGGTCCGCGTGCGCCGCCCGCGACCATCGCCACGAGGACCCAGAAGGTCAAGGCGAGGGCGACCGCGACCCATACCTCTTTGGCGAGCCCCGATCCGCCCCGAGCCCGCCATACCGCTGCGACGATGAGCAGGACCAGCAGCAGGTAGCCGGCGGCGAGATGGAACTCCTTGGGTTGGACGTGCTCGAACAACACGCCACCTTCAAATCCCGAGCCGCCGAAGAGCCCGCTGATCGCCGCGAGTCCGGCTGCGCACAACTTCACGACCGACAATGGGACCTCGGTCAGGTTGTCGAGCTGGACCGGGTCCGCGACCTCCGGGCCTGAGAGCCGGGACCATGCAAACCACGCCACATACAGCGCGCCAGGGGCAAGGACCACCCATGGCCGCGCCACTGCAGCCCGCCCGCTCTGCTGCACGAGGAGGACTGTGGCCCCGGCCAGGAACGCCAACCCGACGCTCTGGGAGGCGACCGCGGCGATCAGCAGCAAGCAGGCCAGGAGGTCTCGCTTGCCCGGAAAGCGCTCGAGGCATACCAGGGCGGCGAGGCCAAGCGCCACCGGCAGCAGGATGACGATTCCGTACGGCGTGGCGAGGACCTCGAACGCGGAGCCAAGACACAGCAGCACGAAAGTCGCGAGCAGGCACGGCCAGGGCTCTGCCCGGGCGCGCGCCAGCGCGTAGAACAGCAACCCGCAAGCTCCCACGAGCAGCGCCTCCGTGATTCGGAAGGGCAGATAAGAGTCGGCTCCGAAGATCTCCAGGAGACCCTTGTAGAGCAGGGTGTGAAGCGCGACCAGATGGCCGCTGTGTCCGCGCAGGAGGGTCTCGAGCCCGCCGTCGTTGTAGAACATCAGCCGGCCCCACTCGTCCGAGAAGAAGGTCTGTCCGCGGGTTTCCCAGAGGTTGAGGGCGACCGCGATCAGGACGCTTGCCGCCAGGACCGCCTGGGGCCGCGCTGCGACCGATCGGTCCAGTCTTAGGGCTGAGGGGCCTCCCACTTAGCGCTCCAGCACCAGGCCCAGGAAGCGCTTGGTGCGCTCCTCGCGCGGCCTGTCGAGGACCTGGGCCGGGCCCCCCTGCTCGACGATCACGCCGCCGTCCATGAACACGACCTGGTCGCCGACCTCGCGGGCGAACCCCATCTCGTGGGTGACGACCACCATGGTCATTCCCTCCGCGGCGAGCTCCCGCATCACGTCCAGGACCTCCTTGATCAGCTCGGGGTCGAGGGCGCTTGTGACCTCGTCGAACAGCATCACGTGCGGATCCATGGCCAGGGCCCGCGCGATCGCCACCCGCTGCTGCTGGCCGCCGGAGAGCCGCTCGGGGTACTCGTTGATCTTGTCGGAGAGTCCGACCCGGTCGAGCAGCGCCTCCGCCTTGCCTCGAGCCTCGGCGCCCTGGCGCTCGAGCACCTTCTGGGGGGCGAGCGAAACGTTCTCGAGCGCCGTCTTGTGGGGAAAGAGGTTGAACTGCTGAAAGACGATGCCGACGCGACGGCGAACGTAGTTACGGTCGTCGGCGGTCGTCTTGCCGGTGATCTCCCTGCCCTCCAGCAGGATCCTGCCCCGGTCGGGCGGCTCGAGCAGGTTTATGCACCGCAGCAGGGTGCTCTTCCCCGAGCCGCTGGGGCCGAGCACACAGACGACTTGGCCGCCGGCCACGTCCAAGTCGATGCCGCGCAGGACCTCCAGGTCGCCGAAGCGCTTGTGCACGCCCTCGAGCCGCAGCATCGACCCACCGGACGTGGCCGGAACGCCCTGTCCAGTCGCGTCGTCGGGCGTCCTCGCTCGCTCCACCAGCGCGATCCTATGCCCCGGCCATCCCGGTCGCCGGCGGTCCGGCCGGCCTCGGCTCGACGTCGCCCGATGTGCCTGCCGAGGGCCCTCCGCCGCGCTCGGTCTTGCGCTGCTGGCGGGCGATCAGCCAGTCGACCAGGCGGGCGAGCGGGATTGTGATCACGAGGAACATCAGCGCGCCGAGCGTCAGCGCGGAGCCGTTGATCTGCTCGGTCTGGACGTCGAACCCGACCTGGACCACGTCGAGCGCGCCGAGGATCCCGACCAGTGACGTGTCCTTCATCAGGGCGATGAAGTCGTTGAGCAGCGGCGGGATCACCTTGCGCACGGCCTGGGGCACGATCACGAAGCGCATCGACTGCCCATGGTTCATGCCGAGAGAGCGCGCCGCCTCCATCTGACCGCGCGGAACGGCCTCGATGCCGGCCCGGTAGACCTCGGCCATGTAGGCGCCGTAGGTGAGCGTCAGGCCCATAACGCCCCACCAGAACGGCGACGTCTCGCCGAACCAGGTCGGGAGCCCGAGCTCTCTCGGGATCACGCCCTCGAATTGCGCCGCGGAGAGGAAGCCCGAGAGCAGGAGCAGCACGAGGAGGAGCGGGACGCCCCGGAAGACGTCGATGTAGGCGATGGTCAGCCAGCGCACGGGCGCGAGCGCCCTCCCCGGAAGCTGGCGCAGCACGGCCAGCACCAACCCCCAGGCAAGGGACAGGACCCCGGAGATGATCGAGAGCTTCACGGTGAGCCAGAAGCCGTCGAGGACGCGGCTGAACTCGTCGCCCATGACGCCGAAATCGAAGTAGTAGTTGGTGATGAAGTCCATCTCGCTCCTCCGCTCGGGTTCGGCGCGAGGCTATTCGCTCCGGCAACCAGAAGGGGCGCCGTCGGCGCCCCTTCGCTGAGCTGGTTTGCCCTCGTCGCTAGTCGTTCGTTAGCAGCTCGTTCGTGCCCTCGAGGACCTTGGCGGGTGGCTCGGTGCCGAAGTACTTCTGGTACAGCTCCGCCATCGTGCCGTCCGCCTTGATCTCCGCCAGGGCGTCGTTCATCGCCTCGCGCAGGGCGTCGTTGTCGGGCGCGATCGCGAACCCGAACAGGTCGTCGCCAGGGATCGACTCGACGATGATGACCTCGATTCCGCCCTGCTTCTCGAGGAAGTCGGCGCCGACGGCCTCGTCGACAAGCACCGCCTCCACCTGCTCGGTGAGCAGCGCGGTGAGCGCCGTCGTCCCCTCGGGGAAGGCGCGAACCTCGCCTGCGTCGGTGTCATTGGCGATCTCCTCCTGGACGGTTGCGTCCTGAACGCCGACGATCACGCCGCCGAGGTCGTCGATCGTGGCGATGTCCGAGCCCTCCGGGACGACGAGCGCGGTCGCGCTCAAGTAGTAGGGGTCGGTGAAGTCGACCGTCTTCTCGCGCCCGGGCTTGATCGACGAAGCCGCAGCGGCGGTGTCGAACTGGCCGGCCGCTACGTCGCGGAAGATGGTCGGGAAGCCGGTGTCCTGGTACTCCACGGTCAGGCCGAGGTTCTCGGCGATCGCGTTCAGGGTCTCGACGTCGTAGCCGGTGGCGTTGGGCGGCTGGCCCTCCGCGAACGGGGGATAGGGGGTGTCGAGGCCGACGAATAGGGTCCCCTCGGTGAGGGTCCCGAGATCCCCGCCGCCGTCGTCATCGCCTCCGCAGCCGGCGGCGATGCCGGCGGTCGAGAGCGCCACAACCAGCGCGATTCCGAACCTCATCCGCGTGCCCCTGATCATCCTTGAGTCCTCTCTTCTCCTGGTGTCGATCCGCGGGGAACATACTCCGTTCCTCACTACACTTCCTAAAGCGATGGTCGACGAGACCCTCAACCGCCCCTGCGGCGGGCGCTACGCGAACGTCGTCGAGGCGGTCGGTAACACGCCGCTGGTCGAGTTGCCTCGGCTGTCGCCGAAGCCGGGCGTGCGCATCTTGGTGAAGCTGGAGGGCCGCAACCCGACCGGCTCGGTCAAGGACCGGGTCGCCAAGGCGATGATCGAGGACGCGGAGGCCCAGGGCGCGATCGAGCCCGGCCAGACGATCCTCGAGCCGACCTCGGGCAACACGGGGATCTCGCTGGGGATGATCTGCCGGCGCAAGGGCTACCCGCTGAAGGTGGTGATGCCCGACAACGTCACCGAGGAGCGCACCCAGCTATTGCGCATGTACGGCGCCGAGATCGTCTACTCGGAGGGCGCTAAGGGCTCGAACGGCGCCGTCGAGCTGGCCCTTGAGATGGCCGGCGGCGACGCCTCCTACTACATGCCCTACCAATACGGGAATGAGGCCAACCCCCGTGCCCACTACGACGGCACCGGGCCAGAGATCCTCGAGGAGCTCGACGAGGTGGCGGCGTTCGTCGCCGGGCTCGGCACGGGGGGGACCCTGATGGGGGTGGGGCGGCGCCTCAAGGAGCACGATCCCGAGACCAAGATCGTCGCCGCCGAGCCGATGCAGGGCGAGCTGGTCCAGGGCCTGCGCTCGCTCGACGACGGCTTCATCCCGCCGATCATCGACCTCTCGGTGCTCGACCGCAAGATTATGGTCTCCAACCGCGACGCAATCGTCTGGACCCAGCGCCTGCTCCACGACGAGGGCATGTTCGCCGGAGTCTCGACGGGGGCGGTCGCGGCGATCGCGGTCCGGATCGCCGCCGAGCTCGATCAGGGCAACGTGGTCTTCATCGCCCCCGACGACGGCTGGAAGTACCTTTCGTCGGGGGTCTACACGACGCCGGTCGAGGAGCTGGAGGGCATCGACTCGGTCGTTTGGTGGTAGCGGGCCACCGACCCGGAGCTACGGCGGTGGGAGCCGACGTGCGCGCCTGACGTATCCCACCACGTCCCGGAGCCGGCGGTACTTGAGACGCAGTAGCGGACGCTCGACGAGGTAGTAGCTTGCGGTCGCGCACGGGATCGTGATCGCAAGGGTTGCGATCAAGACGAGGCTGGGGTCAAGGTCGGCACCTCTGAGGCGGAGGGCGATGGCGTAGTGCCAGAGGAAGATCCCATAGGAGATCAGCCCCAGCCAGGCCACAACGGGGTGGGCGAGGAAACGCCGGGGCAACCCGCCCGAGCGATCTCCGAACACTGCCGGCAGCAACAGAAGCGCGGCAATCAGTCCGAACGCGACGTGGATCACGATCACGCGGTCCTTGTCAAAGATGACCGGGGTACTCGGTAACCATGCGCTCAGCAAGACGTAGACGGTGAACGCAAGGGACCAGGGGATCAACGGCCGGGAGGCGACCAGGCGGATCAGCGCCGGCTGGCGCTCACGGCGCTCGAGCCCCACCGATGCAATCGCCAGGCCCATCCCGAGGGCGAACCAGAACACATAGCCGACTACGCTCGGGGCCACCCAGGATCTCGCCGTGCCGTCGAGAACCACGAAATGGAGCAACACCGAGACGATCGACAGGATGGCCAGGAGGAGCAGCTCGAGGCGCATCCAGTTCCGGACGCTCCGCCTGCGCGCGAGAAACGCAGTGGCCAGCACGTATAGGGGGAGCGCGGCGTAAAAGGTCACCTCGGTGACGAGGCTCCAAGTCTGACTAACTCCGCACTGCGTTAGAAAGGGGTTGCAGTCGGACGCCCCCGGCAAGGTCTGCACTAGTCCGTAGAGTGCCCACCACTCGCCGTCGCCGATGCCGGTGAGTCCCGGGGCGATCACCAGGACAGTCAGTACCAGCCAGTAGGCAGGGTAGATGCGCAGAACGCGCCGCTTCGCGTACTGGTCCACCGAGGGCGCCGCGGGGCCGCCGCCTCGATGGGCGATGAACGGCCGGTACAGCAGAAACCCGGAGATGAGGAAGAAGATCGCCACCCCGATGTTCGTGTGGGCGAGCAGTGGACCCAGGATCGGGGTGTCGTGCGCTCCAACGGTGGTGTGGACGAGGACGACGCTCAGAACCGCGATCGACCGCATCCCGTCGAGCAGCGGGAAGCGCGGGTGGTGTGGCGGGGGAGCGACGGCATCAGGGACGGTGTCGCCGTGCTGGCTCTCCAACCTGGGTGACTCGGTATCGGAGTCCACCACTCCACGCTCATCTTCGAGCGCCACCTTGCGGTCCCCCATCTCGCGATGATAAGCGGAGTGGCCCAAATTCACTCAGAAGCTGAGATGTGCTTTGCGGCCTGTGCTTGACCGAGGGCGCCACGGGGGCAAGGCGCGGTAGCGTGGGCGCGGTGGCGACCAGTGGGGCGCATGCCGAGGCGGTCGAGCGAGTGGCCGAGCGGGTGCGCGAGCTGTGGGATGGCTACGAGCCGCCGGGCTTCTCGCACGTCCCCGACCCGGATGCGGCGATCTTTCTCTGCGCGATCGACCACCAGACCGGCTACCGGGGGCGGTTCCTGGTCGCTGGGAAGGGGCCGTTCGGGGGAAGCGCGCTGCTGTGGGCGGTGGGGCTGCAGGCGGCGCTCCGCCGGCGTGGTCTGCTGACCGCCGCCGGCCTCAACGACGCGACGCCCGAGCGCCTCGCCGAGCTGTTCCGGATCGGCGGCGAGACAGTCGCCGACCCGGAGCGTCGCGCGGCCCTGTGGCGCGACCTCGCAGCCGGGCTGGAGCGCGATCATGGGGGAGAGGCCGAGGCGTTGCTGGCTGCCTCCGCGGGTCGCCTTGGCGGCGCCGGCGGGCTGCTCGAGCTCCTGGCGGGCTATGAGGCCTACGCCGACCCGCTGGCCAAGAAGTCGTTCCTGTTCGCGAAGATCTGCGCCCGGCTTGGCTGGCTCCGCGTCCAGGACCCCGAGTCCTGGGCGGTGTGTGCCGACAACGTCCTGATGCGGCTCGCGCTGCGCTCCGGCCTGGTCCATCCCGGAACGGTCGACGAGGTGCGTGCGGCGACCCGCGCCGCCTTCGGGCAGGTGGCCCGGACGGCGGGGCTCGAGCCCCCGGTGCTGGACGACCTGCTCTGGGAGCTCGGCCGCGACGATCCCGACCTGCTCGGCAGCGATGGCGGCGACCTCTCAGAGCCGCCGCGCGACCCCGCCTCCGCCTGGTACTGAGCTGGCGAGGGCGCCGGCTACCAGACGGTGTATGGCGGGCGCTCGCCGAGGAAGAAGATCCAGGCGAGCAGGACTGCGAAGGCGATCGCCATCGATGCGTAGAGGAAGAGCTCCAGCGGACCGCCGAGACGCCTGCGGTGAGCCTCGTCTTCTTCCGGCCCCCGGCCCGACGGCGCCGATCACCCGCAGGTAGAGGCCGTTGAGCCACAACAGCGCCGGGGCGAAGAGGGCCATCGCCGCCGGGACGTCAGCGCGCTCAACTCACCCCCCGATCGGCGCCCTCGGGTTGGCGCCCCAGAAGATCAGGGTTCCCATC